>CADBSB010000060.1 GCA_902797235.1 uncultured Ruminococcus sp. | reverse complement strand
TGCCCATTGGAACCTAAATCCAACGCGTCTGCCAGTTCCGCCATACCCGCACGGTTATCCTATTTTACCACAAAAATATGAATAAATAAAGTTATATCTCCCTGAATTGAGAGTTATACAGATTTGCGTAGATGCCGTTTAATTCGAGCATCTGTTTATGCGTGCCGCGCTCCTTTATACCCGTGTCGTCCATTACGATTATCTCGTCGGCGTTTCTTATGGTCGTCAGGCGGTGGGCAACTATAAGCATTATTCTGCTTTTTGACAGATCTGCAAGCGTCTGTATCTATAGACAAAGCTTACGTCACTAAATTTACTCTGTTTGAAACATCCTCAAACCTGACTTATTCTCTATGGAGCATAATATTTTTTATATTAATTAATTTTAAACAAATATAGTTTGCTTGTTTATTATTAATACTGATCTGAAGCATTTGAATGGAGTTCATTCATATGTTTATGTATTGGATTCTCAAGAATTTTCCTCGCTACTCTTGTCCACGTATACCCACATTTTTTACATTTTAATTTAACTTGTTTTGTAGTGCCCTCATATTCACTTATCAGTTGAAAATCCGGATTAGCCTGAAACAACTCAAGTTCAAATTCTTCTCTCGTTTTCATTCTTTTTTTAGCTTTTTTTATTAAACCACAATCAGGGCATCCTTCTCCGTTTAATAGTGAATTCGGTGTTGCTTTCCATTGTTTTCCACACACTTTACATCTCAATAATAGAGGGATTTTACTCTTTTCATACGTTCCTAGAACTTCAATATTAGGTTGTTTTATGCTTAATTCTTTACAGAACTTTTCATGTGATTTCGTTTGTTTTAAAGCCAAATACTTTATTGAACAATCTGGGCATTTTTGACCAGCCAACAAATTGTTTGGGCGTATGCTCCATGTTTTGCCACAACAATTGCATTTCATAAGAATTGGAATTTTTGACCCTTGATAGATGCCTAATACAGTTAATTCTGGGCTGATTGCCATCAATTCTTCTTTGAATTTTTCTGTATTCTTACCCATCGAGTTTTCTTTTGCTTCTTTTTTTATATCTTCCCATTCTTGTTCGGTGAAATCACATTTAATTTTCATGATATCAAAAATAGAATATATCAAATTATTAATGCTACAAGGACTATCATTAACAAAAAGAATGCAATTATCATTAAAAGGACTACAAAAATCTTTTGGAAAGTCATAGTATACTGTAATTAGTTCAATCCCAAGTTCGGCACATTTTTGGCGTTTAACTAAATCACGCGATAAACTATTTTTATGAAAAGTCCAACTTCCAGGCTCAACGGCAAATCTTAAATCTGGGATATAAATATCCAATTCCATACCTATTGCAGAACAATCTCTAGATAATACCATGTCTCCGCCAATTACTTTAGACAAAGCAATAAATATGCATTGCTCAATATAACTCGTTCCCGATTTTGAGCATCTTTTACAACCCCAACTCCGTAATAATGATCCTGCTTGTGGTTCCCATATATAATCACACACATTACAGCGTACTTTAATTGGGTAACTATCGCCTAAATATTCGCTTAAAACAGTAAGATTCGGGTGAATATTAAATAATTCAGCAACATATTTTTCTGTTGTTTTTCTTTGTTTATCAGATTTATTTTTGAGTGCACATATAGGGCAGCCTCTTCCTTGAAGCAAGCTTACAGCTTTTGGCTTCCATATATTACCACATTTATTACACTTAGTATCAACTGTTTGATTTACACCATTATACATACTGAGTACTTCAACATTTGGGTTTAAATCTGATACTCTCGATACAAAATCAAGATGACTCATCTTGTTTTTTTCGGATCTTTTTTTAATGCTACATTTTCTACATCCACATCCATCTAATAAATCACCTGGTGTTGATTTCCAAATTAAACCACATATTTTACATTTTACATCAATTTTAATATGTCTTCCTTTATATTCCTCTAATACATCAACATTTGGATTGATTACAGAAAGTTCTTTTATAAACTCTATATGCGGTTTTCTTCTTTTATCTGAAAACTCTTTTATTTTACAATATTTGCAACCTTTTCCTTGTAACAAATCATGTGGGGTTGGTCTCCATTCTCTACCGCATTTTAAACATTTAACTCTTATAGAAGTATGATTATTCATATATTTGTCAATTACTTGAATATTAGGATCTATTATTTTTAATTCTTCAATGAATTCACTATGAGTTTTTTTCTTTGGCATGGAATTACCTTTATTTAACCTAAAATATTATTTATTTCAAAGACAAAAGCATGAATAAATCAAAATTACTCTTCCCTGAATTGAGAGTTATACAGATTTGCGTAGATGCCGTTTAATTCGAGCAGCTGTTTATGCGTGCCGCGCTCCTTTATTCCCGTGTCGTCCATTACGATTATCTCGTCGGCGTTGCGTATCGTTGTCAGACGGTGCGCGACGATGAGCGTAGTCCTTCCGACGGCGAGCTTTGAGAGGGCGTCCTGTATCTGTAATTCCGTCGCGTTATCGAGCGCGGAGGTCGCCTCGTCAAGTATCAGAAGCGGCGGGTTTTTAAGGAACACGCGGGCTATCGATATCCTCTGCTTCTGTCCGCCGGAGAGCTTTACTCCGCGCTCGCCTACGTAGGTATCGTAGCCGTTCGGCAGCGTTTTTATGAATTCATCTATATTCGCGCGTTTTGCCGCCTCTACGACCTCCCCGCGCGTCGCGTCGGGTCTTCCGTAGAGGATATTCTCATACACCGTACCGGTGAACAGGAAAACGTCCTGCGAGACTATGCCTATGCTGTTTCTGAGCGAGCTGCGCGTTAAATCTCTTATATCGTGACCGTCTATCTTAATACTTCCCTCTTTTATCTCATAAAAGCGAGGGATGAGGTTGCATACCGTTGTTTTTCCGCCGCCGGACGGGCCGACGAACGCCACTGTTTTTCCCGCGGGGATTTTTATGCTTATGTCCGACAAAACGGTCTTTCCGGTGCCGTAATCAAAAGTTACGTTATCAAATTCCACGTCGCCGCGCACGTCCTTCAGCTCCTCGGCGTTTTCTTTATCGCGCTCGGGCTCCGTGTCGAGTATCTGCGTAAATCTCTCAAAGCCGGTGATACCGGATTGCAGCTGCTCAATAAAGCCGATAAGCCGCTTTATGGGCGAGATAAAGACGTTTGAAAACATCATGAACAGCGCGAAATCGCCGGGGCTTATATATCCGCGTATCGCGAAATATCCGCTTGAAATGAGCGCTATAACGCTCAAAAGGTCAATAATATAATCGCTGCCGGACGAGAACTCCGCCATCGCCTTATACGCGCCGCGGCGCGCCTCAACGAATTTGTCGTTGTTCTCTTTGAAATGAGAAAGCTCATAATCCGCGTTGTCGTACGCCTTTGATACTCTGATGCCCGAAATGCTGTTTTCAAGCGCGGCGTTGACCTCGCCGACCTGCTCGCGCATTTTGGTGAAGCTTTTTCCGAGCTTTACACGCTTGAACATGGCGAAAATAACGAGAGGCGGCATTGACAGAAAGATTATAAGCGTAAGCCAAATATTCACCTGCGCCATGAGTATGAACGAGCCGATCAAAAGTATGGTCGCCAAAAACAGGTTTTCCGGCCCGTGGTGCGCCAGTTCCGACACGTCCATTAAATCGTTTATTATACGCGACATAATTGTGCCGGTCTTATTGTCGTCAAAATACGAGAACGGAAGCTTCTGCATATGCGCAAAGACCTCGTTCCTCATCTGATACTGCATCTTTACGCCGACCATGTGACCGAGGTACTGCACGCAGTACGCGCCGATCATTTTTACCGTGTATATGGCGACCAGAACTCCGAGCCATATGAATATGGATCTGATGTTCTTATCCGGTATGTACTCGTCTATTATGCTCCTCGACACGACGGGCAGAAACAGATCGCACACCGCGACCGCGAGCGAGCAGAACATATCGAATATGAACATCTTTAAATTCGGCTTGTAATAACTGCAAAATCGTTTTATCATATTTTCACCGTTTTCAAAACGAATGGCGGGAACAAGTCCCGCCTATCCGAAATTCTTAATTCTTAATTAAACGTTGCCCTGTCTGTCGGCTAAGATCTTCATTATCTGTGCGAACTCGTCGTCGGATATACCGTTATCCTCTTCCTCTTTCTTCGCGGGCTTCTGCTCGACCGCGGGTTCGACCACGGGAGCGGTCACTACGGGAGCCACGGGTTTGGGCGGCTGTACCGTTGTGATCACGGGCTGTTCCGGTTTCTTCGGCTGGACCGAAGTCTTACCGACGGGGCCCTTGATAGATCCGTCAAAGCCGGTGGCGATGACGATTATCTTCATCTCGTCCTCTAAGTCGTTATCGAAGTTCGCGCCCCAGATAACGTTTGCGTCCGCGTGCGTCTCGTTCGAAATGAGCGTTGACGCGGTGATAACGTCGTCAAGTCCGATGTCGGGCGATGCGGTGACGTTGATGATTATGCCGCGCGCGCCGGTGATCGTGGTTTCGAGCAGCGGGCTCGATATAGCGGCTCTTGCCGCCATTTCCGCTTTGTCCTTGCCCTTTGCGGCGCCCACGCCCATGTGAGCGAAGCCGGCGTCCTTCATAACGGCGCTGATGTCGGCAAAGTCGAGGTTGATTATGCCGGTGCCGTTTACGAGCTCAACTATACTTGAAACGCCGCGGCGCAGTACGTCGTCCGCTATTTCAAAGGCGTTTGCAAGCGTTATCCTCGTGTCGGAGACCTGCTTCAATCTCTCGTTCGGGATTATGATAAGGGAGTCGACCGACTCGGCAAGCTTTTCTATACCGGTCTCCGCCTGCTCCATTCTTCTTCTGCCCTCAAACGCAAACGGCTTGGAAACGATACCTACGGTAAGTATGCCCATTTCCTTCGCTATTTTCGCTATGATGGGAGCCGCGCCCGTGCCGGTGCCGCCGCCCATACCGGCGGTGACAAATATCATATCCGCGCCTTCTATCGCCGCGGTTAATTCTTCAATATTTTCCTCTGCCGCTCTTGCTCCGATCTCGGGATTGGCGCCGGCGCCGTGACCCTTCGTGAGCTTTTCGCCTATCGGTATCTTCGTCTGAGCGGACGAATTGAGAAGTACGACCTTATCAGTATTAACGGCTATGAATTCTACGCCGACAATATTTGACGCGATCATTCTGTTAACGGCGTTATTTCCCGCGCCGCCTACACCTATAACTTTGATTTTTACGAGATTGTCGAGGGTGGGTTCAACTTCGTATGGCATTTTATATCCTCCTAATGCGGTTTGTATTTGTATGTATAATCAGATAGAGATTTTTATCCAACAATTATATAATAGTATGTTTTTTATTATATTGCAATAGCTTTTTTGCAAATTTTCTTATTTTTTTCGATTTTTTTATTTAATATTTTGTCAATATATGTCGTTTGTCTTTCTGAAAGAACATTTTTCGATATCAGACGCGTCTATCACGCCCTTATCCGCGTCGGATAAGGTCTTTATTATGTCCGAAGCGAGGTTCAGTTTGACCCCCGCGTTCTCCGCGTCGCCTATTATTATTTTAAATCTGTCGTCGTATATCACCTTGACGTTGAATTTCTCCGACATATCGATAAGCTTTATATGTTCGGCGATCTTATGCTCTCTCACCTCGCCCAAAAGCTTGCAGAGATAGTTATAGTGCGTCGTCGTTTTGAACGTCAGTTTTTCGCCTATGATCGCGCTTTTGACGTCGCACGTTTTAAGCTCCACGCAGCCCGACGGCGCGGTCTTCACGCGCTCCGTTATTTTAAGCTCGCGCGTCAGTAAATAAATATCGCCGCCCGTTTCAAGATAATACTCCGCAACGCCGTCCGTGACGGTTATAATGAGCTTGTCCGGCAGTTGTTTTTTTATCGTTATCTTATCAAGCGAGGGGTACGCGGCGCGCAGCCTCTCTTCAAGCGTTCCGGCGCTTGTGAAAAACAGATTTGAGTTTTTTGACAATTTCAGTGCGGAATAAAGCTCCTCCTGCGAAAACCGCTCGGAGCCCTCTATTTTCACGTCGTTTATCCTGAAAAACAGAAACACAAATACGCCGACGAGCAAAAGCACGACGACGGATATTATGCACACGGCGAGCGTTCTTCTTATCGCCGTTCTTCTCGCTCTCGTTTCGCGGTAGCTTTCGAGCGCGCGCCTTGACTGAGTGTCCTCCGATACGTCGGTATCCTCCGTTTCCGTATCGTTCTGCAACCTTATTATGCGGCCGTTTTCAAACTGAAAGTCGGAGCCTTTTCCGCCGTTCATTTCCCTGTCCCCGCTATTTTACAAAGATTATCGTATATCCTCTCGTTTGCGTCGGGTATGGCGAATTCCTTTATGTTTTCGCACAGCTTTTCTCTAAGCTGTTTATCCGATAAAAGCTTTTCTATCGCCTCGTTCATCGTGTCGGCGTTGAAATCCGCGTCGCGTATCAGAAGCGCGGCGTCCTTATCGGCCAACGCCTTTGCGTTTTTGTACTGCTGATCGTCCGTTACGTTCGGCGACGGGACGAATATCGCGGCGCGTCCCGCCTCGGCAAGCTCCGACGTCGTCATGGCGCCGGAACGGCAGATTATGACGTCCGCCGCCGCCTGCCTTACCGGCATATCGTAGATATAATCGAGCAGCTGCAGGTTTTCCGTATCCGCGGCGTCGCCGTATTTTTGCTTAACTTCCTCGTAATTTGCAACGCCCGCGGCGTGCGTCAAAAGAACGTCTTTGCGGTTTGGCAGGTACTTTTTTGCAAACTCCGCGGCGGCGTTGTTTATCGTATCAGCGCCGAGCGAGCCGCCGTAGACGAGGACGTTAAATCTTTGTTTTATCCCGAGCGCTTCTCTTGCCTGCTCTCTCGTAACGGCTCTGTCGGCTCTCTTTCCGGGGTTGCCGACCTTTATTATCTTGTTTCTGTATTTCGGTTTTATATGCTCTGACGCGGCGTCAAAATTTGTGAAAATTATATCGACGTAAGGTGATAACATACGCACGGCAAGACCGGGGACGGCGTTCGATTCATGCACCGCCGTCGGGATTTTAAGCGCCGACGCCGCGCGGCATAACGGATAGCAGACGTAACCGCCCGTACCTACTACGAGGTCGGGCTTTTCCTTTTTTAACAGCTTTTTCGCGCGTGAAACGCTTGTGAGCGTCAGAAACGCCGTCTTTATATTCGACAAGGACAGACTTCTTTTCAAGCCCTGTATCTCTATATGCTCGAGCTGATAGCCGGCGCGCGGGACAAGGCGGTTTTCCATGCCCTTGCTCGTGCCGACGAAGATTATCTCGGCGTCCGGCTGATTGTCCTTTATCATATCCGCTATGGCGATAGCCGGGTTTATGTGTCCTCCGGTGCCGCCGCCCGTCATCATAACTTTCATATCTTTTTCTCCGCTGAAAATCTTGAAATGCAGAGCAGAATCCCGCATTCCGCCATTAAAATTATAAGCGCCGTGCCGCCGTAGCTTATGAACGGCATCGCTATGCCCGTCGGCGGGAAAAGTCCCGTCACGACGAATATGTTCAATAGCGCCTGAACGGCTATTTTACACGTTATGCCGGCGGCTAAAAGCCTTGAAAAGCAGTCCGGCGCCTTTGCAGATATAACGAATCCGCGCCATACGAAAAGCCCGAAGATTATGAGCAGGCCGATAGCGCCTATAAATCCGAATTCCTCGCAGACTATGGCGAAAATAAAGTCGTTCTGCGGCTCCGGCAGGTAGAGGTGTTTGAGCGTGGAGTTTGTAAATCCGACGCCGAAAAGTCCTCCCGAGCCGATTGCGTTCAGGCCCTGGATGACCTGCCAGCCGTCGCCCAGCGGATCGGAATACGGATTCAGCCACGTATTAAGTCTGTCGCTTGTGTAATCGGTGAATATGGCGATGAACGCCGCGCCCGCGCCGCCCGCGCCTAAAATGCCGAGCAGCCACGGAAGCGATACTCTGCCCCAGAGCATCACGATCCAGCCGATAAGGAAAAGTATTATCGTACCGGAAAGGTGTCTTTCAAGCAGCGTTACGGCGCAGACCGCGCCGACTATGAGGAACGGAACGGCGACCTCGCGCATAAAGACGGGAAACCATTCCTTGAATTTTCTTTTGAATAAGCTTTTATTTTTCAGCGCTATCGTCCTCTCGTCGAAATCGCGGTAGGCGTCGACGTAACGGCTTATGTACCACGCAAGCATCATAACGAGCGCCAGCTTCATTATATCCGTCGGCTGAAATCTGAAAATGCCGAGGTCTATCCAGCGCTTCGCGCCGTTTACGCTCTTACCGATGACCGGAACGGACGCGAGCAGTAAAAACGATATCGCGAAGAACGCGGGCGAGCCCCATTTCATATAGATCTTATAGTCAAGCGACGCAAAAACTATCATCAAAGCCGCGCCTATACCGGTGAAAATGAGCTGTCTCTGCACGTAATAATAGCTGTTGTCATAGTCGTGCTCCGCCCACGGATAGCTTGCCGAATATACCATCGCGAGACCGAAGCCGACGAGAATGAGAATAATGACAAGCAGAGGAATGTCCGGCATCCCTCTGACCCTGAATATATTTCTCTCCCTTACCTGCCTTTTTGCCGGTCGGTTTGGCTGTTCGGTCTTTGTTACGGCGTTTTCGTCTGTCATTTACATTATTCCTCTTAACGCAAAGTATGATACTATGCACATGACTGCGGTTATTATGCTGAAAACAGTCACTATTTTTATCTCCGACCATCCGCACATTTCAAAGTGATGATGTATCGGCGCCATTTTGAATATACGTTTTTTAGTGAGCTTGAACGAGGCGACCTGCAATATGACGGACGCCGTTTCTATTATGAATATAAGTCCGAAAAGTATGACGGTAAGCGGCGAATTGAGCATGAAAGCTCCGCCCGCTATAAGACCGCCTAAGAAAAGCGAGCCCGTGTCGCCCATGAATATTTTAGCCGGGTAAAAGTTATATACGAGAAATCCGCCGCACATACCGGACAGCGCGCCGCCGAGAAGCGAAACGTCGTTTCCGCCGAGCTTTGTAAACGCGCAGACGGCGAAGAACACGCCGACAAGCAAAGAGTTGGACGCGGCGAGCCCGTCTATGCCGTCCGTCAGATTCACGGCGTTTACGACGCCGGTAAGGAGCAGTACGGCTATTATATAGTAGAAGAAGCCGAGGTCAACGTAAATCGATGTAAACGGTATATGAAGCGTAGTATCCATATTGCCCGTCAAGCGCATACCGACGATGAAAAGCACGGCGCAGATGAACTGCAAGCCGTATTTCTGCCACGCCTTCAAGCCCTCGTTCTGTTTCTTTAAGAGCTTTACCCTGTCGTCTATTATTCCCGTAAGCCCGTTTAAAAGCGCGTAGCCGAAAACGAGCGCGAGACGCGAGGTGACGGATCTGAAATTCGCGTTAATAAGTCCGACAACGAGTGCGAGGACGGTTAAGGCGAGCAGCGTTATTATCATCGCTATGCCGCCCATTGTGGGCGTGCCTTCCTTGCCCTTATGCCATCTCGGCCCTATGTCAAGTATTTTCTGCCCCATTTTTAAGCTTTTCAGCTTGGGTATCAGAAATCTCGTTATGAGCGCACAGCATACAAAAGACAGTACGAATGATATTATTAGTATTACCGTCTGCGTCATTTTTTCGTCCTCTCGTCTATCAGTTTTTCAAACGCTTCAACGGCGCGCTCAAGCCCTACCGAGCGGCTCGCCTTGAACAGTATGACGTCATTTGGCAAACATCTGTCGAGAATTCTTTTCGCAACGTCCTCAAACGGCGTACCGTCGTCAAAGCAGATCATATTATCCTCGTTCATCCCCTCTATCATGGCGCCGACGGCGTATTCCTTCGCCGCCTCGCCGTAAGTGTAAAGGTAATTGAGCCCCAGATCGAACGCCGCTATGCCGACGTCGCGGTGCATCGCCGCGGAATTATCGCCTAACTCCATCATCTGTCCGAGCAGGGCGTGCGTTCTGCCGCTGCATTCGCGCACGAGCATCATAAGCGCGGATAACGAGGCCTTCATTGATTCGGGCGCGGCGTTGTAGCAGTCGCAGAGTATCGTGTAATCGCCTTTTTTATATACCTTCTGTCTCATGCCCGTGTTTTCAAACGAGGCGACGCCGTCCTTTATTTTTATATCGTCCATACCAAAGACCCTGCCGCAGATATAAGCCGCCGCAGCGTTATACACGTTGTGCATACCGACCGTCGGTGCGGTTATGCCGTGCACGGTCACGCCGTCCGGGCGTTTGAGATCGAATTTCAGAGAGCCGGACTGGAATTCCGGGTTTATTATCCTGTAATCCGCTTCTTCGTTTATATACGAATAATACAGCACTTTGTATTTTTCTTTCAATCTGTCGCGCTCACGCCACAGCAGTCTGTCGTCGCCGTTAAGTATCAGATACGCGCCGTCCGACATCCCGGTAGTTATTTCAAGCTTTGCCTTTAAAATGTTTTCCTGACTGCCGAGCATCTGCATATGAGACGTACCGATGTTCGTGATAACCGCGACGTCCGGCTTTGCTATATCGGACATGACCTCTATCTCGTGCAGATTGCTCATTCCCATTTCAAGCACGAGCGCCTCACAGTCCTCTTTAACGTCGAGCACGGTCAGGGGCAGGCCTATGATGCTGTTGTAATTTCCGATCGTTTTCTGGGTCTTATAGCCCTCTTTTATGACAGAGTATATGAACTCCTTCGTCGTCGTTTTGCCGACGGAGCCGGTAACGGCGAAAACTCTCGGACGGCGTCCGTCAAGGAATTTCTTTGACATAAGCTGTAAGGCTTTCAGCGCGTCCGGCACCACTATGCAGTTGCCGCGCTCCGATTCGCGCTCACCGAGCACGCACGACGCGCCGGCGTCGACCGCCGCTTCAAGATATTTGTTTCCGTCCGTGTTCTCGCCTTTGAGCGCGACGAACATCGCGCCCTCCGTGACCTTTCTCGAATCCGTCACGAACGTTTTTATCAAAGCCCCGGGATCGCCTTTGAGCGTACCCTCACAAAGAATTGCCGCCTCTTTTGCCGTCATGATCGCCATCAACGTATCCTCCGCAGTTAAATTCATTTATTATTCCGCACTCGGAAAACGGGTGCGTTCCGTCTTTGTTTATCTCGTAATCCTCGTGCCCCTTGCCGGCAAGCAGTACCGTATCGCCCTGCTTTGCCGTGCCGAGCGCGAATAATATCGCTTCTCTTCTGTCTTTAATTACCGTGTATTTCGCGCTTTTGTCAACGCCTTTAAGTATATCGGCTATTATATCGGCGGCGTTTTCGCTCCTGCTGTTGTCCTCTGTTATAACGGTCAGATCTGACAGATCAGACGATACGGCGCCCATAAGCCTTCGCTTGCCTTTGTCCCTGTCGCCGCCGCAGCCGAATACGCAGATCAGCCTGCCGCCGCAAATCGCCCTTGCCGAAATAAGCGCGTTTTGCAGCGCGTCCGGCGTGTGCGCGTAGTCTATTATTATATCCGCGCCGTATTTGCTTTTATGCAGCTCAAACCTGCCCTTTACGCCCTTGAACGATCCGAGAGCTTCCGCGGCGTCGGACACGTCCTCGCCCATGAGCTCCGCCGTGCATAGCGCCGTAAGCGCGTTATACACGTTGAATTTGCCGGGAAGATGTATAACGCATTCCGCGCTTTTTTGTCCGTTGTACGTAAACTCCGCGCCGTACCTGTCAAGCCGCTTTATTTTCGCCGTGAATTCGCCGTCGTATAAAGAGAAATGCGGGCAGTTTATGCGCTTTGTATATACGTCGTCACCGTTCGATACGAATTTTTCGCAGAGCGGGATAAGCTTCAGCTTCGCTTCAAAATAATCGTCCATCGTGCCGTGATAGTCGAGGTGATCCTCGGTCAGATTCGTAAACGCGCCGATCTCGAACCTGCACGGCGTAAGCTTTTTATATTCAAGCGCGTGGGAAGACGCTTCTATCACCGCGTATCCCGCGCCCTCCGACGCGGCGTCCGACAGTATTTTATATATTACGGACGGATCGGGCGTGGTCTGTGTCGATCTGTACTCTTTTCCGCAGACGATATTGTTCACGCCGCCTATAAGCGCCGCCTTGCCGTGAAGCGACGAGAGGATGTGATACAGCATCGTCGACGTCGTCGTTTTGCCGTTCGTCCCCGTCACCGCGGCGAGCCTCAGTTTTTTCTGCGGATCTTTGTTTAAGCTCGCGCACGCATATGCGTACGCCTCACGGGCGTCGCGCACCAGGATATATCCGCACTTTATTTCGGGTCGGCGCTCGCACAAAACGATTTTACAGCCGTTTGCAAGCGCCTCTTTTATATGGTCCTCTCCGCTTTCGCGCTCGCCCTTGTAAGCGCAGAACAGCGTGTTTTTATCCGCTTTTTGCGAGTTGTTTACAACATCCTTTACGTCGGCGTCCGTATCAGCCGTTACGGCGATGACCGGCACGCCCGAAAGAATATCGGATAATTTCAATTCAAATCATTCTGATAATAAGGAGTGATCGTCAAGCTCGACTATTCTGAATTCCACGCTTATGACAGAGCCCTCTTTGACCTTTGTATTCGCCTCGGGATACTGCTTTACCGCGTAGCAGTTTGCCGAATCCGACGGAGTTCCGAGCAGCGATACGTTAAGTCCTCTGCCGGACAAAAGCTCCTTGCATTCTGTAACGCTCTTGCCTACAAGGTCGGGCACGGTCACGGTCTTTTCATTCACGTCGTCCGTCGCGTATAAGAGCACCTTACCGCCCTTTACGGTCATTTCGGTACCGGCGGCGGGCATCTGCGCGCGTATCACGCCGCCCTCGCCTATCACCTCCGCGGACAGACCGAGTTTTCTCACAGCCTCTTTTGCGGCCTCCGTATTCATTCCCTCGTAGCTGTCCACAGCAACGCTCTTGTACTGCTCGTCGTCGGACGAGTATACCGGAAGATAACCGAGATAAGGCAGGACCTCG
Source organism: uncultured Ruminococcus sp. (assembly GCA_902797235.1). Taxonomy (GTDB): domain Bacteria; phylum Bacillota; class Clostridia; order Oscillospirales; family CAG-272; genus UBA1248. The sequence continues at coordinate 13,510 of CADBSB010000060.1, read as the reverse complement.
CTCATTATCTTGCTGTTGTACGGCGCGGCGATCATCGAGCCCTCTTCACGCGACAGCGTCGGCTCGTCGACTATGACGATCATGGAGACCGCCGCGTCGTCAGCCGGGGCGATGGATATGCACGACGCAACGCGCAGAGAATATCCGCCTTCCTTGTCTTTTTTATCCCTTTTTTCACTCGTACCCGTTTTGGCGGCGACCTTGTAGCCCTTTACGCCCGCGTTTGACGAGCCGAGCTTGTTTGCGACGCCCTCTTCGAGCACAGCCATAACTTCGTTGGCTATCTGAGCCGATACGACCTGTCTTTTTATATTCGTCTCAAAATCGACTATAACGTTTCCGTTGTCGTCCTCTATGCGCTTGACTAAATGCGGCGTTACGAGGTTTCCGTCGTTTGCCAGGCTCGATACCGCGGTAAGCTGCTGTATCGCCGTCGTTTTGAACGTCTGACCGAAGGAATATACGGCTAACTCAACGTTATTGAAATCCTTTTCGGAGTGGAATATTCCCGCCGCCTCGCCGGGCAGATCTATCCCGGTAAGCGAGGTGTAGCCGAATGCCTCATAATAGTCGTAGAACGTGTCCTCGCCTATTCTTTCCGCCGTCATCATCATTACGGGGTTGCAGGACTGCTGCAAGCCCAGATCGAACGTCAAAGCGCCGTGTCCCTCGGTTTTATGGCAGCGTACTATGCCGTAGCCATCAACTCTGTGGTATCCGGGGCAGTAAAACGCGGTGCTGTGCGTGACGAGCGCTTCTTCAAGCGCTATCGAGCACGTTATCGGCTTGAACGTGGAGCCCGGCTCGTACAGATCGTTTATCGCCTTGTTGCGCCACATATCCATAAGAAGCCGGGTATTATACTTTAAATAATCCTCGCTTCCCTTCTCGTACTCGCATTCCTCTAACTTCTTCTGTGATTTTTCGTCGAGCGTGTACGGGTCGTTGCAGTCGAAATCCGGCTTTGTCGCCATGGCGAGTATGCCGCCCGTCTTCGGGTCCATTATAACGCCTGTAACTCTGTTGTCCGCGCCAGATTCTTCAAGACATTCTTCAAGATATTTTTCAAGTATGGACTGAAGCGTCTGGTCAATGGTAAGTACGAGCTTGTAGCCGTTCTGCGGCTCTATATACTGCTCGTAATCGTACGGCATATCCTGGCCCAAGCCGTTTTTCGCCGTGATTATCTTACCGTCTACGCCCGTCAAATATTCGTTATACTGATATTCTATTCCGTACAAGCCCTGATTGTCCGAGCCGACAAAGCCGAGGACGTGCGAGAGCAGATTTTCAAACGGATAATATCTCGTTGTGGACGTTACAAGGTGAACGGATTCAAGACTGTATTTGTTGATAAAGGCGCGCACCATGTCCGCTTCTTCCTTTTCAACGTTTTTCTTCACCGTCTCGTCCTTGCGGTTTTTCTTCAACGTCTTTTCGTATATCGTGTCGTAATCAACGTCGAGGATCCTTGACAGGTTGTCGGCGACGAGCTGTCTTTCCGCGTCGCTTTTCATATCCGCGGGTGAGATGAACACGCGCTCCACCGTCTTGTTGTCAGCCAAAACAACTCCGTTCGCGTCGACTATGAGACCGCGGGACGCCTTGATCCCGGTCTCAGACGATATGCTGCCAGAGGTCTCGTTTTTATATCTGTCATACGAAACTATCTGTAAATAGAAAAGCCTGCCTATCGCAACAACGGCGACAAGCATAAACGCCACGGCTGTGGCGATCTCTCTTATGTGTATCTTTCTCGGCTTTACAGACGGCATCCTCGGTGCTCCTTATTTGATGAAACGGGGTCCGCCGCCTTGCGGCAGATGACCCCGAAATTGACGATTGCTATATAAATAATACTAAGGTTTTACCGTAAATATTCTAAAAATGAAGCGATACTGTCACCGAAAGCGGACAAAAGCGCGGTAAAGCTGTACTCCTTGTTCTCTTCTTCTTCCTCGTAGACCGTTACCTTGTCCTCCGCGTCGACTGTTATGTAGTGCGCCGGCAGGTATTCAGAGCGTATCATGCCGAGACGCTCCGCCGTCTCACGGATCGCGGTTATATCCTTTTTCTCGAATATCTCCGCCTTTGCGTCGGCAGTCTGCTCTCTTATGTCGGCAAGCCGGGAGTTGAGCGTGGATATTTCGTTATTCACTTCATTTACGCGCACGGACAAAAACGTGATGAAAAGCGCGGCGATCGTGAAAATGCAGATCATGAACAGCATCCCGTACGGCACGCTCTTGTGCGCGGCTTTATCCGTTGTAAAAACGCTCGATACTATCTTCGTCTTAGGCAGAGCGCGCACGTCTACCGCGTTCGCCTGCGCTTTAAGCTCTTTTTTTGTCAGTTTGTTGTTTATCGTCGTCAATGCCGATACGTTCACCGTGACGCCCTCCTTTCAGATTTTTTTACAGACGCGAAGCTTTGCCGACCTGCTCCTCGGATTTTCATATAGCTCCTTTTCCGTCGGCAAAACGGGTTTTTTAGTTAAAATTTTGACTTTTTCTTTGTTTCCGCATACGCATACGGGAAACGAGGGCGGACAGGTACAACCCCTTGCGGCGTCCGCAAAGGCCGTTTTTACTATCCTGTCCTCCAAAGAGTGGAAAGAGATGACGGCAAAAACGCCGTCCGGCTTTAACCGGTCGATAACCTTGTTAAGCATCACCGAAAGCCTGTCCAGCTCTCCGTTCACGGCTATTCGTATAGCCTGGAAAGAGCGCTTTGCCGGATGGTGACCGCCTGTCTTCGCCTTTTCAGGCATGGCGGATTTAATGATATCCGACAGCTCGAGCGTCGTTTTTATCGGCGCTTCGGCTCTTTTCTTGCATATAGCCGCGGCTATTTTGGGAGCGAAATTCTCTTCTCCGTATTTATATAATATATTTTTTAACTCTTCTTCTTTATAACCGTTGACAACGTCGTACGCGGTAAGGGCGCTTTCGCTGTCCATACGCATATCGAGCGGTGCGTCGTGCATATAGGAAAAGCCGCGCTCCGCGTTGTCGAGCTGATACGACGATACTCCGAGATCGGCAACGGCGCCGTCTACAAGACCGATGCCGAGACTGTCAAGCACGTCGTCGATTTCGTTATTGAAGCTGTGGACAAAGGTTATTTTATCCTGATAAGGCAACAGCCTTATTTTTGACGCTTCTATCGCGGTCGTGTCCGCGTCTACGCAGACAAGTCTTCCCGTGATCAGTTTTTCGGCTATTTTTTCACTGTGACCGCCGCCGCCGAGCGTGAGGTCAACGTATATCCCGTCGGGCTTTACGTCAAGCGCCGATATAGTTTCGTTCAATAAAACGGAATAATGGGAAAAATCCTGTGCGCTTGTGTTTGTACTCACGTCGGGATCCCCGCGTCGTCTATGTACTGCATGATCTCCTCGCGGTCCTCTTCTTCAACGTACTTGTTGAACAGATCGGTATCCCAGATCTCCGCAAGTGTGTTTCTGCCGATTATCACGACGTCCTTTTTTATTTCCGCGTGTGTGCGGAGCTTTTCGGGTATCAAAAGCCTGCCGCTTGAATCGAGCTCCACCTCGTAGGCGTAACGGAAGATGAAACGGCTGGACTTGGTGTTCTTTTCTCCGGGTATGTTTTCAAATCTGGCGCAGAACTTGTCCCACTCGGGCTTTGAGTAGATCTTTATGCATTTGTCCTCCGTGCGTGACACGTAAAACTTGCCGACAAGCTGGTCGCGGTAGCAGGCGGGTACAAAAACCCTGCCCTTGTTATCCACTGTATGATTGAATTCGCCTAAAAACACGGTTTTTCACCCTCCTTTCGCTCCACATTGTTGAAAGTTATCCACATTTTCCACACCTTTATCCACTTTTATGGTCTTATAGTGGTAAATCTAATAACTTCCGCGCCACTTTGCGTAGTTTCATTATACTATAATAAATAAAAAAGTCAAGAGTAATCTTAAAATTTATGTACGATTTTACATATTGTTAACATTTGAAATCCGTGATTTCGATTGCAAAAGACGGAAAAAGCGGATAATCGGCAAAAAATAACAACTCGTCGAAGCCAAATATAACTCGCCGCAGGCGAATATAACTCGGCGTCAGCCGAATATAACTCGGCATTAGCCGAATATAACTCGCCGCAGACGAATATAACTCGGCATCAGCCGAATATAACTCGCCGCAGGCGAATATAACTCGCCGCAGGCGAATATAACGTTCCGCCATGCGGAACATATAACAAAAAAATCCCCCGCTTACGTCATGTAAACGGGGATTTTTATATTTATTTCCTTTATCTGACTATCACGCTTTCTATTCCCAGCACGTCGGCTATCTTTTTAATCGTTTCCGCGTGGTGTCCTACGCCGAGCGCGTAATGGTGCGTCGGGCCTTCGAGCACCCAGCGTTTTATGAAGTCGCGTGTGTTATCTCCGAAGCGTCCGCGCGTGTTCGTGTTTCCGGTGGGCGGTATGGCGCCCTTTTCCGATTCGCCCTCTCCTATGACGAATTTGAAGTTGCCGCCGCTCGTCTGCGTTATGCCGAATATCGTTATCGGCCCTTCCTTTATCTTGAATTCGACCGAGGCGCCGGAGCCGGGCTTGCCGTGATATTTTTTGAGACTGCGGAGCACGGGTTTGCCGTCCGCTATGGCTATATGATGCGGCCCGTCGTGACCGACGAAGATGAAACCGTCCTCAAAGTCGAACGGGTGGAATTCCGCAAAGCTGCCGCCGATGTTCAGCCTGTCCATTATGAACATGGCGATGCACGTTTTTATATCGAATTCGCCGCACATCGAAAAGCCCTCGGCGTTCAAGATCGAATTTCCGACGATGAACGAGCTTACCGTGTCACGCTCGACGGAATCGGACTGACCGTTATAGTAGTACGCGAGCCCCGAAAGCTCATTTTCGTCCGCGAACTTTTCAAGCGCGACGGCGACGCGCGCGGCTTTGCAGAGATCTTTTTCCGTCAGCTTTTCCGTTATCGGGTCGGACTTCGGCTCGGGCGTGTCGAAATTTTCAAGTATCTGTTTTTTCTTCTCCTCTATCTCCGCGTCCTTGACGGTGCCGGCGACCTTTATTATATCGCCGATCTCGTATAGCGGCACGTGGACGTTGAACGCGGCGGAGACCGCCGTCGGGTCGGCGTGCATATCGTACATCGATTCAAGCACGTGCCCCATAAGGCCGAAGCGCGCGCCGTAAAGGTCGTGCAAAACCTTTGCGATACCGCACCATTCCGCTATGTCCGCCGCCGCTTTTTCGTCATTATAAAGCGTTCCGATTATGACGTCCGCGACGCGCTTGCCCGTCCTGACGGCGACGCCGGTGAACTCCGGCACGGAGCAGATACAGTCGTTTTCAAGCTGCTGTCTGGTGTTCGCGTTTTTATAATCCATGCGTGAAAGCGGTTGGAGCGCGATGAGCACTACAGGCGCGTTTACGTTTCTTATGATAGGCGCGAAAACCGACGAGGTGGCGTAGGTGAGCATATTGCAGAATATAACGTCCACACCGTCCGCGTTTATTTTCGCCGCGGTCTCGTACGCCTTTGTATTTGAATCGATCATGCCGTAATCGCACACGGTGACGCCGTTTTTTACTACAATTTTCTTGAAATCCTCGTGGTATGAAAGCAGTTTTTCATAAAGCCCCTCAAACTGTCCCCAGTACACCGCGTGACCTACGCCGAAAACTCCTATTTTAGCCGTAAGCGGCTTTTTTCTTTCAATCATTTTATTTTCTCCCGTATAGTATTATAAAATTCGTCTCTTATTTTCGTTATATACTCTCCGTGCTTTGCGGGCGAGTGCTGATGCATATATAAAAACCATAAGTTGTCACGCGGCGACACGAAAAACCACGTGCCGAGCGCGCCGGACCAGCCGTACTCTCCCAAGGAGCCGCTTTTCGCCTCCCTGTCCTGCACGCGGACGCCGAGGGCGAAGGTGTGCTCGTCACCGAAAGAAGAACTGTCAAACTCCTTTTTGTTATACGTTTTTCTCTGCACCGAATTAAGCGCCGGGTTCGTCATCATGGTAAGCGTTTCGGGCTTTATTATACCGCCGCCGCCAGACAGAAGCGCGGTGAGGAATTTTGCGTAGTCCAAAGCCGTGCCGACGAGACCGGATCCGCCCGATAAAACCTTGTTGTTCTCAGCGTTATCAAAGCACGGTACGGGGCGGCTCAAAAGCGGTATGTTCACGTATTTTTCGCCGTCAAACGATGTGTTTTTTGAAAGATATTTCTTTTTTTCGGTAGGTATTTTCTGATAAAAATACGTGTCAAACATACCGAGCGGTTTGAATATATTTTCATCAAAAAATACGTCAAGCGATTGATTTGATATTATCTCTATTATCGCGCCCAAAACGTCGTGTGAAAGACCGTAACGGAACTGTTCGCCCGGCTCGAACGCGAGCGGTACGGTCACAAGCTCGCGCGCAAATCCCACGGTATCCAAATCTCCTTTTTTGAATCTGCGCTCAAATTCAGTCGTTTTGCCGCAAAACTCGTCCGTTAAATACGTAAGCCCCGACGTCATGGTGAACAGATGGCGGACGGTCATTTTATTCTCCGCTTTTATGATTTTACCGTTATCGAATACAGTTGATTCGGCGTATTCGGGTATGTATCGGCTCACCTCCGCGTCAAGGTCAAGGAGCCCTTTTTCGTATAAAATAAGCGCGGAGACGACCGTAAAGATCTTCGTCATCGAATAATGGTGAAAATAAGTTTTATCGCTTACGGGCGTCATTTTTTCCGCGTCGGCGACGCCCATGCAGCTGTTGAAGATAACGCCGTTTTCGTCGCCGTAAAGCAGGGCGTTACCCGCGGCGATGCCGCTTTTTATCACGTTTTTCTGCGCTTCAAGTAAATTCGTGTTATCGTACATCTTATAATTCCGTTTTTCTTTTGATTATAGCACCGTGCAGCTTTTTTGTCAAGAGTGGAAAAATTCATATATATATGATAAAATAATAAAAAATCAATGGAGCAAAAAAATGGCGAAAACGATACTTGCGATAGGCGGGCATATAGGTGACGCGGAGCTGACGGCGGGCGGCGTGCTTGCGTCGAACGCCGTTGACGGCGGTAAAAGCTTCACGCTCGCGCTGACGGCGGGAGAGCGCGGAAATCCGACGCATATAACGGTCGAGGATTACAGAAAACAAAAAATCTCCGAGGCGGAGGCGTTTGCGGAGCTGATGAACGGCAAAGCGTACGTTCTGCCGTACGCGGACGGAGAGCTTCCGGATAACGACGAGGTGAGATACGCGGTCGCAAACGTTATAAGAGAGGTACGCCCGGACGTTATAATAACGCACTGGAAAAGCACGATGCACAAGGACCACGACAGGACTCATAAAATAGTCTGCGACGCGCAGTTTTTATCAAGCGTCGTGGAGTGCGACAAAATAAAAGGCGAGCGCAAATACGTCCCCGTGTACTTTGCGGAAAACTGGGAGGACGATCCCGATTTTACGCCGTATATCTACGTCGACATAACGCGCGGATTCGATCTCTGGTGCGATGGTATGAAAAAGCACCGGTTCATAATGAACAGCCGCGATTTTGCGTACTTTGATTACTACACTTCCCTTGCCCGGGTACGCGGATGCTTAAACAAAACGAAATACGCCGAGGCTTTCGGCGTATTCGACAGGCAGAAAAAGATAAAGAAAGATATGCTGTAATAAAAACCGCATTTTCCGAAAAATATGTTGCAATTCGGGCAATAATATGGTATTATAGATGCTGACAATAAAAAAAATGAGGATAGATAAGTGAACGCGGATATACGAGGACCCGTTTTAACGGACGAGGAAAAAAAGAAGAAAAAAATAAAAAAGATAATTTTTATCATACTTTTCGTCGTTTTGAACGGTGTCGTTTTATTCTTTACCGCAAGGGCGGATTTTTCAAAAAAAGCGCCCGACACCATGCCGCAATTCACTTTCATCAACATACTTTATCTGCTCGGAGCGCTCGTCTGCGTCGTTATCGTTCTGATGTGCGAGACGGTCAAGTATCTATTGATGATGAAGCATCTGGGCGAAAAGCCGTCCTTCCGCGTCGCGTTTGAGACGGCGGCGCTCGGCAAATACTACGATTCGATCACTCCGTCCGGCGCGGGCGGTCAGCCGTTTCAGATCTGGCATCTTCATTCAAACGGCTATTCGGACGGGGCGTCGTCCGCCATGCCGCTCGGCGGCTTTGTCACGATGCAGTTCGGATTCGTTTTTCTGTGTCTTTTATCGTTTATATTCGGCGCAAAATATATAAACGTCGTAGGCATACAGATACTTTCGTACGTCGGCGCGTTCACTTATACCATCGTTCCCGTGCTTATAGTTTTATCCGCGGTCAAGCCGTCCGCGGCAGTCGCTCTCGTCTCCTTTTTCGTTAAGATCGGCGCTAAGCTGAGATTGATCAAAAATAAAGACGAGACGATGAAAAACGTAAACGAAAAGATCGCCGATTATTCAAAAAGTTTGAGGACGATAGCGAAAAGCAAACTGCTTTTATTTGAGCTTATGGCTTTATCCGTACTGTTTCAGGCGGCGGTGTGCTCCATACCGTTTTTCGTTATCGGCCTGTTCGGCGGCAAGATCGGATTTTTCGCCTCGCTTTGCATGACCGTCTACGTTTACGCCTCCGTAACGATAGTCCCCACGCCCGGCAATTCCGGCGCGGCGGAGGGCTCGTTCTACCTGCTGTTCGAGCAGCTCGACACGGCGGGTCTTTTCTGGGCCATGCTCGTGTGGCGCGTATTATGCTACTATTCATTCATACTGACGGGCGTCATAATATACGGCAAAAACGCGCTTTTAAAGATCATAAAAAGGAAAAAGAAAGATGCAGCCTGATAAAATCGTCCCGATCGAGTTGATAGACAATTATTTTCCTATTATCGACGGCGTCGTCCACACGGTCCATAACTATGCGTTAGAGATGAGCAAAACGTCTGACGTCGCGGTAGTTACGCCGAAAACAAAAAAGAAAAACGAGGATATAGAGATACCGTATAAGGTGATATATACGAAAAGGTATCCGATCCCTTTTCCCGAATACAGTCTTTCCGCGGCAAAGCTTGACGGCAAATGCAAGGCGGAGATAAAGAGTATGAACCCCGATATCTTCCACACGCATTCCCCGTTCTGGGTCGGCGGATTCGCCCTGTCGTACGGCAAAAAGCTCGGCGTTCCGGTCGTATCGACTTTCCATTCAAAGTATTACGACGACGTGCTTAATATAACAAAATCGAAGCTTATCGCAAATATCGTAAAAAACTACGTCGTAAACCACTACAACCGCGCGGATTCAGTCTGGGCGTGCTCTCACGGCACGGCGGAAACGCTCCGCTCGTACGGCTACAAGGGCGATATTTTCGTTATGGAAAACGGCTCGGCGATGCAGATACCGGATGAAAAGCGCCCGGCGCTCGAGGCGGCGGCGAGAGCGAAGTTCGAGATACCGAAGGACAAGCGCGTGATCCTTTTCGTAGGTCACCTCATAAAGCACAAAAACCTGCCGCTTATTCTCGATACCGTGAGACTTTTATGTAACGAATGCGACGATTACCGCCTTTTGATCGCCGGTACGGGATACGACGGCGAGGAGATAAAAAAATACGCGGACAGCCTCGGTTTCAGCGACGGAACGGTGAGATTTTTAGGCAGAGTTTACGAAAAGGAGCTTCTCGCGGGGCTTTATTTATGCTCCGATCTGTTCTTCTTCCCGTCTGTTTACGATAACGCCCCTCTCGTCGTGCGCGAGGCGGCGGCGCTTTCGCTTCCCTCGCTTTTGACGGAGGGGAGCAATTCCGCGGAGGCGGTGATAAAAGACGTTACGGGCTTTACCGCAAAGGAAAACGCAAAAGACATGGCAGAAGAAATAAAGAGGATATTTGACACGCCCGGACTGCTCTGCAAAGTCGGCGCCGAGGCGGAGCGGCGGATACCGAAAACGTTTGAGCAGATAGTAAAAGCCGTACGCGAAAAGTACGCGGAAGTGATAGAAAAATACAGATCCGATAAAAAAATCAACACGCCGTGACTGCCACGGCGTGCTTTTATTATACCGTCTTTTTCTTCCTGAATACCGTTATACCGGATAAAGCCGCACAGCCGATAAGCGCCATTACTATCACGGACGCGTCCGCCGTCTGCGGGTTTGCCGGCGTTGTATTGCCGCCGGACTGCTGCTGTCCCGCACCTTCGCTTGGCATATCCATGCCGTTTGCGCTCGTGTAGGTGAGCTTCCATATATCGACCGTTGAGCCGTCTGCGAGCTTTGCCACGGCGTACAGCTCTACGTTTTCACCTTTTACGACGGGTATATCCGTTATCCTGAAACGTACGGATTCGCCGTTTGCGTAGCCGAGCTTGCCCGCCTGCTCAGCTATCACGGCGTCGTCTCCGCCGCCCGTGTATTTCGCCGAGCCGAGCGTGACCTTGTCGCCGTACCGGTAACCGAATTCCGTTATCTTCTGCTCATCCGCGTACCAGCCCCACAGGGTGAGCTTGTCGTCGGTTATCGTTCCGAGAGAGGTCCCCGTAACGTCGTTATTTCCGACGGACGCGCGGTCCGTAACTCCGTCCGCTCCGAACACCTGGTCCGCCGACGTGTGGCCGACGGCGAAAACGCCGAGCGACAGTATGAAAACGAAGAATACCGACAGCGCGGCTGAAATGATCTTCTTCATAATTATGATCATCCTTTCATATTTTTCTGCTTCCGCATTGTCGGTATTATCTGCAATTTTCAGTTTTTTTATACGTTTTGTATGCTTTTTACGATTACCGTTTTTTCCTTTACGTAAAACTTTACGTTGTGATTTTTGTATATCATTCCGTACTCTCTGTCGGATTCCGATTTATAGGACGGATGCGGGTCTTCTTCAAGCGTTTGCGTTAAGGTTTCAAGTTCCTCGTCGGACAGCGCGTCCGTTTCGCATTCAAAAACGACCTTTACGCTGTTTTGCGCGGTAAACTCGGCAAAGCCGTCTTTCGCGTCCGGGCGGCAGTCCGTAATTTTGAGGTACGGCTTTATATCGTATATCGCCGTGCCGTCACGCATATCGACGCCGGAGACGAAAAGCTCGCCGTGCTCGATCTTATCGAGCTTCAAAAGCGACAGACCTATGGGATTGGGGCGGTTAGGCGAGCGGGTGGCGAAAACACCGATACGTTTGTTGCCGCCCAAGCGCGGCGGTCGCACGGTGGGCGACCACGATTCTCCGTCAAAGCCGTCAAAGCGCCAGATGACCCAGATATGCGAAAATCCGTCAAGCCCGCGGAGCGCGTTTTCGTCCCTGTATTCCTTTTTGAAAACTATACGCCCCTTTAAGCCCGGCACGAGACCGCTCTGGCGCGGAAGACCGAATTTTTCCTTCATATCCGTTTTTATTTCCGCTATTATTTTCATACGGTATCCTTCTGCTCCTGTTTTTTGCGGTAATTTCTCGTTCTCGTTACCGTCATCACCGTCCCGGTCGCCATGAACGCAAGGCTTATTACGATACCGAGCGCGGCGCCCGTTTTGACCGCCGCCGTTTCGTCAAACAAATTGAGAACTGTGACGAGCGCGGTTATGAGCGACACGCCCGCGTCCGTAACGCTTATCGTTTTGAGCGTTTCCGTTATCCTGTCGTTCAAACGGCTGACCATATACAGACCGTAAACGGAGAATACGAGCTTGTAAAGCACTATGAATACAACGATATAAACTCCGTTCCCCTCCGCGACGACGGCGTGCTGCCTTGTGAACATATACACGCAGAGCCAGAGGTACACGGCGGCGAGCATGAAGATGAAAAGGCCGCTTCTTCTGTAAAACCTCTCCTCTATCTTTTCTCTTTCGTTTTCGTCAAGCGCTCGGCGCACTCTGTAATACGCCGAAACGGACGCTATGCGCGCGGCGACGAGCGTTACGTAGTAAACGGCGTTTACGATATACCATATGGACATAAGATCAATGCCCATAATAAGCTTTGCGATCGCGGATACAAGATTTATCACAACGGAGACAACGGACAAGGCTATCACCCTGTCCGTATAATTTCCGAAGTACTTTTTGATCCGCTTTTTCATTCTCCTCTTATCTTCCGTCTATATACCTGCACGCGGCGAGCGCGGCGGAGGCGCCGTCAGCCGTTGCCGTCGTTATCTGTCTTATTTTTTTCGTACGGCAGTCGCCCGCGGCGTAAATTCCGGATTCCTTTGTCGTACAAGCCTCGTCCGATACTATATAACCGTATTTATCAAGCTCGATCGTATCTTTGACCGCGTCGTTATTCGGTATAAGTCCTATCGCGATGAAGCAGCCGTCGCAGTCGATAAATTCCTCCATGTTGTCGCACAGAACGGCGACGCCCTTGAATTCAGTATCGCCCGAAAACGAAATTATTTTGCAGTTATATTTAACACTTACGTTAGATTTGCCCGCTATTATGTCGGCAAGCGTTTTTTCGCCGGTCAAATACGGCATATCCTGCAGGATCGTGACGTGCGAGCAGCGCTCGGAGAGCATTATAGCCTCCTGCATGGCGGAATTTCCGCCGCCGATGACCGCGACGTGCTTGTCCGCGTAAAACGCGCCGTCACACACCGCGCAGAACGAAATTCCGTTTCCGATGAACTCCTCTTCGCCCGGCACGCCGAGCGTCCTGTGCTTGACGCCCGCGGCGATAATAACGGCTTTTGCCTCGTATTCGGCGCCGGCGGTCTTTACTTTCTTTACATCGCCGGGCGTGACGGACAAGACCTCGTCTATCTCGATCTCCGCGCCGAGCGCGAGCGCCTGCTCAAACATCTTGTCCGACAGCTCGAGACCCGATATTTCATTATATCCGGGATAATTTTCAATTTTCGGCGAATGGGTCATCTGCCCGCCGAAGCCGTCTTTTTCAAATATCAAAACGGATTTTCCCGCGCGTCTTCCGTATATCGCCGCGGTAAGTCCCGCCGGACCGCCGCCTATTACAATGATATCGTACATAATACACCTCAATGATTTTTATAAAAAAGGGGCGCACGGTTTAGGTGCGCCCCCGATTTTCCGAAAGCCCCCGAGAATCGCGGGGGGTGGTGGGGGTTTGGGGGTGGTCGGGGGGTGGGGAACCCCCGTTTTATTAAACCCCTATATATTTCCTTATATTCGACAGATTTACGTGTCTTTCCGCTTCGCCGTTCTTAACGGTTATGAGCGTGGGAGCCTGTTTTACGCCGTACTGTACGGCGAGCTGAGGCTCGTCCTCGGCGTATATCTTTGTATACTTTACGCCGGCTTTGTCGAGCAGCATCGCCGCAGCCTTGCAGTTCGGGCACGTTTTGCTTGCGAAAAGGATTATTTCGTTATCCGCATTTTCCTTTGCAGGTTCCTCCTCGCAGCAGCATTTCTGCTCGAATACGGGGCGCTCGTGAGTCAGGTGGGAATTCGCTATGTCGTATTCCTTTCTCTCTCTGAACTCCTCGGCTTTGCCGACGTTCCAGTCCTGAACGGGGCGGTAATAACCGGT
>CADBSB010000059.1 GCA_902797235.1 uncultured Ruminococcus sp. | reverse complement strand
GTTCCTTATGATCTTGCCGCTCGTCGTTTTAGGGAGCTCATCCCTGAACACGACTATCCTCGGGTACTTGTAGGGCGCAGTGTTCTTCTTCACGTATTCCTGTATCTCCTTTTTGAGAGCCTCCGTGCCCTCCTTGCCCTTTACGAGAACGATCACGGCTTTGATTATCTGCCCGCGTATCGCATCCGGTACGGCGGTAACGCCGCATTCAAGCACGTACGGAAGCTCCATTATAACGCTTTCTATCTCAAACGGACCTATTCTGTAGCCGGACGATTTTATAACGTCGTCCGTTCTGCCCACGTACCACAGATAACCGTTTTCATCGCGCCACGCGGTGTCGCCGGTGTGGTACACGCCGCCCTCAAACGCGGCGTCCGTCTTTTCCTTGTCCTTATAGTAGCCCATGAACAGACCGCAGGGACGGCCTTTGTCAAGTTTTATGACTATCTCACCCGTCTCGCCTATCGGGACGCTTTGTCCCTCCTCGTTTATGACGTCAACGTCGTACAGCGGGCTCGGACGGCCCATTGCGCCCACTCTCGGCGTCGTGCCGACGAGGTTGCAGACGGAAAGCGTCGTCTCCGTCTGACCGAAGCCCTCCATGATGTTCAGTCCCGTGGCGCGTTTCCACTGCTCGAATACCTCGGGGTTCAGCGCCTCACCCGCCGTCGTTGAATATTCAAGCGACGACAGATCGTATTTCGACAGATCCTCTTTTATGAAAAATCTGAACATCGTGGGCGGCGCGCAGAACGTCGTTATATGGTATTTCGCAAACAGCGGGAGTATATCGTCCGCGTGGAAGCGGTCGAAATCGTATGTGAATATCGGCGCCTCGGACATCCATTGTCCGTAATATTTGCCCCAGAGCGCTTTGCCCCAGCCCGTGTCGGAAATGGTGAAGTGAAGTCCGTCCGGGTTTACGTTGTGCCAGTATTTCGCGGTTATGTAATGGCCTAAAGCGTAGCGGAAATCATGCATCGCTATCTTCGGATAGCCCGTCGTGCCGGAGGTGAAGAACATCAGCATGGGATCGAAGCCGCACGGCGTGTCGGGCTTTCGGTCGTATTTATCGGAGCAAGTCTTATATCCGTCAAAATCGAGCCAGCCGTCGCGTTTCCCGTGCGTCATTATCTTTATAAGTCCGGGGAAGTTTTCCGCCGCAAGCTCCGCCTGCTCCGCCGTGTCGCCGTCGCCCGTGCAGATTATCGCCTTTACGTCTGCGGCTTTGAAGCGGTATTCAAAATCGTGCTTCATAAGCTGGTTCGTCGCCGGTATAGCTATCGCGCCCGTTTTGTGTATCGCGGTCAGCGCGAACCAGAATTCATAGTGGCGCTTCATAACGAGCATCACCTTGTCGCCGCGCTTTATGCCGAGCGATTCAAGATAATTTGCGACCTTTGCCGATTCGCGTTTTATATCGGAGAACGTGAAGCGGTTTTCCGTCTTATCGGCGGAGAGGTGAAGCATCGCCAGCTTGTCCGGGGTCCTGTCCGCTATCGCGTCGACGATGTCGAACGCAAAGTTGAATTTATCCTCGTTTTTGAACGAAATCCCGTTCAAAACGCCCTCTTTGTCCGTCTGCGTGTCTATGAATTTCGCGGCGGCGGGGCATTCGTAGTTTCTCGCGCGGCGCGCGGAGACTATCTTTTCGAATTTGTCGGGTTCCTTGTTCTCGCTCTTCTTTAAGATTATCGCGTAGAACGTCGCGCCGCCCTCGGACAGGGCGACCATTCCGTGCGGGTTTGCCGAGTTATAATAAATGCTGTCGCCGGGATTAAGTATCTCGTAGTGATTACCTATCCTGAATTTCATCTGACCGGTCAGCATAACGTCGAATTCCTGTCCCTCGTGCGTGGAGGTGTGTATCTCTCCCTCCGCGTCAGCCTTGCTGTACGGCATTTCGACAAAGAACGGCTCCGCCGTCTTCTGCTTGAAAAGCGGCGCCATGTTTATATATTTAAAGCCCTTGCGGCGCGTTATCGGCAGGCCCTCGCCGGCTCTCGTAAGAGAATAGTTGGATAACGTGGGGCTTTCGCCTCTGATAAGGTCCGTCGGGTCGACGTGCAGGTGGTTTGCGCATTTGTAGATGAAAGTAAAACTGAAATCCTTTGTGCCTGATTCAAAGCTCTTGTATTCATCAAGCGTTGTGTCTGTAAGCTCAGCCATATCGGCTTCGGAAATGCCCATGATCTCGCGCAGCGTTCTTATTCTCTGGGCGACTTCCTTTAATTGAGTTTTCAGATCTGTTTTTTCCATTAGGGTATCCTTTCGCAGTCGTGTTTGACTGTATATAATATTACAATCTATATATTATCACAAATAATGTGATTTGTCAATATTTAAGTTATGGAATGGCTATTTCAAAAGTGTTGACTTTTTAAAAGATTTATGATATTTTATATATATAAAGAATAAGCGGGGCAGTAGTATGAGAAAAGGCGTTATGATACCTTTGGCGACCGCGGCGGCGGCCGTTGTGCTTTGCGCCGTTTTTTCGGGCGTAAGGCTTGCGGTTTTCATCACCTACGCCGTGCTCTGCGTGCTTATCTGCGTTTACCGATTTGTCTGCGCGGGACTTCACCGCTATACCAAAAAATCGGTGGATCATATCGTCTGCTCCGCCTGCTTTGCCGCGCTTATCGTCGTTATACAGATGATCAAGCGCGTGTTTTTTCCGTATTCCGGTTACGGGCTGTACGATCTGCCGGAGCTTTTATGTCTTATACTCACGGCGGTGTTCGAGGGCTTTGCCGTCACCGCTCCGCTCGATCTTGATTATTACTCGTTTTTCAGCGCGTCGTCTATAAAGGCGGGACTTACTGACAACGATTTCAGGGTAAAGCTGAAATCTCCGCTCGGCATAACGCCGTTCCCCGAGCAGATAACGGACGCGGAAAGATCGCCCGTGTATCTGACGGATAACGTAACGCTTTTGAAAAGTGTAAAGGTGGACGGCGGCCATTTCTACTGGACGGAGGATATGAGCGAGCTGTTGAAGCTCGACGACAGGCTGAAAGACACGCAGAACTATCTGACGGAGGAGCATGCGCTTCTGAACGAGGCGGCGAGGATAGAGGAGACGAGGCGCCGTACCGAGGAGCAGAACAGACTGTTCGACGGCATAGCGGAGAGCCTCAAACCTCAGCTTGACCGTATAGAGGAGATACTGAACGGCCTGCCCGAGGACGAGGCGGAATTCTGCCGCGAGATGAAATACGCGGGCGTGCTCGGCGCGTACGTCAAAAGATATTCGAATCTTCTCCTTCTTTCGTCCGCGGAGAGCATAGCGGACAGCTCGGAATTGTATCTTTGCATAAACGAATCGTTTTCGTATCTGCGCCTGCTCGGCGCGTTCTGCTGCTCCGACATACAGTCGGGCATAGAGCTGCCGCTTTCCTGTCAGCTTTTGATGTACGAGCTGTTCGAGGCGGTGATAGAATCGGCGGCGCCGTCGGTCAGCGCGGTGTTCGTGACGCTTAAACGCGATACGAGAGGGATAACGTACTACATAGAGGCGTCATCCGACAACGCCGCCATAGACAAAAGCTTTTACGACAGGGCAAAAGAAGCGGGCTTCAGGATAGATTCAGAGCATTCCGACGGCTGCTTTTTCATAGTTATGAGCAAGGAGGAGGCAAAGTTATGATGAACGAGCTTCCGATAAGTCTCATACACGTTTTCGGCGTTCTGTCCGTCGCCGTGCTCGCCCTGTCCGTGTTCTGCGTCACAAGGCTTATCGCGGTAAAACAGCACCGCGCCGCCGCGGCGTTCTTTTCGCCGTGCGTGCTTATCTCGGTGTTCATGTGTCTGTATTTCGACGATGTGATAACGGGCATGGAGGGAGTCATACCTTTGTCAAAGCTCACGGGCTTTATCGACACGCTTCCGTGGTCCGTCGTGATTTACGTAATGTCTTTGTGCGCTCTGTCCGCGGTGATAGCGGCGGTTTTGACGTACCGCGCCGCGCATTCACCCGTTTACGCGTCGTTACAGAAAGGACTTGACGGCATGCCCGACGGTATTTACTGCCGCGACGAGCGCGGAGAAACTGTGCTCATAAACCGCAAAATGAAGGAAACGGCAAAGCGCGCGTTTATAAACGGCGTGCGCGATCTGCCGTTTATAACGGGAGATTTCAAAAGCAGGCTGAAGGACGGCTGCACCGTTGAAAAGGACGGAGATATAACGTGTTTAAAGCTCGACGACGGTAAGGTCCTCGATATAAGATCGGGCAGGATAAAAACGGAAGGCGGCGTGTTTTTCGAGTGTATAGCGTACGATATAACGGAGCAGTACAATAAAAGCCTTGAAATAAAGAAAAGAAACGCGCACCTGAGAAAAGTCAACGAAAAAATACGCAAATACAGCAAAGAAATGGACTCGATGATACGCGACAGAGAACTGCTCGACGCGAAAATAAAGATACACGACGATATGGGCAGGGCCTTGCTGTCGCTGCGCTCGTACCTGTCGCGGCAGGAACGCGACAGGGAGGCGTTAACGACCTTATGGCGCGTGACGGTATCCGTTTTCAGATGCGAGACGGCGCCGGACAGATCGGCTGACAGAATGGAGGCACTGACGGAGGCGGCTGAGGCCGTTGGCGTTACGCTTCATTTCGACGGAAGCATCCCCGATAACGCGGACGCGAGCGAAATAACCGCCGCGGCGGTGAGAGAATGTCTTACGAACACGGTTAAACACGCAAACGGAAGGAACCTTTACATAAAAACCGATGAATACGAGGGTATATACACCATAAACATAAGAAACGACGGAGTACCGCCCGACAAGCCGATAGTTGAAACGGGAGGCCTCGGCACGCTGCGCAAGGCGGTAAAGCGGTGCGGCGGCGATATGCAGACGGAATGGGAAGACGGCTTCGGCCTTACGATAAAAATAGATCTTTATAAGGAGAATGATGATGAGCAAATATAAGGTGATGATAGTTGACGATCAGGCGATCTCCCGCCATTTGTTTGAGCTTTATATCAAAAATTCGGATAAATACGAGCTTACGTTCTCGTTATCGAGCGCGGACGTCGCGGAGGTGTATTTTTTAAAGCACGCGGTCGATCTGATACTTATGGATATTCTGATGAACGACGGGTCAAACGGTCTTGACGCGGCGAAGCGGATAAAGGAAAGATACCCGTCCGTCAAAATAATCGCCGTAACGTCCATGCCGGAGCACAGCTGGATAGAACGGGCAAAAAAAATAGGCGTGGACAGCTTCTGGTACAAGGAGACGGAGGAAAAGACGATACTTGACGTTATGGACAGGACCATGGCGGGAGAAAACGTCTACCCCGACAATCCGCCGGAGGTCACGCTCGGGCTCGCGAAAAGCTCGGAATTCACGGAGCGCGAGTTAGAGGTTTTGCGCATAATCACGACCGGCGCGACGAACGGCGCCGTCGCCGACGAGCTCGGCATATCGGAAAACACCGTAAAGGCGCACGTCAGATCCATGCTTGAAAAAACGGGCTACCAGAGCCGTACGGAGCTCGCCATAAAGGCGAGGGTCATAGGGATAACGATAAAATGAAGTATTACGAGGCGTACGACGAAAGATACCGCGCCGTGCATGATATAGGCCTGCGCTGGACGAGCGACGTAAAAACGCCGATAGTGCTTGAAAGTCTTGAAAAATACTCTGAAAAGCGCGGCAAAGTGCTTGAAACAGGCTGCGGAGAGGGCAGGGACGCAAACGCAGTTTTAAACGCGGGGTATGACCTGTACGCGTCTGATATATCCGCCGAGGCGATAGATTTCTGTAAAGCTCAGGCGCCCGTATACGCGGACAGATTTTTTACGCTTGACTGTATAAACGGCACGCTTGATATGAAATTCGATTTCATTTATTCCGTCGCGGTGCTGCATATGCTGACGGAGGATAACGACAGAGCCGCGTTTTACCGATTTATAAAGGAGCATTTAAGTCCGGACGGCAAAGCCCTCGTGCTCTCAATGGGCGACGGCGAGCGGGAATTCCGCACGGATCCTGACGCGGCGTTCGATCTTAAAGAGCGTGAATGCATGGGAAAGACCGTAGAAGTCGTATCAACGACGTGCAGGATAGTGAGCTTTGACACGTTTGAACATGAAATAAAATCCGCCGGATTTGAAATACTTGAAAAAGGCGTGACCTCGTGCGAGCCGGAATTCGACCGCCTTATATACGCCGTGATAAAATAAAAAAAGCCGCGGAGGCTTTTTTTATTTGAATATGACCGTTACAAGCGACGGGTTTTTTGATTTTGACACGCTGAACGACACTCCGTATTCTTTGTTTTCGGAAAATACCTTCTGCACGGCGACCGACGCTGCGTTATATATACTGTCAAGCTTGTTGTATTCAACTTTGAGCTTTATCTCTTCCTCACCGTTTCTGTACGCGGCGAGGGCTTTTTCGGCTATTTCGCCGGCGTCCTTTGCCGTCAAGCCGTTATAAACGTAGTAATTATATTTTTCCGCCGTGCAGACGGGAAGGGGAACGTTCGTCAGGATCTTGTGAGAGCGGAGCAGCTCCTCTGTCGTTATGCAGAAATAATAGTACGTAAGATAATCCTTGTTCCTGTCCTTGCCGACCGGGTCCCCCCAGGTCGTATCTACGTAATAATATCCGTCGTCAAGCAGGACGAGATCGTAATAATGGTTTCCTCCCTCGCCCTCGCCTTTGACGGTGAAGGCGCGTATGCCTAAGCGGAGGCAGATATATTGCGTCGCCCTCGCGTAACCTATACATATCGCCTTTTTGTCTATCATCGGGCCCGCCGCGCAGGACGCGCGGTAAACCGATTCGTTATAGACGTTGTTTTCGTAATCCTCGTCCGCTTCAAACGCGTATTTCGTTCTGTTTATTATATATTCGTATAAATATTTCAGCTTTTCGTAATCCGTCATGCCGTCGTTTATGTGAACGCAAAGCTCGTTGAAGGCGAGGTTGAGTATGGACGAAATATCCTGCGCGTCAAAGCGCGAGAACGCGTAGTTGAAGATAAGCTGCCCGTCCTCGTAGCCCGGCCTTTCGTCAAGATAAAACAGCTCAGGCGTATCAAAAAACACGCATTCGTATATATAAGCGGCGTCCTCCTCCGGTATCTCGACGGAGGGCTTGTAAGCAAGCGCCGCTTCAAGCACTTTGTAGTACAGCTCTTTCTGATAGGGCGTAAGCACAGACCAGGCGTAACGGCTTATTTCGTTATAATACGGCAGACTTATCTTTGGAATTCGCGGGGAAAACTCCGCGTTGTCCTCGTTTAAGTCCGTCGACTGATAACCGTGCGTCCCCGCCCCGGTTTCCGTATCGGCAGGGAAGGGGAACAGATACGCGCAGGAAAATAAGGACAAAGTAAGCAAAGGCAGCAATACTGCTGCCGCCGCTTTTTTTACTTTTACGCCGAATTTTTTGCGCGTCATTTTTATTTCCCGGTATTTTTGTTTATCAGTCTTTTGGTGTATACGGCTTTGTCGAAATTCCGTGATTATTGTCCGAAACGTATCTGAACAGAGCCACAACGTCCTTATTGTTGAGTTTGCCGTCGCCGTTCGTATCGAGCGCGGCGATGACCACGTTGCCCGTGCCGGATGAAACGTATCTGAACAGAGCCACAACGTCCTTGTTGTTCACCTTACCGTCGTTGTTTATATCACCCGGCGTGAAGATCTCGCCCGCCTGTACCGTGAGCGTGTCGTTGTTCACCATAGCCGTAACGTCTTCCACCAGCTTTTCCATGTTTTCTACCGCCATATCATCGGGCTCTACCTCGTACAGCTGGATAGTACCCGTTCCGTTGACGTCGCCGTAGTTATAGAACCAGCTGATGTCGCCCGATCCGTAGTTCAAACAGCCGCAGAAAAACGTGCCGTTTATCATAAGGCCGGCGTATGCGTCGTTTATAAATGCGCTCCCCATCTGACTTATAAGTATCGCGTCCTTTTCTATGCTCATAACGCCGCTGTTTATTATATAGGCGCCCATCGTCGTTGCCAGGGTGCCGCCGGACTGTACCTCCACGGCGCCGTTGTTCTGTAAGCCGCATTCAAGCGTTGCGCCGCGGCATACCGTCAGTCTCAGATCGACCGGTACGATCAGTCCCGCCATTGTGGCTACGGTTTTGCCGGCCGGTATTTCAATATCTTCCAAAAGCATGATCACGGTATCCATATCGCCTTCAACGCGCTCGCCTGCGACTACGCGCTTGCCCGTCGTCGCCGCGACAAGCTCTTCAAAGGTTTTTATCTGAACGAGCCTGCAAATGCCGACGTGATCCCAGTCGTCAAAGCGCGACTCCATATCGAGCATTCCCATCATATCCTCGATCAGGGCGTCCATATCGTTTACCGGCTTCGTTTCATCTCCTATATCGCAGAGAAGTATCATTCCGTCGCCTTCGACCTTGCCGCGGTTTTCAAACAGCATGACGTCTTCGTCTTCGGTATTGAAGCAGCCGCAGTTGAATTGTCCGTAAAGATTTATAACGCCGTTTTCGCCGTTTACTATGGAACAGCCGAACTGCGATGCCATCATCGCGCCGTTATCCACATTTATCGTGCCGTCGTTATAAGCTATAAAGCCCTGCGTCGTTTCGTATATTCCGCCGCTCAATACGGTGACGGTGCCGTGGTTTTCGTTTGCGCAGACAACGTCGCCGCCTTCCTTGATCAGGACAACACCGTTGTTTTCATCAAATTCGGCAGCTATCGTGCCGCCGTATTCGACTACGATCGTACCGTTGTTTATAAGCTTGCCGTTCGGTACGTCGCCCGTCTCCCAGTCGCCCTCGTATGACGGCCAGAAGCTGCCGATTACGCCTTCGTAACCTACCGTCAGCGTCACGCCCGCGGCTACGGTCATAACGGCGTCGCAGTAGTATGGAAGATGATCTTCGTCAAACATTATGGTACAGTCGCTGTTTACGGTAAAGTCGCCCGTTATATTGATGCGGTCGACCTTGGACTTCATGTTGAGCGCCGCTTTGAGCTCCGGCTCACTCGATACGTCGATCACCGCGCCGATAGCGAGCGCGCCCGTTGAAAGGGCGGAGAAGACGACCGTCACCGTAAGCATAACGGCTGAGATAAGGGATACTATTCTGTTTTTTCTCATGATTTTATCTTCGTTTTATCTCCGTTTCTTTGTTTTCGGTATTCTGTCGCATACCGCGGCTTATTTATTTACGTTTCT
>CADBSB010000058.1 GCA_902797235.1 uncultured Ruminococcus sp. | reverse complement strand
TAGACCCCCGCAGAACATTAAAGACCCTGTCAAAAGGTACAAAGGAAAAGGTGCAGCTCGTTATGGTGATGTCCCGCGCGGCAAAGGCGTACTTTTTGGATGAGCCTATTGCCGGCGTAGACCCCGCGGCGAGGGATTATATATTGAATACCATAATAAGAAATTACTCGGAAAACGCGTCGGTCATTATATCAACGCATCTTATCTACGATATAGAAAACGTGCTTGACGACGTGATATTCATAAGGAACGGACAGATAATAATAGCGGATTCCGCGGACAACGTAAGAGAACAGAGCGGCAAATCCGTCGATATGCTTTTCAGGGAGGTGTTCAGATGTTAGGCAAGCTGATGAAATACGATATGAAGTATATGGCGCGCGTTCTGCCTTGGATGTATCTCGGCGGCATATGCTTCTCGATCTTATGTTGTATGCTTATAGCGTTCGTGCCGGAGAAAATGGAAATAATTTCGTTTTTATCCACGACCCTGATGCCGATGTTCTGCGTTATGATGTCTGAGGCTATCGTAATAATAACCGTCGTATTCCTTATAATGCGCACTTACAGAAGCTTATATTCGGACGAGGGTTATCTGACCTTCACGCTCCCAGTAAAAAACAGCACCATACTTAACGCAAAGATACTGACAGGCGCTGTATGGATGGCGGCTTCGCTTATCGTCGCGTATCTTGTGACGTACCTTCCGAATCTTGTATCGTCGCTCGTTTACGCGAAAAACGGCTCTTATATAGATATACCGTATGAGTACGGCGAGGTGACCGCGACGAATCCGGTCACGGCGCTGCTCAATCTTTTGATGCTCGGCGTTACGATAATCACGGTTATCTTCCTTGTCCCGTCGCTTTACACGTTCTGCTGCACGGTCACGCATAAGGCGAAGCGCGCAAGAGCGTTTGCGTCGATCGGTATGTTCGTCGGTATAATGTACGCGGTATTCATTATCGCCGCGATCATACTCGTTGTTATCTCCGCTACGTTTTTATCGTATGTCTTTACGGAGGAAAGCGCCGTAATTCAAACGATGGGCGTTGATTTCATAACGTTTATAATGATAGGCATAGTTGAACTGATAATGGCGCCCGTTACCATTTTCAGCTGGCTCATGTCCTGCCATATCGTCAATAAAAAGTTGAATTTGTTATAATTTAACCTTCCCCTTTTGGGGAAGGGGGACCGCGGAGCGGTGGATGAGGCGAATCCCGGCTCCGCAATCAAACGGTAGAGGCATCTTACAAAAGCGGGTCGTCGAGGGCGCCGACCCCTACTGGATAGGCGGGCTATCCGTCGATTTGAGAGAGTGTCTATCTCAAAAATCTGTTTTTATGAAAGGACATAATAATGAATTTGAAAAGAATCACTATAATACTATTGTCGGTTCTTCTCGCATTTAGTTGTTTTACGGGATGTGTAAAAAAGAATTATGTTTCAGTCATTGACAGCGAGAGCAGCCTTCTCGGCTTTTCCGTAACCGATAAAGTTGAGTTTTCGTGCAGTGTAACCGTTTTGAACACATCGGACAAAGAGGTTGAATTCACGTTAACGGCGACAGCCGACGACGGGGACGTTTCGTCAGGCTTGCTGAAATCCGCGGCGATGACCGACGAATCAGATACCGTTTACAAGCTCGGCTCCGGTGAAAAAAAGACGTTTGACGTTGTATTCACGGGTGAAAACAACGGCGGAAAAGAAAAACAAAACCGCCTTATACCGAAAATAACGATCAAGCTAAAGTAGGGGGCAGGCGACCAGCGGCGGAAACCCCTACAAATTGTCAAAAAATTTTTTCAAAAAAACTGTAAGAAAATCGGCAAAACATACGTCTAATAAGGTGAAAGAACTGCAGACTTTCAAAACGGAGTTTTTATGGATAACGGTGCACAGAATTATCTGAGGTATAAAAACGGTGACGATCTCGGTTTTTATGAGATCGTGCGCGAATATTACGACGGGCTCACAATGTACATAAACGGCATAGTCGGCGACTATTGCCGCGCCGAGGAGCTCGCGGACGACACGCTGCTCAAATTAGCCGTCAAACGCCCGAATTATAACGGCAGATCTTCCTTTAAAACGTGGCTTTACAGCATAGGAAGAAACGTGGCGTTAGACGGTATGCGCAAAAAAGCGCACGCCGATGCCGTGAGCCTTGAAGAAGCGGCGGCGGAGGCACAAAGCGCTGAGAGCGACTATCTCAAAACCGAGAGAAACGTTCAGCTCTATAAAGCGCTTGAACAGCTGAAACCCGATTACAGAGAGGTTTTGTATCTTTCGTATTTTGAGAATATGAAGACTGAGCAGATCTGTGACGTAATGAAAAAAAGCAAGTCAAACGTATATACCTTAATATCGCGTGCACAAAACGCTTTGAAAGAGATCTTGGTAAAGGAAGGTTTTGTATATGAAAACGTATGATGAAAAAGCGGCTGAAATACTGCAAAAAAGAGACGAAACAATAAAAGCAAACGGAATAAGAAAGCGTAAAATTACGCTTATAGCCGTGATCGCCGCGGTCGTGGCTCTTACGGTCTGCGCCTCCGCCGTAGCGGTGGCTATGAGTTTTCGTCATGACGATCCGCCGGTCGACACTCCCGTCGACCCGGGCATGCACGGCGTAATAGAATATAACGACGGCGTTATAGGCGAAAACAAGGAAGCCGGCATGGGCGGTATGTACGGGCGAAAAGACAGCTCGGGTATGTATTCAAGATCGGACGCGCTTGAAGCGGCGCCGACCATAGGCGGCGACGTTTACGGCGATCCCGGTTATTTGATAGACGGACCGACGGAGGTCGTTGACCCGCAGGCAGGACTTTTGTCCGCCGGCGAATGGAAAGACGCGGCGAATTTAGACGAATGGTTCAGGCTTTTGCAGGACGACAGCTGGTCGTATCAGATGAAGCAGAGAGCGCTCGATACGAGGAACGTGATAACCGTGACAGTCAAGGACGGCGAGAGCTTGTGCTATAACGTGACCGTAAAGCTTTTATCCGGCGACAAAGTGCTTTTCACCGCAAGGACGGATATAGAGGGCAAAGCGTACCTGTTTTACAATATCGACAAGACCGGTGAACAGCCGTCCGACGTTCTTATAGGCGAGAAAAAGATCAGCCTTGACGGCAAAAAAGAAATATCGGCCGATATAAAAGACGCCGGGATAAAAGTCACCGCGCTCGATCTCATGCTCATGATAGACACGACGGGCAGTATGGGCGATGAGCTTGAATATATCAAGGCCGAATTGTACGACGTGGTAGACCGCATAGCAAAGGCGGACGGTAATATGTCTATCCGCGTGAGCGTAAACTTCTACCGCGACAAGGGCGACGCATACGTTGTCAAATATTTCGATTTCAGAGAAGATATAAATCAGTGCATCGAACAGATAAAAGAGCAGACGGCGGACGGCGGCGGCGACACGCCCGAGGCGGTCCACACCGCGCTTGAAAACGCGGTGACGGGACATCAGTGGAGATCCGACGCGGTCAAGATATGCTTCTTTGTAATGGACGCGCCGCCCCACACCGGACAGGAGATACAGGGCATAGACGAAAACATTCTCAAATCCGTCAAAGCCGCGGCGGAGCAGGGTATAAGGATTATACCCGTCGCTTCCTCCGGCGTAGACACAGAGACCGAGTTTTTGATGAGAAGCTACGCGCTTCTGACCGGCGGCACGTACGTATTCATCACGAACGATTCGCATATCGGCGGCGGACATAAGGAAGCCGAAGTCGGCGACCATACTGTCGAATATCTGAACAACTGCCTCGTCCGCGTTGCCTGCGAATACTGCGGCATATACACGGGTGAAAAGATACCGTACACTCCAACGCACAACCGGAACAACGGACAAAAGTAATAACCGGAATATCATATAAAAACAGGCTGAACATTGCAAGGTACTCTAAAGGACAGTGAATGAAAACCGGCTGAAGTAAGGAAGAAAAACCTTATTTCAGCCGGTATTTTGTCGCATACCTCTGCAAGCAGGACGTTTGTGTGCCAAACGCCATAGAAACAGTTTACAGTTATGATTGCACGCGATGCGTGCAAGTTATGAGTTGAAGCTTCGCTTCAACGTTATG
>CADBSB010000057.1 GCA_902797235.1 uncultured Ruminococcus sp. | reverse complement strand
TTTTTGCCGGACGTTTATGTAAAATGTGACGTGTGCCGCGGAAGAAGATACAACGCCGATACGCTTGAGGTCAGATATAAGGACAAAAACATATACGACGTGCTTGAAATGACGGTCGAGGAAGGCGTTGAATTCTTCTCGGCGGTGCCGAAGATAGCTTCAAAGCTCAAAACTTTATACGAGGTAGGTCTCGGTTATATAAAGATCGGACAGTCCTCGACAACTCTGTCCGGCGGTGAGGCGCAGAGGGTAAAGCTCGCTACGGAATTATCACGCCGCGCTACGGGCAGAACCGTATATATCCTCGACGAGCCGACGACAGGTCTTCACGCGGACGACGTGAAAAAGCTGATAACGATACTTCAGCGCCTTACGGATTCCGGCAATACCGTTATCGTCATAGAACACAACCTCGACCTTATCAAAAACGCGGACTATATAATTGACTTGGGACCCGAGGGCGGAGAAGCAGGCGGGACGGTGATTGCAACGGGAACGCCCGAAGAGGTCGCGGAAGTCGGATCGTCTTACACGGGACAGTATCTTAAAAAGGTGCTATATAAATGAAAACGCCGGACTTGTTTTCACCGTTTGACAGATGTTTTGTCGGCAAATTGCGCGTAAAAGGTATATACCAGACCGGAAAAAGAAGATCCATACGCGATAATACGGAAGTCGAAGACGAGCTGACGCTTAAACGCGAGTACGACAACAAATACGACGATTACGCCGTCGCCTTATACGACAGGTACGGCAATAAAATCGGTTATCTTGAAAAAAGAGAAAACGAGGAAACGGCGTTTTACCTTGACAGCGGCTACGAATGTATAGCAGTCGTGTCCGATATTGACAAAAAGAGCGCGACCGTCGGTATTATAGTCGACGTTTACTGTATATCCGATACGGAAAACATGAAAGAACTCAAAGCGTCGTTTGACGAATATCTTAAAAATCAAATCTATGCTGAGGAAAATAAATGAATAAAAAAGAAATAAGTGAAATAAGGCGCCGCTTAACGCTTGACAACAGCGGCGCGGACAGCATAAGAGGCTGTTATATAAGCGAAAAACGTGAGATAATATCGGAATTCGAGCTGCCGTTGTCCACCTTCCCGGACGACGAAAGGGAGAGATATTTAAACCTTTTCAAAAAGGTCTTGTCCGGCGGTATCGGCAAAAATCTGATAAACGTTGATTTTACCACAAAGCAGGTAACGGACGGCGCGGAGCAGAAGCTTTTATCTCAGCTGCGTGACGGTATATCGGGCAATAGCTCTGCGCTGCACGACTTTTACGAAAAAGCGGTAGCCGCGATACCGGGCGACGAAAAGTGCGCGCTTCTTTTACTGCATGAAAACTACGACGTTCCGTCAAAGACGAGCAGTGACGATATAACGGACGATTCAAAGGAAGTGTTCCGTTTCATAATCTGCGCCGTGTGTCCGGTAAAGGAAAAGGACAGCGGGCTTTGCTACGAGCTTGACAGCAAGCAGTTCAGAACAAAGGCGAAGGAGCATACGGTCTGCCCGCCGGAATTCGGCTTTATGTACCCGAGGTTTGACGACAGATGTACGAATATTTACGGCTGCCTCTATTATTCAAGAGCCGCATCCGGACAGAATTCGTTTACCGACGCCGTATTCGCGTCGGAGCTTCCCATGCCCGCGGGCGAGCAGAAGGAGACGTTCGGCGGCGTTTTACGCGAGGCTGTCGCGGATCAGTGCAGCTTTGAGCTCGTTCAGACCGTACGCGACCATATAAGCGACGTCGTTGAGACGTATAAAAAAGACAAATTCGCGGACGAGCCGCCCACGATTACGAAAACGGAGATATGCGACCTTCTCCGCGGCTCCGGCATTACCGAGGATCACATAACCGCGTTTGCAGAGGATTATGACGAGAGTTTCGGCAAAGGCACGGAGCTCACGCCCGAAAATCTGATAGACTTAAAAAAGCTCGAATTCAAAAACGACAGCGTGGTAATAAAAATAGACCCGGAAAGGCCGGATCTCGTAGAGGTAAAGGTGATAGACGGCGTAAAATACATAGTTATCCGCATCGAAGACGGCGTAACGTGCAACGGGATAGATATTAAGATAAAATGAGAAACTATCCTATTGTTACGGTGACCGAAAAAGCCGAAAAAAGCGCCGTATCGGGGCATCCGTGGGTATACGCGGACGAGGTGCTATCCGTTTCGTCAGAGTATAAAAACGGCGATCTGGCAGACGTCAGAAGCAAAAAGGGCAAGTATTTAGGCACGGGCTTCATAAACGATAATTCTAAAATCCGCGTGCGTATTATTTCAAGAAACGCAAACGATAAATTTGACGACGCGTTCTGGGTCCGCCGCGTTAAATACGCGCTCGATTACAGGCGCACAGTGATGAAGGGCGACGATTATAAATGCTGCCGCCTTATATTCGGTGAAGCCGATACCTTCCCGGGCTTGACCGTCGACAGATTCGACAACGTTTTAGTCAGTGAGGTACTGTGCCTCGGTATAGAGCAGAGAAAAAGCGTAATTTATAACGCGCTGCTTTCAGAGCTTGACGGTATAACCGCGCTGTATGAAAGAAGCGACAGCGAGATAAGAGCGCTTGAAGGAATGGAAAAATACTGCGGCTTTTACTTTGGCGAAGGCGACGGGAAGGTCACTATAAAGGAAAACGGAATTTTATATAACGTTGACTATATAAACGGCCAGAAAACCGGATTTTTCTTAGACCAGAAGTACAACAGAGCCGCCGTTGCAAAGTTGGCAGAGGGCAAAAAAGTGCTCGATTGCTTTACGCATACCGGCGCGTTTGCGCTCAACGCCGCAAAGGGCGGCGCGGAGCGCGTCATCGCGCTCGATATTTCCGACAAAGCGACAGAGGACGCAAAGAAAAACGCAAAGCTTAACGGTTTAGAGGATAAAGTTGAATTTGTATGCGTCGACGTGTTCGACTATCTGACGGAAGCGTATAACGAAAACAGACGTGATTTTGATTTTATAATCCTCGACCCGCCAGCGTTTACGAAATCGAGAGCGACGATAAAGGACGCGATGCGCGGATATAAGGAGATAAACCTCAAAGCCATGCGGCTTTTGCCGCGCGGCGGCTATCTTGCAACGTGCTCCTGTTCACATTTCATGCGTGATTCGCTTTTCTGTCAGATGCTGCACGACGCCGCGGAGGACGCGGGAGTGTCGCTCCGTCAGATAGAGGCGCGTCAGCAGGCGCCGGATCATCCGATACTCTGGAACGTGCCGGAGACGGATTATCTTAAATTCTATATATTCCAGATCGTATAATATTGACAATTATAAAATTTTATGTTATTATAACTACGGTCAAAGCGCCCTTGTGCGGCGTAAATATAATGGAGGTTCAATATGGACAATAAAACGATCTACAAAAAGACACTCGGTTTTTCCGTAAGGCGCCTGTTCTGGGATCTTTTGACGTTCGTCATACTCGCGGGGCTTGCCGTAGCGGGTTATTTCGTAGCCGAAAAGGTTTCGCAGAGTAACGGTGTCATAGGTATTTTCATCGGAGCCCTTATCGGTATCATAATCATGGCGATAATCCTGCGCTTTGTTTCCTACACGTTAAAGGCCGGACAGATCGCGATGATGACAAAGGCGATAACCGAGGGCGAGCTGCCCGAAGACGTCATAGCCGAGGGCAAAAGAACGGTCAAGCAGAGATTTGCAACGATAGCGCTGTACTATGCCGCGACGCGCGTAGTAAAGGGTATTTTCAATCAGCTCGGACGCGCTATATCAAACGTCGGTCAGGCGGTAGGCGGTGACGCGGGCGGCGCCGTGGGCGACGCGGTGAACAGCGTAATTCAGACGATCATATCGTACCTGTGCGACTGCTGCCTCGGCTGGATATTCTACCGCAAGGATATAAACGCGGCGAAAGCCACGTGCGAGGGCGCCGTTCTGTTCTTCAAGCACGGCAAAACGTTTGCGAAAAACATGGGCAGAGTTTTCGGCATAGGCTTGCTTTCGCTTTTGCTCATAGGCGGCGCGTTCGCGGGCGTGTTCTATCTTATCCTTTCCATCCCCGCGGTCGTTACGACGTTCGAGCCGGTTTATAACAAGGTCGCCGAGATTTCGCAGGGTAATGAGGGCTGGATAAACAGGATACTTGAAAACCGCGCAACGCTTCCGATCGCTTTCGCGGTCATAGGCGGCATAATCATCTGGGCGTTCATACATTCAACGTTCATCAAGCCGTTCGTACTTACGGGCGTTTTGAGGAATTACCTTGAATCCGGTATAAACGACGTTCCGTCCGAATCAAGCTTTGCGATGCTTGATTCAAAGTCCGAAAAATTCAGAAAGCTGCACAGCGAAATTTAAATATAACAGCAGAAAGGACAGGTTTTTGCGCCTGTCCTTTTTCTTATTCGTATTTTGTTTTATATAACTCAAACGGATCGGTATCCGCTGCGACGCCCGGTTTTACGGTAAAGCTGAAACTGAATTCCGTTTCACTGAATTTGAATTCATCGGCTAAACCCGGACCGCATGAATTTGATCCTATACCGCTTTGCTTATAGTCTGTCTTTACGTACGTCAAACCGTCCGCCTCAAGCTCATATTCGTGCGGTGTATCCGTCAGCTGCTTTATACTGTAAGGCGAAGCGGAGAAGTGCATATCGCCCGCAAACGTAAGTCCCTCGCCCGCGACGGAGAAGACCTGCGCCCATTTCGTGCCGTAGTGTGATCCGTTTTCCTGAGGTCTCACGTACGGCTCGTGCTGATCCTTGACCTTGGACTTGAATTCGCTTAAATACGCGTAAAGCTGTTTGTCAGCGTACGATTCAACGGGTCCGTAACCGAAATATTTCACGTTTTCCGTCTCCTTCGGGAGCGTGAATTCACAGCCGAAGCGCGGTAAGAAGGGCAAGCCCTCTCTTACGGAAACGTCGTAATCGACCTTCAAAACCCCGTCGGGATATACTGTATACGTCACAAGATAACGCAGTATCGGCGGATCGTTATATCTGCCGAAAGACACGTTATAGCATATGACCGCTTTTCCGTCGCCGTCGTAAACGTCGGGCTCCGTATGACATACGGCCTTTGCAATATTGTAGCCCGCGTTCTGCCAGTTGTTTTTAATATTTCTGTCGTTATCCGTAGGCGCGCGCCATACGCCGACCTCGACCGGCTTTTCAAGCTCCGCCTTGCCGTTATTTATTATCTGTGATAGCGAGCCGTCGGCATTGTTGAAGATATACATCGTATCGCCCGCCTCGGCGATAACGTTTGTCTCCGTCTGCAAACAATGCACCTTGTACGGTTTTTCAGGTACTATGGTCTTTTCAATTTCACCGTATACAAACTGCTTATGGCCGTATTCATATCCCGCCGGCGCCCATTCGGTCGCGGTTTTTGATACGAGATAAAACGTTATTGTATCTATTCCGTCTTTGAATTTCAACGGCATAAACAGGATAGTATTCGTCGATAACGGCTCTATATCAAGCTCGTCATAGATTTCTGTCTTTACCGCTTTGCCGTTATGCTCCTGTACCGCTTTGATTTTATAGTCGTCTGTAAGATTTTTAAAGCGGTATTTGTTTTTTATCTCATATTCTTTTGCGCCGCCGGTGTGCGGTATTTCACCTTTATACGTTATTTCAAACGGCTTGACAGCCTGTTTGAGCTCCAGCAATCCGGTGTGCACGCGTCTGTCGGGGTATACTAAACCGTCTACGCAGAAATTACCGTCGTGCGGTACCTCATTAAAATCGCCGCCGTACGTAAAGCCTTTTTCGGTCTGTATGCTGTGATCGGTGAATTCCCAGACGCAGCCGCCGAGAAGACAGTCGTATTTGTCAAACAGCGCCCAGTAAGCTGCAAGATCTCCGGGGCCGTTACCCATGGCGTGACAGTATTCGCAGAGGTAAAGCGGCAGTTTTTTACTGTCGTCGTTTGCATAATTTTCAATAAAATCGACCGACGGATACATATAACTTTCAACGTCAAGCACGCCGTACTGCATCACGCCGTTCGTATATCTTTCGTTTCCGCCCTCATAGTGGACGAGGCGCTTTTTGTCGCGTTCCTTCAAATATTTGGACATCGCCTTCTGGTTTCTGCCGTAACCCGCCTCGTTGCCGAGCGACCACATTATAATTGACGGATGATTTTTGTCGCGCTCATACATCAATTTAACTCTGTCAACGTAGGCGTCCTGCCATTCGGGATCGTCCGACAGACGCGACCACGGACCGAAGAACGCAACGCCGTGTGCTTCAAGATCGGTCTCGTCTATCATCATAATACCGTACTTGTCGCAAAGCAGCGCAAACCTCGGATCGTTCGGATAGTGCGAGGTCCGGACCGAGTTTATATTGTGGCGCTTGAAGATCATTATATCTTCTTTCATATGGTCGAACGGCGTGGCTGAGCCGAGCTGCGGATGGCTGTCGTGGCGGTTGACGCCTTTGAATTTAATAGGCTTGCCGTTCAGATACGCGACCTTGTCCTTTACCTTTATATCGGTAAAGCCGACGGGGATGACTATATGCTCGTCACCCGCTTTTATATACAGCTCGTATAAATTCGGCTCCTCGTCAGACCATAATTTCGGGTTATTAACGGTCATCGCGCCGTTCTCGTTCGGCTCTGACACCGTTTTACCGCCGTACAAAAGCGATGTTTTGACGCCGACTTCGCCGTCAAAACTGAACTCGGGCTTTACCTCTCCTTTTCCATAACCGCGGGTAAGGGAAGTGTTGACCTTTATGTCCTTTATATGCGCTTTGTCGCGGAATAAGAGATACACCTCGCGTATTATGCCGGACGTACGCCATTTATCCTGGTCTTCAAGATAAGAGCCGTCCGTCCATTTAAGGACAATGACTTTAAGCTCGTTTTTGCCGTCGTTGCAATACTTCGTCAGCTCAAACTCGCTCGTCATATGCGCGACCTGGCTGTAACCGACGAATTTATCGTTGCAGTAGAGGAAAAATCCGCTGTCAACGCCCTCAAAATTTATATATACGCGCTTGTTTTCCAAAACGTTTTCCGGCAGAGTAAACGTCCTGACGTACAGTCCGCACGGATTTTCAGCCGGCATATACGGCGGATCGAACGGGAAAGGATACGCGGCGTTCGTGTACTGCGGTACGTCGCAGCCCATACCGAGCTTCGTTTGCCAGCTGCGCGGAACTTCGATATTGTCAAATATGACGTTATCAAGCTCCGTTATCTCGGGCAATTCAGCTATGGACGGATAGAATTTGAAATCCCACACGCCGCAAAGCGACTTGAAATATGCGCTTTTCGCCCTGTTTTCATCCTTTGCCGCATCATAGCTCTGCGCGGGGATATAATACGCGCGCGGCTCCTCACAGCCTGCGTGAAAGGTATGCAGATCTTCATAGTATTTCGGCAGTTTCATAATAATGACCTCACTGTTTTATCGTTATTTCATATTCGGTGTATTTATCCATGTCAACGTTGAAGGAGAATGAGTACGTGCCGTCCTCATCAAGATATACCTGGTATCCGTCGTATCCGTTCTTGCCTTCAAGCTTAATATCTTTTACCTCGCCGTCCGCCTTGAACGTTACCTCGGGCTTTGAATAGCTTGTAAAGCCGTAAACTCTTACTGCGGCTGTGTTCTTACCGCCCGAGATCTTAAACGTCGCGGTGTTGTTTTTAGCGCGTACGGACGGGATAAAGTTATCGGCGACAGCCTCGCCCTCAATAACGGTCAGCTTGTACGGATCGTAGCAGCTGTCCTGACGGACGTCTAAAACGTTATGGTCGTCCTTGCTCGTACCGTAGCCCCACGGCATAAGGATGATATCGAGTTCCAGAACGTCGCCCTTTTTGAGCGTTGTCTTTTCAAGATCAAGCGTCAGCGAGCCGACGTTAAGTACACCGTCATACGTATCCCTGAATACAAAGCTTCCGTCGTATTTCTTTCCGCCGACGGTTATGTCGGAGCGGAGGACAATAAGCGCGAAGTTTACGGAATCAGTTGCGTTTCCGCCGTAATAATCGTAATACGGATATTCTTTGCCGAGCGTTATGATCCTCGTGCCCTTTTTGACGTTTTCTGCAACGCTCTTGCCGTTTTCGTCTAAGTATCCGACCTTTGAATACTTTATGCCGCGGCCGTCGAAGGTGAAGAAGCTGAAATCGTTTTTGAAGTCGTTTATATTAACGTCGTCAAGCACTTCAAGCCTTATCGTGTAATACGTTCTGTTTTCGTCCGTCTGCGCGGTTTCGGCGTGTCTGTACGTCGCCTTGATCTTTTTGTCATCAGACAGATAATCCATCGTTATGTCGGCGTATACGGGGCCGGCGGACGTGATATCCGCGGCCTGACTTTCGGATTTATATGCGTTTCCGTCGCTGTCCTTATACTGTAAGAAATACAGTCTGCCCGCGCTCGTATGCTGCGGCTGACCCGACCAGAGAGGCGCGGAGTTCGCGCGGAAGTCCGGCAGCGTCCAGCCGTCTTTGCCGTAAACGAAGTACGGAGCGATACAGTTCGTCTCCGTTACGCCGACTGACAGATGATAATAGCAGATGTGGAACGCAATGAACGAAAGCTGTTTCAGCGGATAATTTCCCCACTTCTGATAAAGGTTCAGCACCGTGAATTTCTTATTTTCGTCAGCCTTTACCGTTATAGGAACGTAGACCTCGCCGTAAGCCGTATCGTCCGGGTCGAAAAGCTTTTCCTCATATTCGCCCTTGAAGTTCTTGCCGACTTCAAGCGGTATCGGAAGAAGGGCGTTGTTTTCGTCAAGGAGCGCCGCGCATTCAAGCTGACCGCCGCCCTCAAGCGTCTGCACGTAAACCGTTCTGTCACATACGCCGTCGCCGCAGAAAAGCGCGCTGACGTTGTAATGCTTATCCGGCTCTCTGTAATAAGCCTTGTTGAAATCGGATGAATTTACCTTGAATTTGTAGCAGCCGACAAGCGCGTCGTAACCATTGAATTTCGCGCCGTCGACACGCTTTACGACGTAAACGTCGGTCAGCGGATTTCTTTCTATATACGCTTCTTTTCTTAAACCGTTGAACTGATGCGAATCCGTCGTATAGATCCTGTGTCCGAACAAAACGTCCTTGCCTTTTTTAAGGCTTTCGGGAATATCGATGCCGCGTGTGATTACGTAATTGCCGTCCTTTTCCGTAACGGTGATATAACCGTTATTGTCGCGTACCGGCATTATTATTCCGTAAACGCCGGCGCCTTTGATATCAAATCCGACGTATTCCGTGCTCGAAAAATCAAATCCGTCAAGCGTCGATACCTCTCCCTCGGCGTTCTTTAAAACGAATTTTCTTATCGTGTCGACGGGTATTACCGTCGTCGTTTCAAGCTTGCCGCCGCCCGTGTAATCGTCAGTTAAGACTACGCGCACTACCTCGTGCATTTTGTCGGAATACGTGTGGAATATCCTTTCAAGCGCAAACGGCACGGACGCTTCGCCGCGCTTTATGGCTTTAAGCTCTTTAACCTCGATCGTTTCGCCGGTCTGCGCGCCGCAGTCTATCCTGAACGCCTTGACAGTGCCCGTGTAGTCGGGAACGACCGACAGCGGAACTACGACCGTGTCCCAGACGCCCGGCGTAAAGTAGAAATCCACGTGCTGTTCCGCGTTGAAGCCTGTCTGAGCGCCCGCGGCTATGTAGAAGTTGCCGCCGGTGGCGTACTCGGATTTAATGGTTATCTGCACGGCGTCGAATTCTTCAGCCGAAAAGCTTATCTTCGCTCCCAAATACGGGTCGTTTGTATTCGATACCCTGAACGAAAGGACGCCGTCCTTTTTTGTAATATCTGAAACGTCGTGTCCGTTCCATTTGCCGGAATTTGCGATTATGTCGTAATACTGATCGCCTTCGTCCGCTAATTTCATCGTGGCGGCGTTCAAAAACAGCTGATCGCAGAAGCGGAAATCGTAATAGTAATAACCGAGACGGTGGCTGTTCATCCTGCCGTTCGTCGTTGAATACAGCGAAGAGAACACAGACCCGTCTGCGCTCTTGATATAAACCTCGGATGCGCTTTCAAAATAAGGTCTGCCGTTTTTGCCGTATATACCCGCAACGCCTTTTTTACCGTCCGATTGAAGATCATATAAAAGAGAAGCGTTATTATTGCTTATAAGAAATCCGGATCTTGACGCGTCGGTGAATTTGCCCTGAACGCCGTCCGCATGGGCGTTTGCGTAATTTATCGTTTCGCTCCAGTCGGTGTTTTTGATCTCAACGCTGTCGGGGTCTATCGGGTCGCGGTCTGTTTTTGTGTAAAATACGGGATCCTCGTCCACTATTATCTCCTCCGTTTCCGCCTCCGTGTCGGTGTCCGGCTCCGTTTCGGTCGCAGGATCGGTCACCGTGTCCGTCGGCTGATCATTCGTTACTGTATCCGTATTGACAGTCGTTTCGTTGCACGACGTTAAGATACACGACAGTGTGATTGCCGTAAGTATGAAAAATACAGCGATCTTCTTCATAAAATACCTCCGTTATTTTTGTTCGAGCTTAAGCTCATATGCCTCTGCCTCGTCCATATCGAGTACGAACGCAAACGAGTACGTGCCGTCTTCATCGAGATATACCTGGTATCCGTCGTAGCCGTTTACGCCGTTTACGTCAAATCCGACCCACGCGCCGTCCTTTTTGACCTGTATTTCGGGCAGAGAATAGCCGGTAAAGCCGTATACGCGCACAACGCCGCGGTTATTGCCGCCGAAGAACGTGAACTCCGCCTTGTTGTCCTTTGCCTTGACCTTTGGAACGTATGTGTCCTGTATCTGCTCGCCGACCTTAACAGTAACGCTGTACGGTGAAATACAAGTATCTTCCCTTACGCGTCTTACGTTATCGTCGTTTTCGCTCTTAGTCTCGCCCCACGGCAGAAGTATGATGTCGAGATTTATCGTATCGCCGGCTTTGAGCTGTACGTTTCCGAGATCGAGCGAAAGCTCAACGTGCGTCTGCGACGAAATGCAGTTTTCACGGAAAATGAGATTGCCCGTGAATTTCTCACCGTTGATCGTTATATCGTAATCCTTTACTATAAAAGCTATGTTTACCGCGTCTGTGCTTTCGCTGCCTGGCACCGTAAAGTTCGGTTCAAATACGGAAACGTAAGGATGATCCGTACCGAGCTTGACTATGCGCGACTTCTTGCGCTTCTGATCGACCTCTTCGATCACGCATTCGTTGTCTTCGTTTAAATATCCGATCTTTGCGTACCTTGCGTTGGCGTACCGGCTGTCAAAGCGGAATATCGTAAAGTTCTGATCGAAGTTGTTTATATTAACGTCGTTTAAAACCGTCATCCTGATCTCGTAAAGCGTTCTGTTCTCATCAGTCTGCGGCAGCTCCGTGTGCCTGTACGTCGCCTTGATGTTTCCGTCGTCAGACAGATAATCCATGGTAAGGTCGGCGTAAACGGGACCTACCGATTCGATATTCGCCGACTGTGATTCGGATAAGTAATACGGGCTGTTTGCGTCCGTATAGTAGCTTAAAAAGTAGAGCTTGCCGGTCGACGTGTGCTGAGGCTGTGAGTTCCATAGCGGCGCGGAATTCGCGCGGAAGTCCGGCAGCGTCCAACCGTCCTTGCCGAATACGAAGTAAGGCGCTATGCAGTTAGTCTCCGAAACGCCGATCGAAAGATGATAGTAAGGTTGTATGAAGCTGATAGATGAAAGCTGTTTCAGCGCGTATTTGCCCCAGTTCTGATAGAGGTGCAGTATCGTCATTTTTCTGCTTTCATCCTTGCCGACAACTACCGGAACGTAAGCCTCGCCGCCGAAGGAATTGTCGCCTCCGTCGTACGCGCGTTCCTCGAATTCGCCGGTGAAGTTCTTGCTCACCTGAACGGGTATCGGCAAAAGCCTTTGATCCTGGTCGAGCACGGCGGAGCATTCAAGCGCGCCGGAGGTCGTGTATACGTTAAAATATATCGTTCTGTCGCATACGCCGTCTCCCGTCGCCACGACGTTCACCTGTATCTGCTTGTCGGGCGTCTGCTTGTATGCGTCGACAAAGCCCTCTCCCGTGGTGAATATATCGTAGCAGCCTCTGACCTTGTTATAATAGAATATCTTTGAGCCGTACTGATTGGAAACGAGCTGTATGTCGGTCAGCGGATTTCTTTCTATATACGCCTGCTTGCGCAGATCGTTGAACTGGTGGCTGTCTGACGTGTATATCCTGTGATACAGCCTGTTTGAATCGCCTTCGGTCAGCTTGCTTTTGATCTCGACCTCGCGCGTTAATATAT
>CADBSB010000056.1 GCA_902797235.1 uncultured Ruminococcus sp. | reverse complement strand
CCCGTCTTCATTAGTGAGCGAAGCGAACGTCTTCGTTAAACCGACTGAATATGAAAAGCAGACTGATTTTAATTTCAGCCTGCTTTTGTTAAGTACGCACTTACTCACCGCATGGACTTGCGGTAAAAAACTGCCTTATGACGCTCGGGCATTCCCGGTTTTTGATTTGTAGTTATCAGGCTTCGCTTTGCATTTCCGCGTGAGCTTCCTTTTGCCTTGCCTCTATCCTGTCAAACTCCGCCGCGTGTGTGCGCGTTTTGACGAAGTTGATTATGATAAAGACGAGAGCCGCTTTGTTGAATATCGCCGCGAAAACAATCATACCGACGGATTTGCAGCGTGTGCGCGTAACGGCTATATCGGTTTCCATACAGCCCTGATAGAATTCAACTCTTTTTACCATTTTGAAATTTGCGATTATAATGGGTAAAAACGCAACAAGGAAAGTTATAAGATAAACCGCGCCGAAGAACATAAAGACGAAAAACGGCAGTATCCTGTCTTTGTAATATTCGGGTATATGGTAATCCGAGCCGAAATATCTTATCCCGCCGCTCGCGGCGCCGAGTATCCCGATCGCGAGGAACGTGAGCGCTATACACACGTATAACGCGCAGCCGCCGAGCGCGACGAAGCCGCCCGCCTTCCACGCTATATGCTCGTATTTGAGAAAACGCGCCATCTGTGAGTAAGCTCTCTCGTCGTTTTTATCCTTCTGATCGTCCTGTACGGCGTTGCAGAAGGGGCAGACCTCTAACTCATCGCTTATCTCTTTTCCGCAGTATTTACAGGTCTTCATATCGTACCGCCCTTTTGAGACGCTTCAAGTCTGTCAAACGCGGCGGCGTTGCTTTTCGTCTTGATGAAGTTTATGAGATAGAATACGGCCGCCAGCGTGTTGAATATGAAGCAGAATACTATCATACCGACGGACGTCGCGCGTTTGCGGGCGATCGAAATATCGGTGTCGATCGTGCTCTGATAGTATTCGTTTTTCTTTAACATTATAAAGCTTACGACGGTACAGGGGATAAGCTCGACGGCGGTCAGAACGAGATACATAACTCCCATAAGTACAAAGGGGTATCCCGGTACGCCGCCCGTATACGTCGGCTGCGAAGCGTTTTGCACCGCCGCGCCGGCGG
The DNA here is from genome assembly GCA_902797235.1 of uncultured Ruminococcus sp. Classification (GTDB taxonomy): domain Bacteria; phylum Bacillota; class Clostridia; order Oscillospirales; family CAG-272; genus UBA1248. The sequence continues at coordinate 14,476 of CADBSB010000056.1, read as the reverse complement.
TCAGCATGATTATGCCGATGATCGGCATTATTATCGAACAGATGAGCAGCATTACCGCGCCGAATTTCCAGCCGAAATGCTCGAGCCCGAGGAATTTTTTAAAGGTGTTAAGTACGTTTTTATCCTGTTCAGCGATCTGAATATCTGTGTTGTTCATATTTTGCCTCCCCATCATTTGATTATTTCTTTTGCTGAGTTTGCTATTATATCAAGGCCCGCTTTAAGCTCCTCCTCCGTTATCACGAGCGGCGGAAGGATCTTCAAAACCGTGTCGTTTCTGCCGGAGCGCTCGATTATCAAGCCCTTTTCAAAGCATTTCTTTGAGATCTTTCCGGCAAGCGCGCCCGACGGATCGAGCGCAGTGAAGTCGATGCCGTATATAAGACCGCGTCCGCGGTATTCTATGCGGCTGTCTATCGGCAGTACGTTTTCTTCAACGTATTTGACAAGGAATTTTTCGACCTTTTTGACGTGGTCGAGCAGCTTGTCGTTTTCAAGCACGTCGAGCGCCGCGTCCGCCGCGACGAACGCGAGCTGATTGCCGCGGAACGTGCCGTTGTGCTCCGCCGGGCCCCATATATCGAGCTCGGGCTTGAGCAGAAGCAGGGACATCGGAAGTCCCGCGCCGCCGATAGATTTGGACAGCGTTACCATATCCGGAACGATTCCCGCTTTTTCAAACGAGAAGAATTCTCCCGTTCTGCCGCAGCCTATCTGAATGTCGTCGACTATGAGCAGTATGCCGTACCTGTCGCACAGGTCGCGCAGACGGCGGAGCCATTCGACGGAGACGGGGATTATGCCGCCCTCCGCCTGCACCGTCTCAACTACTATCGCCGCCGGTACCTCGGAGCCGGAATGATCGTCGGATATCACGTTTTCCATATAAGCAATCGTGTCGAAGCTGTTGTTGAAGCCGTAGGGGTAGGGCATAAAGGTAATGCCGAGAAGAGGCGTGCCGGACGCGGCTCTCGGATACGCGTGGCTCGTAGCCGCCAGCGCGCCGAGCGTCATGCCGTGGAAAGCACCCTGGAACGCGAAAATAGTCTGTCTGCCTTTGACCTTACGCGCGAGCTTGAAAGCCGATTCTACGGCGTTCGTGCCCGTCGGCGCGGGGAACATCACCTTGTAGTCAAGTCCTCTGGGCTTTAAGATTTTTTCTTCGAAATCCTCCAGGAACGTGCGCTTTGCCACCGTGTGCATATCGAGCGCGTGCAGAATGCCGCCGTGCTTTATATATTCGCTTACCTTTTCCATTATGTACGGGTTGTTGTGGCCGTAGTTCAAAGCGCCGGCTCCCGCGAAAAAGTCGAGATATTTATTACCGTTCTCGTCATATATATAACAGCCCTCAGCCCTGTCGAACACGACGGGGAAAGCGCGGCAATATGACCTTACTTCCGATTCAACCTGCTCAAAAATCGACATTTTAATACCATCCTGTTACTTAATGATTTACTTCAAATTATTATAACACAACCCTATGACTTTTGCAAGAGCTTTTGCAAAATATTGTGAAGATAAGTTTATTTTTTACAATTTGTTGTTATTGTTCAAGCCTTTTCCCGGAACCCCAAACGTGCGCTTTGCGCACACAATTCGTCGCGAAGCGACACCTTAACTCGCGTCAGCGAATACAACTCGGCGCAGCCGAATATAACTTGACGTAAGTCAAATATAACTCGCCGCAGGCGAATATAACTTGCGAAGCAAATATAACTTCTTACAGCGTAAGCCTCAGCCCGTCAAACGCGACGTTTATATTATCCTTCTTGCATATCTCCACCGTTTCCGCGTGCGATTTATGAAGCGACGGCGCGAGGTGTGATATGTAGATAAGCGTATGATCATCGATTATACCGACCGTGCGGAAGGACGGGAGCATGAGGCGTATCATCGGCACGCTGTTGTGCTCGCCCATCCTGTAATCACCGACGTAGTCGCCGCAGGTGCAGTCGAGTATGCAGAGGTCGAGATTCTGATGCCACAGATGCGCGTATGTTCTGTTCAGAAGCCAGCCGCCGTCCATTCCGTAAAATATCTTTTTTCCGTCTATCTCGACCAACAGATGGCGAGGGCACGTTTTTTCGGCGTGGTTCGCGGGCAGACCGGTGACCGAAAGCTCGTCGTTTGCCTCGTATTTTTCGTAATTGTTCATGCGGATGACCGTCACGTTTTCGATCTCGGGTATCACCGCGTCCTCGCGTACCCAGAGGCGCACGCTGTGATCCTTTGCGATATACGCGACGCTGTCCTTTTTAAAGTGGTCGTTATGCGTGTGCGTAATGAAAATATCCGTGATATCCTTCGGATCGTATCCGGCTATCGCAAGCGATTCGGGGCAGTGCGGACCGCAGTCCAGAAGATACCTGCCGTTTATGATCGCGCATGACGCACGGCGCGCGTCAAAATCGAATCTGTCCTTGCAGTCGCCTTGCAGACGCGGTGAAAAATCAGCCGCGCACGTTCCCAAAAACTGAAATTTTACAGACATTTTTATTCTCCGTCGTTTTTTTATTTGATTATACCATATTGCGACAAAAAGTACACCGGATTTTAGTTTACAATATTTTAAACTTTTATATGAAACTTTTTTGTTTTAAAAAACGTCTTATTATATAGATGCTCACTTGACAAAAAAGTGACAGTATGATATAATTTCAAGTAATAAAAAATACGGGAGAAAATCATGACCGAAGAGATTACGAATACGATCGGGGCGACGGTCGAAAATCCGACCTTCTGGCAAATAATAACGGGGCATCGTGCGATATTTGCCTACGTTGTGATACTTTTGTCCGCGCTTATACTCCTTATGCTGCTTTTCATCATAAGGAACGCAAAGGAAACGGCACTGCGCGAAAGGGAAAAGAAGCAGAAGCAGCTGAAACGCCGTTTCAGCCGCCTGTCAGCGATAGACGACGCGCAGTCAAACGACAGAGGCGAATTCGAAAACGGGATCTCGTTAAACGAACTGTGCGAGAAATTCAGGGATTTCGCGTCGTCGCGCATGGGGCTGTACTACGATATTGAAGTGGTACGCGCTTTCGTCGCGTCCCTGTCCGTCACAAAGCTCATAATAATGCAGGGCATCTCCGGCACGGGCAAAACGTCGCTTGCGTACGCCTTCGGCAAATTCATAGGGCATGAGGCGTCCATCGTACCCGTCCAGCCGTCGTGGAAGGACAGGACGGATATGCTCGGCTATTACAACGAATTTACGGGCAACTTTACGGAAACGGAGCTTTTATACAATCTTTACGAGGCTAACGGAAACGACAAAATATATCTCACCGTGCTTGACGAAATGAACATAGCGCGCGTTGAGTATTATTTTGCCGAGTTTTTATCCGTGCTCGAGCTGCCCGATCTCGCGTCGCGCAAGATCGAGGTCGTGTCCGATATAAGGGAGAACGACCCGAACAGATTGGAGGACGGCAAGCTGACGGTGCCCGATAATATGTGGTTCGTCGGCACGGCGAACAACGACGATTCCACCCTGTCTATCTCGGACAAGGTGTACGACAGAGCGATGGTAATAGAGCTGCAAAGCAGGGCAAAACAGTTCACCGCGCCCGACACGGAGCCTGTATCGGTCTCCTCTCCTTACCTTTTCTCCCTGTTTGCGCGCGCGTCGCACGAGTTTGCGATGTCTGACGAAATAAGGATGAAGACGGAGCAGCTTGACAGGTACATATCAAAGCATTTACAGATAACGTTCGGCAACAGAATATTGCGTCAGACGGAAAAATTCATACCCGTTTACCGCGCCTGCGGCGGCACGGAGGCGGAAGCCGTCGATCTTATCTTGTCCAAAAAAGTCCTCCGCAAGCTTGAGGCGCAAAATCCCGTTTACGTCGCCGCCGAGGCGGAGGGAGTAATATCGGCGATTGAAAGCATTTTCGGCGAGGGAGCGCTCCCCGGCTGCGTTTCGTATATGAAAAAATTCGTTAAAATTTAAGGTGCGGTATGGATAGTGAGATCAAAAGACGCGCGCGGCAGTACGGCGCGTTCAGGGAAATATCGAAAATAGGATCGAGCGATCCCGTAAGAGCGGCTCTGCAATCGGCTTTTGATAATGAAAGTGACGGAGAGTTCATTTCCGGCGCCCGGAAGACCGTGACCGTGGATCAGAGCTGGCTCACAAAATGCGAGGAGACGCTGCCGCACATAAAGGAAGCGATCGACCAGTGCCGGAGCCTTATAAAAAAAGACGGCGAGGTAGTGAGGATAGACAGGGCGAAGCGGCCGTCAAAGGATTCCGTCGCGCATCTGGCGCGCCACAGCAACTATATCAAAAGCATAAAAGAAGACGGGATGCCGGAGCCCGAGGAGATCTACATAACCGAAAACGACGAGGATTACGCCGTATACGAAAACCGGTTTTTATACGCGGCGCTGTCTTTGATACGCTCCTTCGTGTCCGTAAGGTACGAGCAGATATCAAGGCTGTCGGGCGAGGCGGGCGTTTCCATGCGCATAAAAAGGAGCAGCAAAAGCCAGTCGGGCAGTCTGTCGTACACGCTTGAAATGTCGGAGACGTCAAACGGCGGCGAGAGCGCGACGGACCTGTCGCATCAGTACACGATGATAAGACTGCGCACGGTCATGAACGCCGTGACGGGCTATCTCTGCACGCCGCTTATGAAAAACGTGGAGGCGGCGCCGAAGCTGCAGCCGCCGATAGTACGGACGAACATAATCAAAAACAACGTCCATTTCGCGGCGGTATATGATTTATATATGTTTTTATCGTCCTACACGGGCGACGGTTACACGGTAAGAAACGACGCGACGAATGAAAAAAGGATACCGAAGCGCCTGTCCGACGCTTTATGCGATATTGCGGCGCTGCAATACTTTCTCGTTTATCAGGGCGCGTTCGACGGCTGGGACGACAGCGAGAGCGCCTGTGACGAGGACGAGGAGGAGAAGCGCGGTGCGGAGCTCCGCAAGCTGAAGCTCGACGTCGAGGCGGCGCGCGAGGAGCTGAAAAGCGGCAAAAAGACGGCGGAGGAATATATTGACCTGCTTGAAAAAAGCAACGCCAGACTGACGGGCGCCTATGAGAGCGCGGGCGAGGAGATGTCCGCTTTGCGCAAAAAGGACAGAGAACAGCGCCGCCAGATAATAAAGCTCGGCGCGGAGCGCGATATAATGGCGGACAAGATGAAAAAGACTGTCGCCGATGCGGAGGAGAGGATAAAGGAAAACGCCGTGAGGACGGAAAAATTCTTCTCCGACAAGGCAAATATCGTGATAGAAAGACATAATGAGGAATTCGAGGCGGAGCGCAAAGGCTGGGAAGAGGAAAGAGATCTTTTAAACGGCAGGCTTCATGCGTACGGCATAATAAATAATGAAGACGGCGCGGACGCGGAGATAAACGACAGAGAAAACTTCATAAAGTTAGAGCGCGAGCACAAGGCCCTGCACGACTATTACAAACGCGAATGGGCGAAGGCGAAGCGCCGCATAAGAGCGACGGAATTCAAAAACAGAGGCAACGGAGGTGAAGAGGATAAGGAATGAAAAAGACTGTTTTATACACAACGCTTCTTTCCGTTTTCGCCGGCGCCGTAACGGTATTCGGCGTTATACTCTGTATCAGTCTGTCGCAGAATTCCGGCGCGGCGGATAAATCCGGCTGGGATATGTACCTCATGCTGCCGAAGCCGGCGTCGGTAATAATCGCGATAGTTCTGCTTATACTCGACGCGCTGTGCGTTTTCATGGCAGTAACCCTTACCGTTTCGTACGTAAAAAGCAGCAAAGCGGTAAACGACGCGGATAAAAAGAGCGACAAGCCGCGCTTCTGCCGCCTTGCCGAGATAGACAAAAACGGCCCCGGCCGCGACGACGACGCGGCTTTCAACGACCGCGTCGGGCTTGACGAGTTCTGCCGCGGCTTCCGCAATTTCGCCGCGTCCGAAATGAAGCTGTATTACGGCGAGGAGGTCATAAGGTCGTTCATCGCCGGGCTCTCCTGCACGCACCTCATAATACTTGAAGGCATATCGGGCACGGGCAAAACGTCGCTTCCGTTCGCGTTCGGCAGGTACGTCGGGCGCGGCGCGTCCGTGACGCCCGTTCAACCGTCGTGGAAGGACCGCTCCGACCTGCTCGGCTATTACAACGAATTTACGGACAGCTACACGGAAACGGAGCTGCTCTGCGACTTATACAAGGCAAATCTCACGGACGATATTTACACGGTGGTGCTTGACGAAATGAACATAGCGCGCGTGGAGTATTATTTCGCGGAATTCCTTTCGCTGCTCGAGCTGCCGGAGGGCACGTCGCGCCGCGTGCGCGTCACCGCGGACAGCAGACAGAGCGACCCGGACAAATTCATAAACGGCACGCTTGAGCTGCCGTCAAACGTCTGGTTCGTCGGCACGGCGAACAACGACGATTCAACGCACGCCGTATCTGACAAGGTCTACGACCGCGCTTTCGTGATAGAGCTGAACAGCAGAAGCGAGAAATTCGACGCGCCGGAGACCGGCAGATCGCGCATATCGGCGACGAGGCTCAAAGACTTGTTCAAAACGGCGCGCACGTCCTACCCCGTACAGCAGAAAACGCGGGCGGGCATAGCGGAGCTTGACGATTATCTGCTCCGTCACGTCGGGCTTACGTTCGGCAACCGCGTCATGCGGCAGGCGGAGAGCTTCATACCCGTTTACATAGCCTGCGGCGGCGCGGAAAACGATGCGGTTGACGTGCTTTTGAGAAACAAGATACTTTATAAAATGGACAGTCTGAACCCGGTGATCTGCCGCGCGGAGTGCGACGGCATAATAAAGACCGTCGAGCGCATATTCGGCGAGGGAGAGCTGTACCGCAGCGTATCGTACCTAAAAAAGTTCAGGAGTGACGCAATATGAACGGTAACAGATTTGAAAAAGCGCGTATGAACGGTATACTTATCCCCGTCGCGGGCGCCGTCATAGCCGCGGCCCTCGTGCTTTTCGTTGTGTTTGCCGCCGCGTATTTCGGCGCTTTTACGAAAATGACGGACGAGGAGACGAAAAGCGCGGCCGAATTCGAGGAGCCGGACAGACTTTCATACGGTTACAATTTTACGGCGGCGTCGGGCGACAGGGACCGTATGTCGTCCGATCTGAAGCTTTGCGTCGGCTCGCTCGACAGGACGGACGGCGGCGTAAGCTATGAGCTTTTGCTTAAAAACCAGTCAAAAACACCCGCCACGGTCGTCGATTTACGGTGTATGCTTTACAAAAACGACGTTTGTATAGGCAGCAGCCTTGTGTCAAGCGGACTTGTGATCACACAAGACGACGGAGAAGTGCATTTATCGGGCAAGGAGAACGCAAAGGACGCGGACACCGTGGTCTTTTACGTCAAATGGGAGGAAGAGGGCGGATTATCCGCCGACGGATACGTAAAAAGCAAGATAGGCAGATAACATGACGTACGATGAATATACCCTTAAAATCAGAGCGAGAGTAAACAAATTCCATGAATTTGAGCTTTGGCTCAAAAAGCACAGGATAGCCGTAACAGCCGCCGCGGCGGTAATAATTGCCGCGGTTTTTGCCGTGCTCTTCTTTTCGGGCAGCTTCATCACACAGTTATCGGTTGAGGGCGGCGTTTACGGCGAAACGTCCGTTACGGAGCCGAAGGCGTTTTTATCCCCGGCAAAGCTTTCATATGAAGAGAACGGGGAGGTTAAAAGCGGCGTCCCGTACCGCGCGGGCTCCTATACCGTCACGGCGGAGACAGTCAACCTCTTCGGAATAAAAAGGACCGGGAGCGCGGCGCTTACCATATCGAAGCGCAAAGCCGAAATAAACTTAAACGATTTCAGCGTTGAATACGGCGACACACCTGACGGCACGGAATACGTTTACGCCTCGGGCCTCGCCGACGGCGACAGCGTTATGAAGGCGGAGATAGAATACGATCTTTTGTCAAAGGTCTCCTCCGCCGTTATAAAGACCGCCGTCATCGTCAATAAAAACGGCGAGGACGTTACGGACTGCTATGAGCTGACGCTCGGCCGGGCGACCGTAACGCAGACGCAGAGAAGGATCACGGTCGTCACCGGCTCCGCGGAGAAAAAGTACGACAAAACCGAGATATACTGCCATGAATACGAGTTTGAGCACGGCAGCCTCGCTTACGACGACAGAATAGAGCTTACGTTCGCGGTCGGCTTTGCCGAGCCCGGCATAAAAGCGAACAGGGCGAGCGCGAGGTTTTACAACAAAGACGGCGAGGACGTTACGGACAGGTACGCCGTAACGCTCAAATTCGGCACGCTTGAAGTAAAGCGCCGCGAGATAAAGGTGAAAACGGGCTCCGCCGAAAAGGAATACGACGGGCAGCCTTTGTCGTGCCATGATTACGAGGTAACGTTAAACGAACTTATGGACGGGCACACGTTAGAGCCCGTATTCTTCCCGTCCCTGACGGACACGGGTAAATTGAAAAATAATATATGGTTTGAGATCAAGGACAAAGACGGTAATAAAGTCGCCTTAACAGACGCGGGCGGAAACACGATATCCGACTGTTACGACATAAAGACAGAGACCGGAACGCTGACGGTCAAGCCGCGCGACATAGTCATAAAAACGCCGTCGTACGAGTTTGAATATGACGGCAAAACCCACCGGCCCGTGGACAGCATTGAGATAGTGTCGGGTCAGCTTTACGAGGGGGATTCGATAGAGCTGATGGCTTCGTCATCGTACCTGTCCGCCGGAACGTACAGGAGTATGTGTACGCTCCGATACGGAGGCGCGGTCCCTTCGTCCGCGTATAACGTTACGTTTGATTACGGCACGGTGCTCATAACCAAAAGACCCGTTACTGTTTATTATACCGTACAAGCAGATGCGAAAAGATCCGCTTTCGCCGCTCATTCCGCGGATCACGACCCGGACGTGGCGCCCATGGACTACATTGCGCCATCGTCAAGTGAAATAATAATACCGCTCGAAACCGATTATGCGGATTTTGAAGATTATATAAGGGATAACCTGAAAATCAACCATTCAACGGGTTCCCGTCTGACGGATGAAACTGACAGCTACGAGATAACGCTCGTCGTCGAATATGACAAAGACGAGCTTGACGAATTCAAAGCCTCGATAACAAAGCCCGAGGATACGGGCGTGGTGACGGGTACGGATACCGGCACCGATACCGATACGGGCGCGCCGGACACGAACCCGCCCGATACGGAGCCCGCGGACACCGAATTTCACTACGAGGATTATTACGGTCCGAGCGGAATAGGCTCGGGCGGTATAGGCGGCGGCATAGACAACAGCCCGAGCTCCTACGCCGGCGTTCCGTCCGATACGCCGGAGCAGAGCAAAACTCCGCTCGGCAGCGTGGCGAGCTATATTTCCGGCGCCGTCTATCTGCGCCTGCGCAGCTTCGGCAATTACACCGGAACCGGCTGGTCGGAGCCCGCGATATACACGGGAAGCCATAGGGAGCAGCCGCTCAATCTGACCGTTTCGGCGCTCGTTCAGAACGGATACTACGGCATGAACGATTTAAGCGTTGAATATAACGTAAACGACGGACTTGTTCCCGTTCCGTACTATACGAGAGCGGAGAACAACGGGAAGTACGTTATGACGGACATCGCCGTTCCACGCGCCGATAATGAAAGAAGAACGTTTTATTACAGCCAGATCCCGCCCGTCAGCTTAAACGTCATATTAAGCCTGTCGGGCACCGCGGCAAAGGAAAAGGAATACCGTCAGTTCGTATACGATAACTATCTCGATCTGCCGGAGAGTACAAAAGAGGAAATATTAAAAATAATAAAAGAAGCCGGGCTTGATGCCAAATCTCCCACGGTAATATCGGACGTCGCGGAATACGTGCGTCACGCCGCAGAATACAGCGGAGCGTTTGAGAAGATACCGGACGGGGAAGACAGGGTCATATATTTCCTGACGGAGAGCAAAGAGGGTATCTGCGGCCATTTCGCGTCCGCCGCGACGGTGATTTACAGAGCGCTCGGCATACCGGCGAGATATACCGTCGGTTATTACGTCGTAACGGACGGCGGGCTTGAAAAGAAAGAGTTTTATTCAAAAGACGCGCACGCGTGGGTGGAGATATACGTCGACAGCGTCGGCTGGGTACCCGTTGAGGTCACCGGCTCGTCCGTTTCCGAGGGCGGCGCCGGCTCGGAGCTTCAGCCGCCGGACAACACGCGGGATATGTTCTATAACAAGCTGTATTTCAAAATGAAGGACGCGAAAAAGGTCTACGACGGAGAGCCGCTTTATTCCGAGGAAATACAGATAATGGCGGGCGGTAACTTAAAGGACGGCCACCGCGTAATAGCAAAGTCCGACGGGTTAACGAACGCAGGTACGGCGTGGACGGGCGCTGTGGAGTTCAAGATCGTGGACGAGAACGGCAAGGACGTCACGGATATGTACGAGGTACGGGAATCGAGTTTTGCGCAGCTGACCGTGGAAACGCTTATCGTCGATATGCCGGATATAACGCTTTACGTCGGACAGACCGTGCAGGTGCCGGAATACGCGGAGATATTGGATAAAAGGATCGCGGAGCTTTCAGGCTCCGACAATACGAAATTCGTCTTCACCTCCGATCCCGCAATGTCCGTCACGGACGAGGGGATAACGGGTATAGCCGCGACGAACAACAGAACGTATGAAAATAAAATAGATCTCGGCCTGCCGGACGCGAAAACAATAGTAGAGGACAAGGGCGCGGAGATAAAATTCAGACAAAAGGTAACCGTTTTGCCGTTTGAAAACGTGCGGATAAAGGAAGGCGAGTTGTTTATCCCGCCCGACACGAGGATAACGGGCGAAAACGGAAAGATATATAATTATCTCGTTATTAGGTCGGCGGACGCGGTAAAGCGGTTTGACGGTAAATATCTGACGTGCGGCGAGTACGAGATAATCGGCGGAGCGCTTGCCTTTGGGCACACGCTTTCCTACGCTTCCGTATCGGGCGTGCTCTATACGGGCGAGGAAAAGAATATGTTTTCGGAGCTTTATGTAAAGGATGAAAACGGCCGTGACGTGACGAGCGAGTACATAATAGACTTTTATCCCGGAATTTTGCGCGTTATAGCCGGGGAATATGATACGAAGGACCCGGTCGTCACCGTAAGCGTAGACGGCGAGTACGAGCTTTCTCAGATAGACTGGGCGTACGGTGTGCAGAACGTGCCCGTATCGTACGGCGTGACGGGCAATAAAAATAACGTAAGAGTGCAGAACGGCTCGATAATAGGCATAGAAGCGGGCAAAACGTACATAAGATCGTACCTGCACGGCGCCGATCTGAACGGCGACGGCGTTGACGAATATCTGCCCGCCGCAAAGACGCTTGAGGTGAACGTGATTCCGAAGGAATCGTCGGGCGGTACCGCCGTGTATATAATACTCATACTCGCGGTGGCGATAGCCGCGACGACCGTGACGTTTTTGATAATCACATCCACCGGAAAGAGCGCGAGAAAGGCCCGGAAATGAAAAAGTTTGCAGTTATGGAAATGAAAAAGTTTGCAGTTATGGAAATGAAAAAGTTTGCAGTTATAATAATACTTTTGACGTTTGTGTTCCTTTCGCTCTGCGCCTGCGACACGGAGGATATTGAAACAACACGCGCATCGGACACGACTGGACCGGAAACGACGGCGGAGACGGAGCCGGAAACCACCGCAGAAACACAGACGGAGCCCGATCCGGTTACGGTGACGGAGAGAGAAACGACCGCGGAAACGACCGCGGAAACATCGGCTGAAACGTCGGTCGGAACGGAGCCGGAGACGACGGAGGAGCCGCCGTTCAGGATACCGCAGACGGATACCGAATGGATAGACTACCTTGTCGATTCAATGGCGGCGACGTGTTATACAAAGGACAAGTGGGAGCGGCTCTGCTCGTACGGCGAGGCGGCTTTCGATCATCTTGTAACGCGCTATTTCGACGGGGAGAAGGATAAAGCGGTAAGGTCGATAATAAGCGTTTTTGCAGCTCAGACGTTAAAGGACGAGGTAACAAAGCTCAATTCCCCGCATTTTTCAAATTATTATTTTCCCGACGTGTCAGATCTTGAAGCGCTGAAATCCTCAAACATTTCGACGTGGCTTTCGACGTTCAAAATAAAGGCGCAGTCCTACGGAAAATATACGGTCAAGGAGGACGCTCTGGCGGAAGCCCCGCTCGTTTGCAGACTGCTTTCGCTTACCGGCTTTGATGATTATAAATTCGACCCGTCAAGGGAAACGGTGGGATCTTGCATAAACAAGCTCGCCTCAAAAAATGTGACAGAGGTATTTGACCATCTGGTATATTACAGAAAATATGAAACGATAGAATACTGCGCAAAGCATTATTTTGAAGAAACGGACAAAAAACGCCGCGTCGTCATGAGCTGGCTCACGTTCAGATGCGTGCGGTATGAAGAAGGCTTATCAGAGCTTATCGGACGCGAATTGTTCCTGTCGTTTTATGCGATAGGGAACGGAACGTACGTATCGGACGGTGATTATAAGAGTTATCCCGATATTGTCGAGCCTATACTGGAAAAATACGCGGAGGCGGCAAAAAAAGCCGCGCAGAACAAATATAAAGAGGAAATGCAGCTCGATTATCCCGGCACGTACGCGTTTTTGACCGCGCTCGGATTCGATAACTACAAAAAAGGCGAGCCGGATATAGCGTTTCAGGTACGCCCGCTCTTAAAGGACCTTAACAGCCTTTACGCTGCCGTGACGTACGGGGCCGGCATATATGATGACACGTCGGAGTCGTTTTCACAAAAGGAGTATACGCGTGACGGCGTTGTGGTACAAAAAGAATACTCTGCCGCACTTAAAGAAAAGATAGAAAAGTACTGGACGAGCGAACGGTGGGGTACGGAATATCCGTCAATGATAACGCAGAGACAGGGGCTTAAAACGATCGACGAGTGGTATTCCTATTATAGCGCGTTTCTGCCCGCCGACCTTGTAAAAGGCTTTATAAAGGAATCAAGGAATTTCATAATCTGCGACGGGGTTGTCTATACGCCGGAAGGTGCCTACATTGCCATGTGGATGACGGAGATAGAGCCGCGCACCGCGCGCGTGGTCGAGGTAAGGGACGGCTATACCGTCGTCGGCTTCAGCGTTATAAAGGGCGGACATATGGCGTACGAGAAGACGGAATTCACCGTAAACGTCAAGGAAAAGAACGGTAAGCTCTATATAACCGGCGGCACGTTTATAGACAGGTATATGAAAAACGATATAAAGACCGCCGCCGCGGACGCGCTGCACACCATACTTCTCATGCACGCTCTGTATTATAACGGAAATACCGACGTTTATTCAACGACCGAATACGACAAATCAAATCTGCCGTCGGACGTAATCGAATACCTCAAACAGTACGGGGATCCGATATACGGTTTAAACGAATCGGATTACGTCATACACTGGGACGATTATCTTGATTTTCCGATAGCTGACAGCGCACAAGCCCTGCATTACTTTGACTCACGATCGGGCCACACGTACGGATTTATCATCCCCTCCGCCGTAGCGGTCAGAAATACGCCCGCGTTCTGCAGCGAAAACGAAAAGGATCTGTCCGTTTACAGCGTTTATAACGCTATGAAAAACGTTTCCGTTAAAGACGGCAGAATAACCTTCTCGCTCGATTTCATAAGAGAAGAGAACGGAAAGAGCAAAAAGGTATCATACACGTTTGAGTTTGAATACGTGGAGGGTGAATCGTATATACAACTCACCGGCGGGACGTTTTTGGAAGAGGTATTGAAAAGAATTAAGAATTAAGACCGTAGGGCGGGGGCTTGTTTCCCCGCCACCCCCGAAACTTTCGGGCTTTCGGCGCGGCGGATGTAAAAAGGAGAATTACGTATTGAACGAATTACTGCGGAACGCGTTTTTACTGTATCTTGTCGTCACGGTGTTTGCGATCACGTGGCTGTCGCTGTTTGTTATCGGCGTACTTAAAAATTCAAAACAGATAGAAAGCAAACTCATGCGGCTGCTTCTGTGTTTTTTGGTGCTTGCGATCTTCCTGTTTGTTTTTTTATATTTCTTTATATACCAAAGCCTGTACCCGATAACGCTCGCGTATTACGAATTCAAAAACGATATGGCGACGGACGTGACGGGCAGGATAAGCGAAATATATCAGGACGGGCGCGACAGAATGAAAATAACCGTGGGCGAGCAAACGTATATAATGGTCTACGATAAAAACAGCGTCTACGCCGAAATAGCCGGAAGCCTTTCAAAAGGAGACACGGTAACGCTCCGCGTCGGCAATAAATCAAATTACGTTTTCGATATCTCAAAATAACAAACGGGCTGCCGCATTCGGCGCGGTTTGATAAGGAAGTATTATGATATTTCTTTACCGCGCCGAAGCTAAATTCGCCTAACGGCGAGCTAAATTATGCTCCGCATAGCTAAATTTGCTGT
>CADBSB010000055.1 GCA_902797235.1 uncultured Ruminococcus sp. | reverse complement strand
TGAATAATAAAAACCTTTCCTATATCGGAAGGGTTAAGACGAGCTGAAAGAAAATAACCCACTATGACACTTTCTATAATTGAAAGGTGTCAGAGTGGGTTTGTTTCTTCTTTATATAGCCTCTCCCTATTGGCTTTTTTTGTTTTTTTTTCAAAAAATAGGTTGACAACATCCTAAAATTGATGTATAATATTATAAATTTTACGGAAAGGAAAAAACGATGAAAAGAAGGGACAAAGCCGTGAATATCACGACCGACAAGATCGTGTCCATATCCGAGGCAAACCAGAACTTTTCAAAAACGGCGCGGCTTACGGATAAGCTCGGCGAGGTTTTTATATTCAAAAACAACAAGCCGAAATATCGCCTATCTGTCATTGACGACGATACGGAGATACCGATAGAGGCGGAGCCCGAGATCGCGGATCTGCCCGACGGTGAAGCTGAGACGGTGAACGAAAAAAAGCTCGCCCGTCTTTTGAACGTCGTAAAAAAATATCCGAAGGCTTTCAAAGAACTTTTACGCATATCGGACAAATAAGGCGTAACGATATTCGGTTTTTTACTATTAACAAAAAAACGGAGTTTTTGTCTTATGCGTAAAACGATATATTACGAGGACGAGCATAACGACGAGTTTTCGAGTGCGGTGATAACGCCGAAGAAGATAGACGGCGGCTATAAGTATATAAGAAACAGATTTTTATCCGCGCTTTTATATAACGCCGTCGCGCGGCCGCTCGCGTACTTGTACGTAAAACTGAAATACCGGCAGAAGACGGTGGGGCGGCAAAAGCTGAAGGGCTTTGAAAAGAAGGGCGTCTATATCTACGGAAACCACACGCAGGCGGGCGGCGATCCGCTCATACCCAACGTCTTCTGCTTCCCGAAGCGCGTTTATTTCATCGTCCACCCGAACAACGTGTCAATGCCCGTGTTCGGCAGAGTAATGCCGTATCTCGGCGCGATCCCGCTGCCGGACGATTTAAAGGCTTACAAAAACTTTTTGTCAGCCGTATCGCAAAGGGAACGTGAGGGCGCCGCGGTCGTCATCTACCCGGAGGCGCATATCTGGCCGTATTATACGAAAATACGCGACTTTCCCGACACGTCATTTGCCTATCCCTGCAAATCTGACGCCCCCGTGTTCTGCTTTACGAACACCTATAAAAAACAGAAGCTGTTTAAAGCTCCGCGCATAGTAACGTATATAGACGGTCCGTTTTACCCGGACGAAGGCCTGCCGCAGAAACAGAGATCGAAGGATCTGCGCGACAGAGTGTACGAGACGATGTGCAAAAGAGCCGAAAATTCGGATACCGAATATATCCGGTATATAAAAAAGGAAAATAAAGATGGTTAATATACTTTTCTGCGGAAACGGCTACGTTTTCGACGGTATGCTCACCTGCGCGCTGTCGATAATGAAGCGGTCCGGATCAAAGGAGCCGTATACGTTCTACGTTTACACGATGGACGTGTCGCACTTAAAACCCGCGTATACGCCGATAGACGACAAGATGATAGCGTATTTTGACGGTGTGATAAAAGGATATAATAAAGAAAACAGAATAATAAAGGTCGACGTTACGGATATTTACAAAAAGGAGTTCGCCGGCTGCCCGAACGAGAGCGCCTACTGCTCCCCGTACACGCTGATAAGGCTTTTCGCCGATATGATAGACGGGATGCCGGACAAGATCCTTTATCTTGACGCCGATATAATGTTCAACCGCGACATTCACCTGCTCTACGATATAGACGTGACGGATTACGAATACGCCGCCGCGCGCGACCATTACGGCAAGTATTTAATAAATCCGAACTACGTAAACGCGGGCGTCCTGCTCTTCAATCTGAAAAAGATGAAGGAAACGGGTTTATTGCAGAAGGCGCGTGACTGGATAAGGAAGCAAAAGCTCGTGTTTGCGGACCAGAGCGCGATAATCCGCTCCACGACGAAGAAGAAGATGCTGCCGCAGAGATTTAACGATCAGAAATTTTTACATAAGCACACGGTCGTCCGCCATTTTTCAAAGCGCCTGTTCTGGCTGCCTTACCCGCATACGGACAACATAAAACAATGGGACGTGACGCGCGTGCACCGGGTATTCAGATATTTTGCGTTTGACGACGTGCTGTTTGAGTACATATATCTGAAAAAGAAATACGAAAAAGAGGAAAGTGATAAATGAACAGAAAAGAGATCCCGATCTTCTTCGCCTGCGACGACAAATTCGTTAAATTCACGATAGTATCGCTTTATTCGATAAAGAAGAACGCATCAAGGAACTATAACTATAAAATATACGTTCTGCACATGGGCATAACGGAAGGAATGATGAACAGGCTCTACGAGCTTGCGGACGAGAATTTTGAGATAATCTTCCGCGACGTGGGCGAGTATCTCGTGTCCATCGCAGAAAAATTCCCCCTGCGCGACTATTATTCCAAAACCACGTATTACAGGCTGTTCATCGCCGATATGTACCAGCAGTATGACAAGGTGATATATATAGACAGCGATACGATAGTCCAGGGCGATATAAGCGAGCTTTACAACACCGATATAGGCGACTGCTACGTCGGCGCCTGCCACGAGCAGGTAATGGTGCAGACGCCCGAGTTCGGAGAGTACGTGGAGCGCGTCATCGGCGTCAACAGAAACTGTTATTTCAACGCCGGACTGCTTTTGATTAACTGCGACGAATTCAGAGTTCATTTAGTGCTTGAAAAATTCATACATTATCTCAACACCTACACGTTCGTCGTCACGCAGGACGAGGATTATCTCAACCTCATCTGCAAGGACCGCGTCTTCTGGCTTGATCAGCGGTGGAACACCGAGATATACAGGAACATACCGTACCCGTTATCGGAGGCGAAAATGATCCATTATGTAATGGTGAACAAGCCGTGGCACTACACGGACTGCCGCGGATTCGATATTTTCTGGAAATACGTAAAACAGACGTCTGTCCACAAAAAGATAAAGGCGATACTTGACACGTACACGGACGAGAAGAGGGAAAAGGACGCAGAATCGGCGAAGAAGCTCGTAAAGCTTGCCGTCGATGAGGCGGAAAGAGCGGACAATTTCGTAAACCGTGAGAACGCAAAGCGCGATCAGGGCAGAGTGGCGATATTAAAGAAGATCGAACAGTATGAAAGAGAAGGCAGATTCGGCGAGGACGTGGAGGACGATCCGCCCACAAAGCCGCTTTTACCGGACGATATAAATTATCTGCGCCGCGACCCCGTTTCTGCGGCGAAAACAAAGCTCGCGTTCACCGCGGCAAGACGTTTCGTAAACGAGCTGATAGCGGATAAAAAGCTGATAGTCAAGGAGATAAAGGGGATAGAGAATTTCAGCTCCCTGCAGACCGGCGCGATAGTCACCTGCAACCACTTCAACGCCTACGACAGCTTTGCGATACAAATGGCGTACGAGGCGTCAAATCAGAAGAAGCGCAAGTTTTACAGGGTGATAAGAGAGGGCAATTACACCTCGTTCCCGGGCTTTTACGGATTTTTAATGCGCAACTGCAACACCCTGCCGCTTTCGTCCAACCACAAGACGCTCAAAAAATTCATGGAGGCGGTCGACACGCTCTTAAAAGAGGGGCATTTTATACTCGTATACCCCGAGCAGAGTATGTGGTGGAATTACAGGAAGCCGAAGCCGCTTAAAAACGGCGCGTTCATGTTCGCCGCGAGGAACAACGTCCCCGTCCTGCCGTGCTTTATCACGATGAAGGATACGGACATAGTGGATACGGACGGCTTCTTCGTGCAGGAATATACGATACACGTGTCTAAACCCATAAGACCGGACAAAAATCTCACATACGCGAAAAACGTGGCGTATATGATGAACGAAAACTACCGTATATGGAAAGAGATATACGAGCGGGAGTACGGCCTGCCGCTTACGTATACGACGGAAAAGCAATAAAAAAGATCCGCGAGCGATCGCGGATTTTTTGTTAGTTATATTTGCCTGCGGCAAGTTATATTCGGCTTCGTGAACCCCCGCGCGACCGTGTCACGCGGGGAACCCCTCGCGTTCGTGAACCCCCGCGCGACCATGTCACGCGGGGAACCCCTCGCGCCGAGTTATATTTGCTTACGCAAGTTATATTCGCCTGCGGCGAGTTAAGGTGTCGCTTCGCGACGAATTGTGAGCCGCAATTTGTGGCTCTTTTGGGGCTCCCGCTCCCCCCCCTTTTCCGCCCCAAACCCCGCCTCCCCCCGAACTTTCGGGGCTTTTTGCCGCGGGGCTTTCGGTTTAAATCTTTAGCTTCTTTGTCATATATATCTTCTCTGCAGTCACGTCAAGGGCGTATGTAAACCCTTTCCGCTCGTACAGACGTATCGCGTCGGTGTTGTCCTTCATGACGTTCAGACCGAAAATGCCTACCCCCTGTGATATAAAATACTGCTCGGCGAAGTCGATCAGGCGGCTTCCGATTCTCTGACAGCGATACTCCGGAGCGACGTTAAAATGGGAGAGATGACCGTTTCCGTCTTCGCGGACGAACAACGCGCACCCGCCGATATATCCGTCCTCGGTTTTGAAAACGAACGCGCGGCGTATATTGTTTTTTACAAGACCGTATAGGCGGTCGGAGGTGAGATCTTCTGACATATCCCAAAACGAGCGGCATTTATAAAGCTCGTTTTCGCGGATCTCAATTATATCTCCGTTCATATCGTCCTCAAATTCTTTCTTATTTATTCTTTAATCCTTCAGCGGATTCCCGTTTTTATCGAGATGATAATAGTACGATATAGTCCCGAGCACGGGCGCGGCACCGTTTATGCCGGAGGCGCCGTTTTCTATTACGCACGAAAGCGCTATTTCCGGATTGTCGTACGGCGCGAACGCGACGAAAACGGCGTTGTTGTTCGTCTGGCTCGTCTGCGCGGTACCGGTCTTCGTTCCCACGCTGAACTTATATCCCTTTGTTGTCGACGTTATCTCCTTTGAGCGCTTCATGCCGCTTTTTATCGTCTGCAAGCACTCCTCGTCTATATCGACCGTGCCGAGCACCTGCGGCGCGTTGTTTTCCTCCTCGCCGCCGGAATAGTTGCACGTTTTTAAAAGTATCGTTGATTTATAGCGTGTTCCGCCGTTTATCGCCGTGGCTATGTAGGACGAGAGCTGAAGCGGTGTAAAACTGTTGTCGGACTGGCCTATCGCCGCGGCGAGCGTGTCGCCGGAATACCAGCGTTTGCCTACGGATTCCCTGTATTCGGGGCCCGCGAGCACGCCCTTGCTCTCCGGCAGCTCTATGCCCGTATATTCGCCTAAACCGAGCTGTTTACTGTACTTGTTCAGCGCGTCTATGCCGGTCAGTCTTCCCGTTTCGTAGAAATAATAGTTACACGAAACGCCGATCGCCTCAACGAGATCGACCGGGCCGTGACCGGATTTTAACCAGCACCACGGCTGATAGTCGGGATAGAATTTATACTGCCCCGTGTCGTTTATCGTTTTGTCCGGCGTTATGGTACGGCTCATCAGCGCCGCCACCGCCGTCGCTATCTTGAACGTCGAGCCGGGCTGGTACGTGCCCGACACGGCTCTGTCGAACAAAGGCTTCGCCGGGTTTGTTGAAAGCTCTGCGTAATCCTTGCTGAACGTTGTAAGATCGTACGTCGGATAAGACGCGAGCGCAAGGACCTGCCCCGTACTGACCGATACGACGGTCAGGGCGCCGCTGTCCGCTTTTTCGCCGCTGTTTTCAACGCCGGAATCGAGCGCGCTTCTTCTGATCGCCTTGATCTGCGCTTCAAGCTCCTTTTCCGCCGCCGCCTGCAAATCTATATCTATCGTAAGATACACGTTTTTGCCGGGCACGGCTTCTTTTTTTACGTACGTTTCAATAACGTTGCCGTAATCGTCCTCGACGTAGACGGTTATACCGTCCTCGCCGCGCAGTATGTCCTCAAACGCCGCCTCCGCGCCGTCAAGCCCTACCACGGCGTCGTAGGAATAGCCCTTTGCAAGGTAATCCTGCATTTTGTTCTCGGGAATCTTTCCGACCCTGCCGATTATGTTCGAGCCGACGCCGGGATAGCCGTAAACCCTTGTGTAATTCTTTTTGATGAAAACACCCTTGCAGCCGCTTTCAAGCACGGCGGTCGTAAGCTTCAGATCGGCGTCCGCCATGAGCGGGTAGGGGTTGCCGGGCGCGAAATTCGTAGCGTCAAGGCTGTATAAAAGTCTTATCAGCGCGTCCTCCGTCGCCGTGTCGTATATATGCTCGCCGTCTTCGTCTAAAAGCTTGAATTCCTTTAAAAGCTCCTCGTACAGATCGAGGCAGGAGACGCCCGTTTTTATGTTGTGGTACAGTAAAAACCTGTACATACCGTTCTGCACGGACGTGGATTTGAGCGCCTCGTTATCGTATTCGATGTGCGGATACGTGCCTTTGACCGGCATCACCGTCTCTATTTCCACGCCGTTTTTCGCAAGCACGGATATGACGGATGTCAGCGCCTCGTTTTTTTCGGTCGTATCCCTCGGCACCGACGCGTAATCGAGCTGTAACGATTCCGTATATTCGTTCGTCACGAGCGGAGCGCCGTTCCTGTCGTATATCTCGCCGCGCAGCGACTGTACGACCACCTCGCGCTCATGCGTGAGCGACATCGTTTTTACGTACCTGTCCGTGCCCGTTATCTGCAAATTGACGAGCTTAACGAAAAAGAAGGTGCACGCCGCGGCGTATATAACGTAGAGCGGTATGAGCCTTATATTGAATTTTTTCTTTTGCTGTAAACCGTTCATATCACACCGCGCCTTGATTCAAAGCTGTTTCTGAATATCCTGTAATGAAGCGCCGAAAGTAAATACACGGGCAGAAGCAGTATCATCCCGTATATAAACTGCGGCAGAGCCGTTTTTAAGAGCACCGGAGCGAGCGGAGCGCCGGAGATAACGAGTATGAGCGCCGTTTTTGCCGCGCCGACGGTAAGCGCCGCCGTGCCGGAGAGCACCGCGGGCAGAAACGTACGCGCAAAAACGTGCTTTGATAAAAGAATTGAAAGTCCCGCCGCCAAAAGGAAGAGAACGGGCGATAAGGTAAACGTTCCGCCTCCCGCGGTATCGAGCAGAAAGCCCGCGCATACCGCAATTATACAGCTCACCTTTTCGTCCTCAAAGCACGATACGCAGACGATGACGCAAAGCGTAAATTCCGGGATCATGCCGAAAAAGCGCAGATGCGGAAAAACACTGCACTGCATTATTACGGCTGCCATGACGTAAACGGACGTTAAAAATATCCGTAACACCGTCGAAAATCCCGGGCGCTGCATATCTAATCCTCCACGTACCTCTCAAACGAGGTTATGACCGTGACGGAGGTAAGACCGGAGATCTCCGCGTACGGGCGCACTATCGCGTATTTGGTACGCAGACCCTCGTCGTATTTTACCTCCTCCACCGTTCCGATTATAAGACCTCTCGGATAGACGGAGCCTACGCCGGAGGTGAGTATCCTGTCGCCGACCTGTATATCCGCGTCGCTTTGCATATAAGAGATCTTGCACAGACCCATAAGCCCGAGCTCATAGTCGCCCGTGACTATGCCGGAGGCGCGGCTCCGCTCGACGTACGCGCCGACGGATGAGTTCATATCGACGATAGAGCACGCCTTCGCCCACGTCGCGCCGGCGTCCGTTATCCTGCCTATAAGGCCGGAGTTTGACGAGATTATCGGCATATCCTTGTCAATGCCGTTGTTTTTGCCCTTGCCGAGCGTGAAAACGGTCATGTAATTGCCGTCCTCTCGCCCCACTATGTCAACGAGTTCGAATTTATAGTCGAGGTGCTCCTCTTTTACTTCAAGCATACGGCGCAGCGCCTCGTTCTCCTCGCGTATCGCGCGGGCGGACTGCACCTCGTCCATCATATCGTTTATCTGTCCCTTTAATTCTTCGTTTTCCTTTTTCAGCTTGTCGAATTCCGTCACGTAGGAGGCGTACCCGTCAAGCGCGCGCCCCACGACGTCAGACAGCTTCTGTACCGGAACGGTCAGATAATACAGTCCCTTTTTTAAATACGACGAATAGCCGAGCAAGGACATCGCCGTAAAGACGGCGGCTATGCCGACCGCGACTATAAGCGTTACTATAAAAAATTTGCTTTTAAAGAATTTCATTTTGATAAAATTATTCTTCTCCCTCGCATACGACCTGCAAAAGCTCCCCGGATGAGGCGAGCAGCGTTTCCGTTCCGCGCAGCACGCACAGCTCCGGCTGTTCCGTCACGTTTACCGTCATGCCGAGCTTTTCGGCAAAATATCTGTCTATACCGGGCAAAAGCGCCGTGCCGCCGCACAGTGTCATGCCGCTTTCGTAAACGTCCGCGGATATCTGCGGCGGTATCTGTTCAAGCACGCTTTTTACGTGCTCCGTCATACGGTCAAGCTCCTCCGTAATCGCCTCCCGTATCTCCGCCGAGCGCAGGATAAGGTGTACGACCTGACCCGTGAGCAGGTTCCTGCCCGACACGCCGTACTCACCGGATTCCGTTAATCTGTGCGCGGAGCCTATCGCAAGCTTTATCCGCTCCGCCGTCTGCTCTCCTATCACCACGTTGTAGCAGTCCTTGATATACCGCGCTATCGCCTCGTCAAGATCGTCGCCGCCTATGCGCGCCGTGCCGGCGCTGACTATGCCGCGGAAAACTATTACGGACGTTTTTGTGGTGCCGCCGCCGAGGTCGCAGATAAGCCTGCCGCGCGTGTTGAGCACGTCAACGCCGCAGCCGACCGCCGCCGCCATGGGCTGTTTCAACACCATGAATATATCGCGCCCGCCCGACGCGGCGACGCAGGCGTTCTCAAACGCGTTGCGCTCCACCTCCGTTATGCCGTAAGGAACGGAAACGGCTATTTTAGGGCGTGAAAGAGCGCCGCGCAGGCCCTTGTCCGACAAAACCGCGGACATCATCTCGACGCAGTCTTCAAAATTATATATCACGCCCGATCTGAGCGGTTTCACGGCGTCCTTATCCGCGGGCGTCCTGCCGAGCATACGCTTTGCGCGCTCGCCGTAGCAGATAAGCTCGCGCTCGGCGGTGAAGGCCGCGGCGGTCGGCTCGTTATAAACGACGCCCTTGCCCTTGACGCAGATACGCAGATTCGACGTGCCGAGATCTATACCGGTTTTTCTGTCCATAAAAGCCTCCGTCAGCCGAGCACGGAAATGCCGAAATCATCGTACAGATGCTCGACCACAAGGCATATGGGAAGCCCGACCACGTTGTGGAAATCCCCGTCGAGCCGCTCTATGAATATACTGCCGAGGTCCTGTATCGCGTAGGCGCCCGCCTTGTCGTTCGGCTCGCCCGACGCTATGTACGCCTTTATCTCCGCTTTGCCGATTTTTCTCATACGGACGTGCGTCACGGCGTAATCTATCACGAGCTTGCCGTTTTTCTGCATGGCGATGCCCGTGTATACCTCGTGCCAGCCGTCGGACAAAAGCGAAAGCATCCTCTCCGCGTCCTCCGCGTCCTTCGGCTTGCCGAAGACCTCGCCGTTGCGGCAAACGACCGTGTCCGCGGCTAAAACGAGCCGCTCGTCGCCCGTCCTGTCGAGCACCGCGCGCAGCTTTCTCTGAGCGAGACCCATCGTAAGCTCCGCCGCCGTTACGCTTTTTACCGGCGTTTCGTCCGCGTCGGCGGACACTACCTCAAACGGTATGCCGGCGTGCTGTAAAATTTCTTTTCTTCTCGGTGATTTTGACGCTAAAATGATGGTTTCCATATCCTTACCTGTTTCCCGTCGAACCGAAGCCGTGATCGCCGCGCTCCGTTTCCGACAATTCATCGCTGTATTCAAATTCTCCGCGTACTATCGGTAAAAGCATAAGCTGCGCTATCCTGTCGCTGTTCTGAACGACGTACTCTTTATCGGACAGATTGACGACGGAAACGAGCAGCTCGCCCCTGTAATCCGGGTCTATCACGCCTATGCCGTTTGCAAGCGCTATGCCGTGCTTAGACGACAGACCGCTCCTCGCGCATATGACGGCGACGACGTTTGTGTCCTCATACTCCATCGCTATGCCCGTCGGTATCCTCACGCGCTCGCCGGGTTTGATATTAAGCGGCTCGTCTAAGCACGCGTAAAGGTCCGCGGCGGCGGAGTTTTTTGTCTGATAAACGGGCAGACTTGCGTTTTCTTTAAGCTTTTTTATCTTTATTTTCATGATCACATTCTCTTTATTCTCTTATGCGTCGGCGTTTTGTTTTTGTAAGCTTCGATTATCGCCTCCGCCTCCTCCGGCGTCTCGTCGGTGAAGAAGAAGTGCAGATCGCCCACCGCGCCGCCGGAAACGGCTTCAAGCTTGTCCGCCATGTAAATCGGCACGGGGTTGTACATCACGTTCCTGTGTATGAATTCACGGCAGACGGGGACGTTTTCGCCCTCCCTGTCCTTGAAATAGCGGAACTGTCCGTCGCCGCACGCCTCGCATTTTTTGGGCGATACGTCGGGACTGTACATATCGCGGATGATACATTTTTCGAGCACCGCCTCGGGCAGCTTGCCGTAGACCGCCGCGCCCGTCTTTATCGGCGAGGCGGAGGAAGCAGCCTTCATCTGCGCTATGTTAAGCTCCGGCGAAAGTATCACGGAGGACAGCCCCTCGGACGCCAGCACCTCCGCCGTCCTGCTGTTGTAAACGTTCAGCTGCAAGCCGCCGTGTACCTGGAAGCCGTATTTGAGCGCGAGACGGAGCGTGCCGACGTTTGATACCATAACGTGGTTAACGCCGCAGAGCTTAACGCGTATCAGCATCTCTTCAAGCAGCGTGTATTCGTGCGGCATGACTACGGGCGGAAGCTCAACGCCGTCCGCCGCGTCGCGCACGGACATCTGCGCGTTCAAGTATTCGTCTATCGGTAAATATATGCGCGAGAACTGCGCCAGACTCGTGCGGGACGGCATTCCCTTGCCGCGCACGAAGTGGACTATCAGAAAGCTGCCGTCGGACGGTGAGCCGATATTCCTCGCGGGCTCCGTGTACGGCGCCGCGCATCTGTCGGGGTAGCGCTTAGTCACTATCTGCGCTTCAAGCCGCTCCGCGGCGGTGCGGCGCAGGGAGTTTATCGCCGAGACGGGCAGGGAAACGTTGTCGCCAAGGTGGAGCGAGAACGCCGCCGGGTCGACGCAGAACGGCGTGTTTCCGAGCTTGCAGAGATTTTTTACGACGTCCTCCTTAGTCAGGGGCGACGTTATCGCCGCGGCGGGAATGTCGCCGTAGACCGTGGCGGAGCAGCCCCTTGCTGAGAGCGTCAGCTCCGATACCGCGCCGGCTCTTATGTCCGCCTTGACGGATACGGGTATGCGGCGCCTGTTCGCGCGCAGCTCTTCTTTGAGCCTCTGCGCTTCCGCGGCGCTGTTTTCCTTGTCCTCGTCCGTCCTTGTGCCGAGCATCTCGGCGCCGGGCTTGCCGTTATAATATGAATCCGTAAAGCCGTTTCTGCCGAATATGCGGGATAATTCGGATATTTCCTCCTCCGTCGCGTCGCGCCCCTCGTCTATCAGGCGCCTGTAGATCTTGCCCACGCCGTAAACGTATTCGGGCGAGCGCATCCTGCCCTCGACTTTAAGGCTCGTCACGCCGGATCTGCAAATACGCTCCATATGGCCCGCAAGGCAGTTGTCTTTAAGCGAAAGCCTGCAAACGCCCGTACTGTCGGGCAGACGGCACGGCTGGGCGCAGTCGCCTCTGTTGCCGCTCCTGCCGCCCATGTAGGCGGACAGCTCGCACATGCCGGACGCGCAGACGCACAGCGCGCCGTGTATGAATATCTCGTATTCCGTGTCGGGATGATCGGATATGATCCTGTCGATGTCGGCGGCGCTGCATTCACGCGCGAGCACCACGCGGGAAAAGCCCCTCGAGGTAAACAGCTTCGCTCCCTCGGCGTTATGTACGGAGCACTGTGTGCTCGCGTGTAATTTAAGACCGGGGAAACGGCGCTTCACCGCCGCGGACAGACCCGGATCGGTGATTATAAGCGCGTCGACGTCGTTCAGATACAGAAATTCTATGAAGCGCAGGGCCTCCGATATTTCGCGGTCGAGCAAAAGGGTGTTCACGGTGACGAAAACGCTCACACCGAAAAAGTGTGCTTTTTTTATCGCCGCCGCTAACTGCTCCTCCGTGAAATTCTCGGCGCCGAGCCGCGCGTTGAAGCTTTTGCCGCCTATGTATATCTCGTCCGCTCCCGCCGCGAGCGCCGCCTCAAAGCATTCGGGGTCGCCCGCGGGCAGTAAGAGTTTGGGTTTGTTGTCCGTCATTTCCGATCCTTTCTCACACAAGTGCGTCGAAAAAATTTAATATAAATCAGTTGAAAAGCGATTTTCAATCCATTATAATACTTATACAAAGATATTATATCATATACGCACGATATTGTATATACTTTTTTGAAAATTTTTTCGTTTTTACAGTAAATAAGAGAGGTTTTTTTGATGAAAAAGAAAGAACGCGGTCGGGCGCGGAAAATAATAATTATCGTTATCGTATCGCTTTTACTCGTCTGCGCCGCGTTTTCCGTCGGAGTGAACGTTTATATGACGTCCTCATATAAAAAACTGACGGATACCGCGCCGGACGGCGAGAAATTCGACTGCATACTGATCCTCGGCGCAAAGGTATTTGAATCGGGCGGAGTTTCCGCCATGCTCGCCGACAGGCTCGACCGGGGGATCGAGCTGTATTTCGCCGGCGTGTCGGACAGGATACTCGTCAGCGGCGACCACGGCCGGACGGAGTACGACGAGGTGAACACGATGAAGGCGTACTGCGTTGAGCGCGGCGTTCCGTCGGAGGCGGTGTTTATGGATCACGCGGGATTTTCAACGTATGAAAGCATCGTCCGCGCAAAGGAGATATTCGGTTGTGAAAGCGTTATGATAGTTACGCAGGAATATCATTTATACAGAGCGCTGTACATAGCGAAGGCAAAGGGGCTTTACGCGTACGGCGCATCCGCGTCAAAGCAGACGTACGCCGGGCAGACGAAGCGCGACGTGCGCGAATTCGCGGCGAGGATAAAGGACGTTTTCTCCGTTATCTTTTCGGTCAAGCCGACGTATTCGGGCGAAAAAATACCGATTTCCGGCTCCGGCGACGCCACAAACGACAAATAAAGCGGAATTTTTTGAAAAAACAGTATAATTTACCGAATTTTTTTGAAAAAACTGCTTGACATTAAGGCAAAATGCCATTATAATAAAGGTACAGAAAAAATCTTTAATCAAAGAAAGGAAAAAGTACCATGGGAAAATTTGCAATAAAGACAACAAAGTCCGGCGTCAAATTCAATCTTAAAGCCACCAACGGCGAGATAATCGCCTCCTCCGAGGTCTACAAGACCCTCGCGTCCTGCAAGAACGGTATCGAATCCGTAAGAAAGAACTCCGCAAAAGCGAATTTCGAGGATCAGACCGCTCCGGATTTCGCAAAAGTGAAATGCCCGAAGTTTGAAATGTACACCGACAAAGCCGGTGAATTCCGTTTCAGACTGAAAGCCACCAACGGCCAGATAATCGCCGTATCGGAAGGCTACAAGGCAAAGGCGAGTTGCTTAAACGGCATCGAATCCGTAAAGAAGAACGCTCCCGAGGCGGAAGTCGTAACGGAAGAATAATCAAAGCATAAAAAAGCGAGCTGTCGCAAAGACGGCTCGTTTTTTCGTTGAGTTGTATTCGCCTTCGTGAACCCCCGAAAGCTCGACAAGCTCGTTTTCGGGGAACCCCTCGCGGCGAGTTATATTTGCTGACGCAAGTTATATTCGGCTGGCGCCGAGTTATATTCGCTTACGCGAGTTAAGGTGTCGGTGAAGCCGACACCTTTTATTGCTTTTTAAACGCCGGATTATATGCGTAATAATTCTTGCTGTTCAGATCGTCGCGCACCATGCCGAGCGCCTCACCGAAGCGCTGGAAATGGACTATCTCGCGCTCGCGCAGGTACCGTATCGGGTCTATAATATCGGGGTCGTCGACGAGGTTCAGGATATTGTCGTACGTCACGCGCGCCTTCTGCTCCGCCGCCATGTCTTCAACGAGATCGGCGATCGGGTCGCCCTTTGACTGCATGAACGCCGCGGTGTAAGGAACGCCGGACGCGGCCTGCGGATACACGCCGAGCGTGTGGTCGACGAAATACGTATCAAAGCCCTCTTTTATTATCTGTTCCGGCGTAAGATCAGACGTGAGCTGATACAGTATCGCGCCTATTATTTCAAGATGCGCCAGCTCCTCCGTGCCTATGTCCGTTAAGAGGCCGGCAACTCTGTCGTTCGGCATGGCAAACCGCTGAGAAAGATAGCGCAAAGAAGCGCCGAGCTCGCCGTCGGGACCGCCGTACTGGCTGATTATTATTTTCGCCGCCTTTGCGTCCGGACGCTTGATATTTACCGGATATTGAAGCCTTTTTTCATATTCCCACATCAGCCGTTCGCCTCCTTTTTCCACGGCATCGGCGCCGCGTTCCATTCCCAGCCGTTTTCCGTGCCGGGGCGGTAACCCTCTACGCCGCCGTATTTCCGCGCGTACTCGTCTAAAAGCTGTTCGCGTTTTTCTTCCTTTATCGCAAAAGCGTTCAGCGCCTCCGTGCAGTCGGGATGCGTGTCAAGGAAAAGACGGAGCTCGTCAAGCGCGAAGCTGACCTCCGTTATCCTGCGCATAAGCGCGCCCTCACCGTTTTTCATCATCTTCCGCCTCCCGTGTATGGCAGGCAGAGAGCGGGGAACAGCGTTCCGTTCAAAAGCGCCTCTTCCTCGGAATATACCTCGCCGAATTTCTGCGGCTTTACGTACGCCATTGCGTAGACCTGATCACAGCCGCCGTTCTGCCCGCCCGCGCCGTTCTCCGCGTCCGCGGCGCACGCCTCGTACACCGCCGCCGGGCGTTTTCTTACGTATCTCTGGTTGTTATACATTACAGTAACGCATCAAAAGATGCTTTTCCTTTGCGTATTTGGACGGTTTTTCCGCCCTTAATATGATATGCGAAAAAGGTAAAAGGGTGATAAAAAACGGGGCTGTCGCATTTGCGACAGCCCCATATATCACAGAGTATCAGCCAGTCTGTATATTAAATCCTCCGTATCCTTCCACCCGAGGCAGGGGTCGGTTATGGACTTGCCGTAAACGCCGCCGCCGACGCTCTGGCTGCCCTCCTCGATATAGCTTTCTATCATCAGCCCCTTTACTATGCTTCTGACGTCCTTCGAATAACGGCAGGAATGGAGCACCTCCTTCGCTATCCTTGACTGCTCCTTGTAGTTCTTGTTTGAGTTCGCATGGTTCGTGTCTATAAGCACGGCGGGGTTTTCAAGTCCCTTTTCCATATACATATTGTAAAGCAGCATAAGGTCCTCGTAGTGATAATTCGGCAGCGACTGACCGTGCTTGTTCATGTATCCGCGCAGTATGGCATGGGCGTATTTGTTGCCCGTGCTCTCGACCTCCCAGCCTCTGTAAATAAAGGCGTGCGGATGATGCGCGGCGATTATACTGTTCATCATTACGGACAGATCGCCGCCCGTCGGGTTTTTCATACCCACGGGTATGTCAAGTCCGCTCGCGGTCAGCCTGTGCTGCTGATCCTCGACGCTTCTCGCGCCGACCGCTACGTAGGAGAGCAGATCGGACAGGTATCTGTGGTTTTCCGTATAAAGCATCTCGTCCGCGGAGGAAAGTCCCGTCTCGGACAGGACGCGCATATGTATCTGCCTTATCGCTATTATGCCCTTTAAAAGGTCGGACGCCTTCGTCGGGTCGGGCTGGTGGAGCATCCCCTTGTATCCGTCGCCGACGGTGCGCGGCTTGTTCGTATATATGCGCGGGATGATTATTATTTTATCCTCGACCTTGTCCTGCACCTTTTTCAGCCTGTTGACGTAATCTATCACGGGCTCCTCGGAATCCGCGGAGCAGGGACCTATAACGAGGATGAATTTATCGCTTTTGCCGTCGAATACGGCTTTTATTTTTTCATCGCGCTCTTTTTTTATCTTTGCAAGCTCCTCCGTTACCGGGTACATACCCTTTATCTCCTGCGGTATCGGAAGCTTGCGCTTGAAGATCATATTCATATTTTAATCCTCTGTCATCTTCGTTTTATCGAACGCCGCCCGGCGCTCGGTTGAAATGCGCATCATTTCCTTTAATTTGTCGACGTTATCGTCGGCTATGTACGTGCGCAGACGGTACAGCTCGCCCGAAAACTTGTCTATCATGGATATGAGCGCGTCTTTGTTCAGTAAAAACAGCTCCGTCCACATATCCTCGTTTATCCTCGCTATACGCGTCAGGTCGCGGAACGAATCGCCCGTGTACTCTTTGAGCTTCGGCACGTCGCTGCTCGTCATGAGCGATATCGCGATACAGTGCGTGAGCTGCGACAGGTACGCTATCATATCGTCGTGGCTCTCCGGCGTCAGCTCCGCCACGTGCGCAAAGCCGAGCGTGTGACCCAGATCCTTGCAGAGCTTTATCGCGTCCTCGGTGTTTTTGTCCGTCGGCGTGACGATATAGTTTGCGCCCTTGAATATCGAATCGTCGCTGTTCTGAACGCCGTAGACCTCGCGCCCCGCCATAGGATGCGCCGCTATGAATTCAACGCCGTCCGGTAAAAGCTCCTGGATTTTGTAAACGACGCACGATTTTACGCCCGTGACGTCTGTTATGACCGCGCCTTTTTTCAAGTATTTTCCGTACTTTTCTATCCATTCGACGAACACGTGCGGGTAGAGCGCGAAAACTGTAAGATCCGCCCAGCCGATAAGCTCCGGCTCCGGTACGGTCGTGCCGTACGAGATCATGCCCTCGGACAGCGCGTAGTCGACCGACGACTGAGAGCGCGTTATGCACTTTACCGTAAAGCCCTTTTTCGTAAGCGCCTTCGCGTAGCTTCCGCCCAAAAGACCCAAGCCCACTATCAGAATATTCGTGTTTTTATCAAGCTTCATAATTTTATCCCTGCTTTATTTTTATGCCGAGCGAGCTGAGATCCCGGAAAAATCCGGGGTAGCTTTTGCCCACGGCCTCCGCGCCGTCTATCCTTCCGCCCGTGAGCGTAAGAAGGAGCGCGGCCGCCATAACTATCCTGTGGTCGTTATGACCGTCTATCGCCTCCGACGGCTTTTTGATGCCGTACCCGACCTCTATTGTATCGTCCTTGACCGTAACGTCAACGCCGAATTTTGACAGTTCCTTTGCCATCGCGGCGCCTCTGTCGCTTTCCTTGATTTTTAGGCGCGACGCGCCGTACAGCGTGCAGCCGTTATGCGCCGCGGCGACCGCCATGAGCGCGGGCGCGTTGTCGGGGCAGTCTGCTATATCAATATCCGCGTGACCTTTTTTCAGCTCCTCATACTGCTTCAATATCACTCTGTCGCCTTGCAGACTGTTTTCGTTCAGCCCCGTGACGGTTACGTCGGCGTCGAGCGCGTTCAGGCCGTATAAGAACGCGGCGCCCGACCAGTCGCCCTCTGCCGTGCAGTCCGTCGCTTTGTATTTCTGTCCGCCTTTGATGTATAGCGTATATTCGTCCTGCCATACGGCTTTTATGCCGAAATCCGACATGACGGACAAAGTTATGTCAACGTACGGACGGCTGACGAACGGCGGTGCGATGCGTATCACGCTGTCGCCGCCATAGAGCGGAGCGGCGAGCAGCAGTCCCGTTATGAACTGGCTCGACGTCGCGCCGGATACGGTTATATCCGACGTATCGAGACGCCCTTTAACGCGGATGAATTTTTCCGTTTGTTCGAAATACAAATTCTGCTTTTCGCACAGCTCGCGGTACACGTCAAACGGCCGCTTTAAAAGTCCCGGCTCGCCGTACAGCGTGAACTCTTTGCCGTAAGACAGGCACACGGGGATGAAAAACCGCATCGTGCTTCCGCTTTGCCTACAGTACAGCTCGCTTTTTATATCGTTTGACGGCGTTATATACGCCGTATCGTTTTCGATCTTCACGCCGGCGCCGAGACTGCGCGCGCAGTCTGATGTCGCCATTATATCTTCGCTTTGACAGATATTTCTCACCGTGCTTATACCGTCTGACAGCGCGGCGCAGATGAATTGTCTGTGCACAAAGCTTTTCGCGGGCGGCGCTTTTATCTCACCTTCCGCCCTGCCTTTTTTTATCTCAATCACCATACAATAGATATTCTATCGCTTTGATATATCCGTCAAAGCCCAGGCCCTTTATCGTTTTTTCGGCGTAAAGTCCGACGTAGCTTATCTGACGGAACGGCTCGCGTTTGTCGACGTCGGAGATATGCACCTCGACCGTCCTTATACCGACGGATTTGAGCGCGTCGAGTATCGCAACGCTCGTATGCGTGTACGCGGCGGGGTTTATGACTATACCGTCGGTATTGCCGTACGCGGACTGGATCATATCGACTATGTCGCCCTCGTGATTCGACTGATAAAACGAGACCTCGACGTCTTTCTGCTCGCAGTACGCGGTTATGTATTCGAGCAGCTGTTTATACGTTTTCTTTCCGTAAATATCGGGTTCTCTTGTCCCGAGCATATTTATGTTCGGGCCGTTTATAACAAGTATTTTCATTTATTTACCTATACGGTCCTGCATTATCTTCTGCACGGCTCTTTCGGGTGTTGAATTGTTCGTTATCCTTATATCGCACTCGCGTGCGTAAATGTTTTTCCTCTCGGCATACCTGATCGCGAGAGCCTTTTTGTTTGATGAAAGCGGCCTCGTCTCGTCAGGCTTCATAAGATTCACGCGGCGGTCAATATAATACAGTCTGCCGTTTTCGCGCAGCGCCCTTATGTTTTCGGGCTTTAACACCGCGCCGCCGCCGGTGGCTATGACCGCGCCGCGCACCGTCTTTGTCAGCTTTATTATGACCTCGCTTTCGTGCACGCGGAAATCACGCTCGCCATAATCTCTTATGTATTCCGGTATATTGCCTACGACTTTTGCGACCTCGTCGTCCGTGTCGATGAAGACCTTGCCCGTTTTTTCGGCGAGCAGCTTTCCTATCGTAGTCTTGCCGGAGTACGGCATGCCTATCAGCACCGCGTTTTCCGTAGTGTCGCGCACGGCTTTATAAATGCGCTCCGTCTCCTTGCGCGTCACCGGCTTGCCGGTGAACAGATGCGCGGACGCCATAGCCTGGGATACGAGCATATAAAGCCCGTTAACGTGCGGGATCCCCGCCTCCCTGCAATCGAGCAGGAGCTTTGTGTATAACGGGTTGAAAACGACGTCCACAACGCCGGATACGTTTTTATAGTCGCGTATGTCTATCGCCGACACGCCCTCGTCCGGGAACATACCGCAGGGCGTCGTGTTTATTATGAAGTCTACGGACGCCTCCTTTGACGCCTCGTAGCTTATCATCCCCTCGCCCGGCGTCCTGCTCGCAACGAGAACTCTTTTTGCGCCCATGTCCGTGCAGACCGTGCGCACCGTCTTCGACGTTCCGCCGGAGCCGAGAATCAGCACGTTTTTGCCCGAAACGTCGAATTCCGCCTTATAAAGCGTCATCTGAAAGCCGAAATAATCCGTATTGTAGCCGCAGAGCTTTCCGCCGCGGTTGACTATTGTGTTTACGGCGCCTATGCGCCCGGCGTCCGTGCTTATCCAGTCGAGGAACGGTATGACGTAGCTTTTATAAGGGATAGTGACGTTCAGCCCGTCAAATTCGCGCTTTTTCAAAAGCTCTTCAACGTCCTCCTTCGGCATCGGCATAAGATCGTAGTTGTACCTTCCGAGAAGCTCGTGTATTATTTTAGAGTAGCTGTGACCGAGCCTCTCGGCTATAAGACCGTATTTCATTTAGACCTCTTATTCGGAATATAAATAGTCGTCACCGTACCTCACGGTGAGAAGATCGGCAAGCGTAAACGCGGTAAGCGCGTCCACAACGGCGCGGGCGCGGTGTATTATCATCGGGTCGTGCCTGCCTTTTATGGTGTGAACTATGTTCTCACCCTTTACAAAGTCAATCGTTTTCTGCGGCTTGTAGACGGAGGGCGTCGGCTTTACCACGGTGTTGAATATTATCGGCGCGCCGTTGGTTATGCCGCCGTTGACGCCGCCGTTGTTGTTCTTGTCGAACACCACCTTGCCGCCCTCGTACCTCATCTCGTCGTTCGCGTCCGAGCCGAACACGGAGGCGAAGCCCGAGCCGAGGCCGAACGATACGCCCTTGACCGCGGGTATCGCGAATATCGCGCGGGACAACTCCCCTTCCACCGTTCCGAAAAACGGCTCTCCGACGCCCGCGGGCACGCCCACGGCCGCCGTTTCAAGCACGCCGCCTATACTGTCGCCGAGATCGGCGCATTTTTCCGCCGCGGAGCGCATCTGCTCCTCAGCCTCGTCCATAAGCGTCGGGAACGCTCTGTTATATAACAGCTCTATATCCTCTTTGTAGTCAATAAAGCCTCTGTCCCTTATACTGCAAAGACTGCTTATGTGCGTTCCGATAAAAACGCCCTTTTGCTTTAAAGCCGAGCGCACTATCGCGCACGCGGCGACGATAGCCGCCGTGACCCTGCCGGAGAAGTGGCCGCCGCCGCGGAAGTCCTCAAAGCCGTGGTATTTCATATACGCCGTGTAATCGGCGTGGCCGGGACGCGCGGGACCGTACTCATAATCGCGGCTCTGCGCGTTTTCGTTTTTGATTATAACGCAGACCGGCGTTCCCGTCGTTTTGCCGTTATAAACGCCGCTGACGATCGAGAATTCGTCCGGCTCGTGCCGTTTCGTCGCAATCTTTCCGGACGGGCGGCGCATATCGAGGGCGTGGCGGATGTCCGCCTCGTCAACTCTTACGCCGGGCGCAAGTCCGTCGAGCACGGCGCCGATGTGGGAGCCGTGGCTCTCGCCGAAAAGCGTTAACGTCAAGGCGTTTCCAATCGTGTTTTTCGTCATAGAGCACCTAACCTTTCTTCAAGCTCGTCAAAGCTCGTGTAAGAGAATCTGAATTCCCCGGGGGTATCTACGATAACGGCGTTCACGCCGTCCATTGTCTTCTTTTTGTCGCGCTTCACGGCGTACATTACGGCGTCTTTGTCAAAATCCGCCTTTTGCGGAACGCCGAGCCTGCCGTATATTTTTATAAGCCTCTGCCTTACCTCGTCCGAGCACATGGCAAGCATACCGAGCGCCACGCATTCACCGTGATAAAGCGCGGGTGAGCAGACGCTTTCTATACCGTGGCCGAGCGTGTGACCGAAATTCAGTACGCGGCGCAGACCCGTCTCCTTTTCGTCCTGCTCCACCACGTTTATTTTTACCTTTAAGCTTTTTTCCGTTATTATATCAATGTTTTCGTATACGTCCGATGTTTCGAAAAGCTCAAACAGCTCCCTGTCCGACGTCGCCGCCATTTTAAGCGCCTCGCACAGACCGTTGTTTATCTGGCGCTTCGGCAGGGTTTTGAGCGTATCCGGGTCTATCACTACCTTTTTCGGCTGCTTGAACGCGCCGACGGAATTCTTTATACCGCGGAAATCTATCGCAGTCTTTCCGCCGACGGACGAATCCACCTGCGACAAGACCGTCGTAGGAATATTGTAAAAATCAACGCCGCGCATATATATAGCGGACGCAAACCCGGCTATATCTCCGCACACGCCGCCGCCTACGGCGACTACGCAGTCTCCGCGGCCGAATCCGCCGTCCGTCATAAGCGACAGGATCCCCGTAAGGTTGTCAAAATTCTTGCTTGCCTCGCCCTGCTCCATAACGAAAGTGTAAGCGCGCTTTGAGGCCGACGATACGGCGGCGGAATATTCCGCCGGCACTCCCGTGTCCGTAACGATCAGCACGCGTCTGTCAAGGTCGAGCAGGGAAGCGGCGTTTTTAAGCGCCCCGCGCTCTATTACTATGTCGTACGAGCGCTCGCCCAAATTCACTTTAAGTATCATACGGAGATCTTTCCCTCCTTGTAGGAGCCCGCGAGCTTCAGCTTGTCGCACAGCGGCTTCAATTCCGCCATCATTTCCGCGCCCGCCTCGCATCTGACGTTGCCCTCGCATTCAACGTAAAAGTAATACTGCCACGGCAGATTTTTCATCGGGCGGCTGTGCAAGGACGTCATATTATAGCCGTGCTTGCCTATTATATTTATCGCCTCGGCAAGAGAGCCCGCCTGGTTTTTGACCGTGAAGACCATTATAAAGCAGTTGTCGCCTCTGCCCGCGTCGTTTTCCCTGCGGGAGAAGACCGCAAAGCGGGTAGTGTTGTCAACGCCCGTGTTGATGCTTCTCGATATTACGTTCAGCCCGTAGATCTCCGCCGCCTCCACCGTGCCTATCGCGGCAAGCGTTACGTCGTTCTGCTTCGATACGTATTCCGCCGCGCGCGCGGTATTGGAATACTCAAGCGTTTCGTACCCCTGCTTTTT
Organism: uncultured Ruminococcus sp.; assembly: GCA_902797235.1. Classification (GTDB taxonomy): domain Bacteria; phylum Bacillota; class Clostridia; order Oscillospirales; family CAG-272; genus UBA1248. The sequence continues at coordinate 20,435 of CADBSB010000055.1, read as the reverse complement.
GATGTACTCCGCACATTGTGACAACGCCTGCGGGTGGGAAACGACGGTCCTTATGGTTTTCTCCGTCGCGCCGGGCAGACCTATGAGGTTCTGGCGCACGGTCAGATCGAAAACGTCGTTTATGTAAAGCGGTCCGGTGAAGATGAGATCGACGACGGCGCCGACCTCGCCGGCAAAGCTGTTTTCTATCGGTATCACCGCGCATTCGCAGTCGCCCGTGACGACGGCGTTGTACGCCTCCGCAAAATCCTTGCAGGCTACGCGGTTGCCGTCCGGGAACAGCTTTTTTGCGGCGATAGACGCAAACGCGCCCTCAACGCCGCTGTACGCCACGCGCACGCCCGAAATGAGAGAGCTCTGATAATCGCGCGACACCTTCATAACGTGCGTCATAAAGTCGACGTAATAGCCGCAAAGCTCCCTGTTTTCTATAAGCGCCGAATTGTTTTTTATCACCGCCGCCTCGCGCTCCGCGTCGTATATCGGGATACCTCTTTCCTTTTTGTATTCCGCAACGAGCTTCACCGCGTTCATGCGGCGCTCGAACTGGCGCGCTATCTCCGCGTCAGCCTCGTTTATCGTTTTTCTTGCCAGATCAAGCTTGTTCATAATAACTCCGAAATAAAAGCACCGCGGAAAGACGGATAAGCGTCCCGCGATGCGTAACTGACTTACACAAAACAGAGCGCCGTTATCCGCAATAAAAGTAAGAAAATAACTTTCCGCGCTTTTTCACAGTTTGCTCCTCCGTGTGTATTTTTTATAATTATACATAATATATATTAAGAATTCAAGATACGGCAGACAAATAAAATGAATTTTTTATGACAGAAGTATTCTGTCGTTGTCAAGCGCCTTGCCGGAATTCGCCTTGAATTTCAAAAGCAGATCGTCCACCGTAAGAGAAGAACGCTCCTCGCCCTTCGTATCGAAAATGATCCGTCCGTCCGTCATCATTATCGTCCTGTTGCCGAGAGACAGGGCGGAGGACATATTGTGCGTTATCATAAGGCACGTGAGATTGTACTCTTTGACCGTCCTTTCCGTCACTTCAAGTATCTTTTCCGCCGCCGCGGGGTCGAGCGCCGCCGTGTGCTCGTCAAGTAATAAGAGCTTCGGCGGGTTGAGCGTCGCCATAAGAAGCGAAATAGCCTGCCTCTGGCCGCCCGAGAGAAGTCCTACCGGCGTTTTCATCCTGTCCTCAAGCCCCAGACCGAGCGCCGCGACGCGCTCGCGCAGCGCGGCCTTTTCCGTTCTGCCGCCGATAGACAGCCAGTGACCGCCGCCCGAGGCGAGCATGAGGTTCTCCTCCACCGTCATGGACGGCGCGGTGCCCGTCTTCACGTCCTGAAACAGACGGCCTATGAATTTCGCGCGTTTGAAATCCGGCAGAAACGTTATATCGTCATTATCGAGCGTTATTTTTCCGGTATCGACCGGGAAAGCGCCGGAGATCGCGTTGAAAAGCGTTGATTTTCCCGCGCCGTTAGAGCCGATTATCGTTATGAAATCGCCGTTGTCGACCTTTAAATTTATGTCCGTCAGCGCCTTTTTCTCGTTTTCCGTGTTCGCGTTGAAGGTCTTTGACACGTTTATAAGTTCAAGCATGATCACGCCTCCTTACGTCTGAAAATCCGCTTCGCGAGCATCGGGTACTGCTTTTTTATGTACGGTATGAATATCGCGAAGATAACGATGACTGCGGATACGAGCTTAAGCATATATGACGGCATCTGGAAGCGGAGGGCTATGGCGTATACGAGGCGGAAGATTATCGCGCCTGCCACAGCGCCTATCGCGCGCACTTTGACGGAAGCGCGGGAGAATATCGAGCCGCCGATCAAAAGCGACGCGAGAGCCACCGTGACTATGCCCTGACCCATGTTTATGTCCGAAAATTTCTGCGACTGCGCGAGTAAGCACCCGGACAAAGCCGTAAAAGCGTTTGCGACGCAGAGCCCGACGGTCGTGGTGAACACGGGGTTTATGGATGAATAACGCACCATTTCCGTATTGTCTCCCGTCGCGCGTATCGCAAGGCCGAGGCGGGTTTTAAGGAATATCACCATGAAGATCAGGATGAGGATGACGGCGACGAGCGCCACTATGACCTTTTGCCAGCCGTCAAGAAACGTGTTTTCGAGCAGCGCCTTGACCTTTGTAAAGACTGTCTCCGTCTTGTTCAGGTTCAAAATCGAGGCGCCGCCCATAACGGCGATATTTACGGAATAAAGTCCCGTGTTTACTATAATGCCCGACAAAAGGCTGTTTATGCCCATCCTCGTCTGCAAAAACGCGGTCACAAAGCCCGAGAGCACGCCCGCCGCCATCGCCGCGGGGATCGACAGGTACGGATGGCCGGATAACGCCACCACGGCGCCCACAGCGGCGCCGAGAGTGAAGCAGCCGTCCGTCGACAGGTCGCAGACGTTCAACATCGAATATGATAAAAACAGGGCAAGAACAGTCAGGGAGCTGATCAAACCCAGCTCCGTGACTGACTGTATTATGCCTAAAATATCGCCGAAGTCCATTTACAAATTACCTTTATACTATTTCCTGTTATGAATTATGAGAAGCTTTCCGCCGTCGTTATCGGCTGTACCTTCGTGCAGAGCGGACCGAACGTGGTCTTTAACTGTTCGTAATCAAGACCGAGCTTCGTGCAGATGTCGGTGTTTATCGTCGCCGTGCCGTTGTCAAACGTCTTTACCGCAAACTCAGCCGGTTTTTTGCCGTTAAGCAGTATATCGGTGACCATTTTGGCGGTCTCGACGCCGAGGTTTGCGTAGTCAACGCCGTAGCCTAAGAACGCGCCGTTCAAAGCGAAGGAATCGGCGCCCGCGTAGTGGAGAACGCCCGCGTCCGCAAGCTTTTCGTATATGGAAAGCTCGGCGGTCATTACCGTGTTGTCGGACGGCGTGAATACGGCGTCGCACTTGTCGGAGGCTATTTTATCGGCGGCGAGAACTATCTCGGAGGTGTTCGTGCCGGTATATTCTATTATCTCAACGCCCTTGGCGGTGAGGTATTCTTTCGCGGATTTTATGGCCGTTTTGGAGGAATCCTGACCTAAGTCGTAGAGAAGACCTATCTTTGTCGCGTTCGGGTTCTGCGCGAATATAAGGTTCATAACGGCGTTCGTGTCGAGGAAGTCGGAGGTGCCGGTGATGTTGGCGCCGGGCTTTTCAAGCGAATTGACGAGACCTGATCCTACCGGGTCGGAAACCGCCGCGAATACGACCGGTATCTTGTTGTCCTCGGTCGCGGACTGCATCGCTATCGCCACGGGCGTCGCCACGCCTACCATAAGGTCAACCTTGCGGCTGATGAAATCGGTTATTATCTGGTTCAGAACGTTTGAATCGGCGTTGCAGTTTTTTTCGATTATTTCGATCTTTACGTTCTTTTCGGTCGCGGTCTTGTTTAACTGATCTTTGATGTTAGCCACTATCTGGTTTAAGGACGCGTCGTCAACGTAGTTGCAGATACCGACGGTGAAAGAGTTTTCCTGTTTTGCGGGGGTGCAGGCGGTGATCGTTGCTATCGCGAATATCGCGACGAGGATAAGGGAAATAAGTTTTTTCATTTTGTTTTTCTTCCTTTCATTTGAATTTTTTTCACGTCGGGTAAAAAACAAAAAATCCCCGGCATGATTTATCATGCTTGGGACGAATAATAATATCCGCGGTACCACCCAAATTGAGACTTGCGTCTCCTGCTCATAACGTACATACATACGCGCGCTGCTGGTAACGGGAGCGCACCCCGTCGGAGCATACTTGCAAAAAGCGTTCAGCCCCGCCCTCCGAAGTCCATTCACATCGACTATCGCTCCGCGCTCACACCATCCGCGGCTCGCTGTACCGAATCGACCGACGTTACTCGTCTCCGTCAACGGTTGTTGCGGAGAGTATAACACAGTTTTGAAGTTTTGTCAAGCCCTTTTTGCAAATTTCTTCAAAAAATTTTTCTCAGACCCTCTTTTTTGCATTTTGCCGCCGCCCGCACTTCATTTTGCGCGTTTTATATATTATAAGGTGCCAGCGATCTTTTATACCTTCCCCTTTTGGGGAAGGGGGACCGCGCCGGGGTTACCGAAGGCGAATATAACTTGGCGTCAGCCAAATATAACTCGCCGAAGGCGAATATAACTTGCGAAGCAAATATAACTCGGCGTCAGCCGAATATAACTAAACAGGGGCGAGCATTGCTCGCCCGCCCTGCATCATTAGTTCTTTTCCGGTATTATTACAACTCTTCTGTTGTTTTCCGTGCCTATCGAGTTCGTCGTAACTCCCTCTATCTTCTGCACCTCGGAGTGGATTATGCGTCTCTCGTGGCTGGGCATCGGTTCAAGGGAAATGCTGCGCTTGTATTTGAGAGCCTTTTCCGCCGTTCTTCTCGCAAGCGTGCGGAGCGTTTCTTCTCTCTTTGCGCGGTAGCCGGAAATGTCGACGACTATCCTTGTATACTCTCTGTCGTCGTCCTCGTTTTCCTTCTTGTTCGCCGCTAAATTGCACAGGTACTGCAAGGCGTCGAGCGTCTCGCCGTGGTGGCCGATCAGAACGCCGGCCTCTTCGCCGTCGATATTGATGAGATATTCGCCGTTATCGCGCACGTCGGTCTTGACCTCGGCCTCGATCTCCATGTTTTTGAGCAGCGTTTTTGCAAAATCAAGAGCGGATAAAGACGGTTTGATCGTGTATTCTATCCTTACCTTCGCGTCAGAGGAGCCTATTCCCAAAAATCCCTTTTTGGGCTGTACGAGTATCTCGTACGATACGTCGTTTTCCGTAACGCCGAGCTCGTCGCAAGCCGCCTTGACCGCGGCTTCCACCGTAGGAGCGGTCTTAATAATTTCTTTCTTCATATCCTACCCGGGCGAGTATCACTCGTCCTCCTTTTTATCCTTTTTCATTTCCGCGCGCTGTATGGACTTGTGCTTTTTGCCCGACTGCGCGGAGGGGTTGTCTTTGTTTGCCGAAGACGGACCCATAGGCTCTACCCAGCCCTCCGGTATACCGGTGCCGTGGTTGGCCTCGGACATGGCCACGTCTTCCTCGTGGATCGATTTCTTGCGTTTTTCCTCGGCCTTCTTGCGCTCGTATTCCTGCCTGTCGGCTTCACGCAGCGCTTCCTTGATCTCCGCGTCCGTCATTTTGGGCGTGGGGAACATCTTGGCGAGTATCACCTGCTGGCCGAAGCCGAGTATGTTCTGGTAGATCCAGTACAGCGCCAGAGCTGACGGCAGCGAGAACGCGAACACCGCGGAGATGGCGGGCATCATGTATTCCATGAGCTTCATCGAGAAGTTCTTCTGCTGAAGCTCCGCGGAGAGCGGCTGGTACGTGAATTTCTTTTGCAGCTTGGCGGTCAGAAGCAGTATGCCGAACGTTACTATCGGTATTAAGATATACCACCAGATCTGCTCGCTCGGCGTTACCGACAGGTCGATAAATCCGAACAGCTTGAAGTTGGGGTAGCTCTTTTCCGTGAGCTGCGTGACGAGGTCCGCTCTGAAATCCGCGTAGTTTGCGAACGCCGTGCCCGCCGCGCTCACCGCGCCCGTGGGAACGGAGCCGTCTACCGGCAGCGCGTTTATCAGCGCCTGACGGTTAGCCGCGTCCGATAAAAAGCTCGTCGCTTTTATCGTCAGGTTCTGGTATGTCGACGCGCTTGCGTAGCCCGTCAGTCTGTGGAAGGTCTCCATTATGACCTCTATCTGACCCTTGCCGAACTGGCAGAGGTAGTGCAGGGGGTTCTGAATGATGTAGTAAAGCGAGAAAAGTATGGGCATCTGCAAAAGCATGGGCAGACAGCCGCCGAACTGGCTGTACTTTTCCTCACGGTACATCGCCTGGATCTCCTCGTTCATCTTACGCTGAGATTCCTGGTCGTTTCTGTCCCTGTATTTTCTTCTTATCGCCTCTTCCTTAGGGCGTAGCTTTGCCAGCTTCTGCTGGCTTCTCTGTTGTTTGATACCGAACGGAAAGAGGATCAGCTTTACTATAAGCGCGAACAGGAATAACGACAGCCAGTAGTTCTGACCGCTTATCTTGTCGCAGAAGATCATCAGATATTTAAGTCCTTCCGCCAGATATCCGAGAATGGTACTCATCAGTTCATCCTTTCGTTTTAAGACTTTTCTTTCGGTCTTATCATCTTTAATCTTTTTTCGGGCGGGTAATCGACGCCGCCTTTGCTGAACGGGTTACAGCGCAGTATGCGCCAGAGCGCGAGAAAAGACCCTATGAACCATCCGTGAATTTTGATACATTCATAGCCGTATTCAGAGCAAGTGGGGTAATATTTGCAGGTGGGGTGGCTTTTCAGCCCGGAGAGGTATTTCCGGTAGAAGTCGATCAAAAACATGAATATTCTGCTCATCCTTCGGTACCTTCCTTCTCCGACGCGACGCCGAGCTGTATCAGCGCGGCGGCCAGATCCCTGTAAATATCGTCCGTTTTCGCATAAACGGCGGCGGTCCTTGCCGCGATGACGATTATTCGGCCGGTCTTCATATCATACGTTTTCAATGCTTTGTAATAGGCCTCGCGTATTATCCGTTTGACACGGTTACGCTTGACCGCGACGCCGAGCTTTTTCGTGACGGATATACCGACACGGTTGATCCTCAATTTGAGTGGATGGGCCCGCTGTAAACGCGCAGCATGATAATCGGGCATAACGTAAACGCTTATATATTTTCCGCCGGCACGTTTTGTACTCCTGTAAGCTTTTGCGAAAAGATGATTTTCCTTAAGCGTGTAATATTTCATCTGGAACTAAAAAGTTTTAACTAAAAAACCCCTGTTTAGCAGAGGTTTAACAGCGGCGTAAAGCCAAATCAAGCGAATCAATAGGTCAGTCTTTCTCTGCCTTTTGCGCGTCTTCTTTTAAGAACCTTTCTGCCGTTAGCGGTAGCCATTCTTTTTCTGAAGCCGTGCTCTCTTTTGCGCTGACGCTTCTTGGGCTGGTATGTTCTGAGCATCTTTTTTGCCTCCTTTTTTACGGATTGATATATTATATCCCGATGCCCCGATTAACGCATCGATATAATTAAAAATATGCGCCGTTGCCTTTGTCGGCAGGCAACGCTTATTATATTATAAAATGCCTTATTTTGTCAATACAATTCAGCGGATATTATTTGTAAATTTTTTTATAAGTTCTTGTGTGCAATACCGTCGATTATATCTATATATGCTTTTTTGAACAATTCTTCGGCTCTTTTTACATTTCCGGTCAGATACAGGTACCCCATAAGCGCCTCAAAGCCCGTGGCGCGGCGGTAATCCGACTGCGTCTGGTTCTTCGGACGGTGAGTGAGCTTGGCGTTCCTGCCGCGTTTCAGTATCTCCTTTTCACCGTCGGACAGCTCCGGCTCTATCTTAGCGTACGCCTCCGACTGCGCGCGCGCCGTGACGAAGTGAAGCGCAAGCTCGTTATACCGCCCCGTGTCCGTCACGCCGAGGGATAACAGGGAAGTCCTGACGAAAAGCTCCACTACCGCGTCGCCCGCGTAGGCGAGAGAGGTGCCGTTCATTTCGGTCACCGCTTTTAAGTCAAGCGTCATATCAGCTTCCTCAATTTCACAAAATAGAATTTATTGAAACCGGACAGGCGGCGCAGAGTGAACGCGCGCAGGTACAGCGCGTATTCCGCGGCGTCCTTCGCGTCGTTTTCGTCGGCGCAGTGACCGAAGGAGTTTTTCTGCATCGCCCCGGCCGCGCCGGAAAAGCCCGGGTCGCCGCCCGTAAGAGCGTCGACGCGTGAAACGAATTCCGTCATAAGCTCGTTATTGCCGCGTATGAGCTTTGAAAGCGATAACAGGAACAGTATGTATTTGCCCGCGCGGTCTATGTCGCGTCCGGGCTCGGACGAGCCGCCCGCCGCGGCTTTTTCGAGCCGCCTCATGAATTTCCTGTGCCTTACCGTCGTTTTTCTCAGGTACAGATACACCGCGGTCGAGATCAGAAGCAGTACGGCGAATATGACGGCGACGGTTATTATCACGCGCTTCGCCGTGTTGTCGCCGGGCGTTACCGGTCCCGTCGTTTCGGATATTATATCTGTCGTGTCGGTGTTTGAACCGGGTATGTCGGTCGTCACGGTGTCTGTACCCCTCGTCGTCTCCGTGTCGGTATATATGTCCGTCGTGACGGGGGATGTGGTGTCGTCCGGTATAACGGACGGCGTCGACGAGGCGTAAATGCCTTCCATCATCGGTCCCGTCATTTCAAACGTCATCCAGCCGTAGCCGCTTATATATACCTCTACCCACGCGTGGGCGTTTCTGTCGTATACCGTGCCGGTATAAGCGCCGCCGCTGTAGGAGAGATCGGACGCAAGGTAGCCGTCCACGTATCTCGTCGGTATGCCGACGCAGCGGAGCATAAGAGCGCCCGCCGTGGCGTACTGCACGCAGTAGCCGTTTCTCGCGGTCGTAAGGAACTGGCTCGCGTAATAGCCGTTCTGGTCGTAACCGTGCGGTTCAAGCTCGTACTCGCACGTTTTTGCAAGATACCTCGCCGCCTTGTCGGCGCAGGTGTAAACGTCGGAGAAGCGCAGACCGTAGAGGTAGTATGACGACTCCGGATCGAATATACTGCTCGAGCTTATATCTATATCGAACACGTCAACGCCGTTTATTCTGAGACCCGAAAACGCCTGCGACGCGGCGTCAGATATGGCGCTCTGCTCGCTCCACGGTACGGACAGGCACGTCGAATAAACGCGCGCCTCGTACTGATCCGCCTCGTTCATCAGATTATACAGCTTCTCCAGGTCATTGTTGCTCATATCGGCTATGCGGTTTATCAGACAGCCCGCCGGTATGTCGACGCCCGCCGCCGCCGCGTCATCAAGTATCTGCTTTTTCGCTTCCCTGAGCCATTCCTCGACCTCGTCCGTGCCGATGCCCGAATACAGACGCTGCACGATATATTGATAAATATAAGGACGTACAAGCCTGTATACGGTCATATCCTTGTCAAGGCGCGAGAGCGACACGCTCTTGTAGTTCGGCGCGTAGGAGACGGCGCCGTAATACGCGTCCTTCATCGAGACGTCAGCCATGCCGGTGCCGTTCATCAGCGTATAGCCGGCAACGTATTTCGCGTTCATGTCCGACGGGTCTGTCAGACCGTAGATAGTCGAAAAGCGGCTCGGCAGATAGCCCCTGTAACCGCGCAGCGACGTGCTCTTTACCGTAACGAACTCTTTTACGAAGCCGCGCTTCATCGTCGCCGTGTCCGCAAGGTACTGCGTTGACAGGACGTTACAGTCAACGTCAACTATCGTATAAAACAGCTCCGTTATCTGCTCGGGCAGAATCGACGCGGAGTTGTCCCTTGCCGAATACCATTGATTGTTCCTGTACTCCTCGCCCGCCCACGCGCGTAAATACAGAGGAGAGGAGGACGAGGCGCTGACCGTCATTACGCGCCTGTTCTTATACTGGCGCGGCGTCGGCTGCGTGCTTTTGTGCGCCGCGTCCGAATCGTCGCCCGCGCCGCCCTGGACCGTAAGATAGGAGCCCAGAAAGTCTCTTGCGTCCTCCATGAAGTTGCTGAACACCGTAAGCTCCGGGAAAGGTCTGTTTATCATTATCGCCGGATATATCGCTATCGAGAAGACGATCGCCATGGCGATAAACGACGCGAAACCGCGCGTCGACGCGTGCGTGACCTGGAGCCGGCGCTTTGCGAAAAAGCGCAGCTTGGCTTTTTTGTCCGCCAGCCGCTCGGACTTTGCGAAAACGTCGCTGTATTTCATAACGACTATGCCGAGACCGGACGAAACGGTCAGCATAAATCCGATATTGTTCGTAAGGATGTTGTACGTGAACGTCACGGTCATGACTATGCCCGCGGTTATGATGATGGGGACCACCCTCACCCTTTTGTACGTGCAGGACACGAATACGAAGGATACGAGCGCGATAAAGGAGCGGAACGCTTTGAGAGTGTATAACATACCGTCCGCCGTGCGCGGGTTAGTCTCCGGTATCGTCGACAAAAGACCGTTCAGCGACGTGTAGCCGAGCGAATCGAGCCGCGTAAGTATATGGTTCCACGCCGAAAGCGGTATGTTGACGACCGCGTGGCGGAACCCGTTCTGCATATCTATTACGACGAGCGCGACGACGAGAGCGAGCGCCGCGAGGCCGAACGCCACGCCGTTTGTGTTGGCGGCCGTGAAAAACAGGAAGAACGCGGCGCAAAAGACAAAAGAAAGAAAAAACACGCGGCCGGGGTCGGAGGCCCCGTTGAAGAAGCCGAACGCGTCGTCAAGCATGAGGCACACGCCGCATACGCCGACGTAAGCGACGGCAAAACGGCAAAGCATACCGAAAATTATCCCCGGTACGCCCGTTTTCTGAACAAGCCCCACGCTTGAAGCGCTGATCAGCCCGCTGTCTTTTTCTTTCTTATTATTTTTCATTATGATAACTCTTTTTCGCTTATCCTGCGCACGCCGACGTTGGCGGCGGCAAGCTCGTTTATCAGCGCGTCGTTCTTCGCCTTTACCTCGGCGGCGTTTTCAAGCCTTGAAAACGGCTCGAACAGTAAAAGCGTGACGGCGCGGTTTACGGACTGCGCCTCGCTCAGAGCCGCGACTTTTTCCCCGGTAAGCTGTGAGGTGACGTAGATTATGTCGTTGTCCGTCCCCTCTATCGAATATTCCATAAGCTTTTTCGGGGGCACGGGCGTCGTCAGGCGCGCCGAGGCGTACGCCGGCAGATATTCCTCAAACGCCGGTTTTTCCTCAAACGTTTTCCGCGTTATCTTCTGCCCGCGGTCGTCGGGGTAGACGAGCGACGTTGTCCTGCCTTTCAGCAGGCTTTCCGACGCGGCGAAGCAGCAAAGCTCGCACACGGCGTCGTCGCAGTATTCGTTTATATCGTTCGTCTTTTCCGGATTCGGCTTGAAAAATCTGCCGGAATCGGAGATGACGCAGGTGCAGAGCCCGTTTTCGGAGCCGAAGTGCTTTGTCATAAGCTCCTGCGCCTTTGTGGAAAGCTTCCAGTGTATGTTCCTTATCGGGTCGCCCGGCACGTATTCCTTTATTTCCGTTATCTCCGCGCTGTCCGCGCCCTTTACCGGCGCGCCCGACACGGCGGACGTTTCGTTTACGTACCTCTGCGGTATGTCGTCGACCGTGACGCGCTGCGGCAGAACGATTATGCTTTTACATCTGCTCTGATCGAGCTTGAATCTGAAAAAACGGAAAAGGCTGTAAACGTATAAGCCCTTGATCCCGCAGCTGTATTCGCCCTTGTATAAAAACGACACGTTTTTGTCGTAAACGTACTCGCCCTTGGACGGAAGAGGCGCGGCTATGACGGAATCGACGCTCGACAGGGCGTTCGCGTCCGGCAGAATAAGCTCCGCCTCCGTAAACGGCACGGGTATTATATATTTGTTTTTTACCGTAAGCGTTATCGGCACCGGCGAGTTTTTCTCAACGGATTCCGCGCTGCATTTCAGATCCGCCGTAACGGCGCTGCGGGCGAGGAAGCCGTAAGCTAAATCCGCAAACGGAAGCGCCGTGACCACTATGATGAATATAAAGGATACGGAATTGCGCAGAGCCTGCGTGAACACGACGGCGACAACGAACACCGCTATCCACACAACGAAGGCGGACGTAAGCTTGAAGCTTTTTTTCTGCGGCCTGAACTTGCTTTTGTTTTTCATTGTCAGATTAACGGTACGGCTGTTTTCTTTATTATATCGAACAGTATCTTTTCGGCGGTCACGCCGGAAAGCTTTGTCTCGCGCTTCAGCTGGATCCTGTGCGACACCACGGGGATGAACACGCCGGCTATATCCTCGGGCACGACGTAGCTTCTGCCTATCATGTACGCCGTCGCCTGCGCCATCCTCGAAATTATGAGCGAGGCGCGCGGGCTCGCTCCGAGGAGCAGATCCTCGGACGTGCGCGTCTGCGATACGAGGTTTACGACGTATTCGTATATCCTGTCGTCTATGTATAATTCGGAGACTTCTTTTATCATCGTTTTGAGCTCGTCCGCGTCCGTTACCTTGCGCACGTCCTCAAGCGGGTTTTTGCCGCGGCGCTCGGAAATGATGCGCACCTCCTCGGACGGCTGCGGATAGCCGAGCGAAAGCCTGACGGAGAAACGGTCGAGCTGAGCCTCTGGCAGCGGGTACGTGCCGACGAAGCCCGTCGGGTTCTGCGTAGCTATGACGAAAAACGGATCGGGCAGGGGGTACGATTTGCCGTCTACCGTGACGTTGCCCTCCTCCATCGCTTCAAGCAGAGCCGACTGCGTTTTCGGCGAGGCGCGGTTTATCTCGTCCGCGAGCATGATGTTGCACATCGCAAGACCTTCTATGAATTCAAAACGCTCCTTCTGGCGGTTATACATATTGAAGCCCGTTATGTCGGACGCCATGACGTCCGGCGTGAACTGCGCGCGCTTGAAGGAAAGGCCGCAGACCGCGGCAAGCGTCGCCGCAAGTGTGGTTTTGCCCGTGCCGGGAACGTCCTCTATAAGAACGTGACCGCCCGACAGAAGCGCCGTCACAAGAAGAACTATCTGCTCTCTTTTACCGACGATTACTTTTTCTATCTCGTTTATCATGGCGATGAGTTTTTCTCTGCCCGCCGTACGCGTGTTTTCCATTTTATCGCTCCGTGATTTTATTTTGTTTCATTATTATATCATATGATAACGCCGTTTTCAAGCCCCGCGGCAATAATTTTGGAAAATTTTAAAAAATCACGCTTTTTGCGTTAGATGCGGATATAAATGGAAAGAATATCGTTGCAGGCGAGGTTTCCCCTCCCGCAAAGGAATATGAAAAGGAGAAGCAAAAAATGCAGGTAAGCAGAGGAGATATTTATTACGCGGATCTTTCGCCCGTCGTAGGCTCGGAGCAGGGAGGACTGCGCCCGGTACTTATAATACAGAACGACGTGGGCAACAGATACAGCCCCACGGTCATCGCCGCCGCGATAACGAGCCAGATATCGAAAACAAAGCTCCCGACGCACATAGGAGTGACGTCGGGATGCGGTCTGTCAAAGGATTCCGTCATCCTGCTCGAGCAGGTCAGGACGATAGACAAAAGGAGGTTAAAGGAAAAAATAGGTCATATAGACGACGCCCTCATGTCAGAGGTCGACGGAGCGCTGTCCGTAAGCTTCGGGCTTTCTTAATGCTCGGCGAAGCCATATCGAGCGCGAAGCGCATATCGAGTTTTGCGTCGAGCAAAACATATCGAATCGGCGTAAGCCGATATATCGACTTGTCTTATCGATATACGCCTGACGGCGTTCGATATATGCCACGGGCATTCGATATACAAACCTTGCGGTTTGTTCGATATGTTTGCTGCCGCAAACAAGAGGGATTACGCCACCGTTCCTTCGATCACCAGCGTCGCGGTGCCGGGCGTGGTCGTCACGGTGCCGTCGGGTCCCGTCACGTACGTCGCTGCGGGTACGGTTATAACGCCGGGAACGGACGCGAATTCGCCCGTCGTCTCGGAGTACGTGTAATCCGTGGCGACAACCCACGCCGCTCCGTTGAAGGTCGCCGTAAGTCCGGTAAGTACGGGCGAGAACGTGTCGGTTATCGAAACGTCCGCCGAAGCGTCGGCTTCCGCGTTGCCATAGTTACTTATCACAAACGTGTATGTTATGCTCTCTCCCGGCGATACCATCGAGGGAGACAGCGTTTTTTCGACCGTCAGATACGGCGCGTCGCTTACGTTCAGCGTGCAGGACGCGGTAAGAGGCTCGCCGAGAGAGGCGCCCGATACCGTCGCCGTGTTCGTGATCGAGCTGCCGGACGAAAGCGGCGCCGCGCTGTTTGCCTGCGCGGAATATATCAGCACCGCGCTGCCGCCCGCCGGTACGCTGATCCCGGTGAAAACGAGGGGCTCGGCGGTCTGCGGAACGGGAGGCGTCTGTACCGCACCGTTTACGTAAAGCGCGGCGGAGCCGTCGTCGTACGTTAACGGATACACCTGCGCCGTTCCTCCCGCGGGCGTGAACGCGCCGAGATCGTCCGTGACGGTCAGATTTTCATAGTCCGTCTGACCCGAGTTTATGAGCGATACGACGTACGTTATCCTGTCGCCCGCGGTATAGGATTGCTGCAGCGAATTTTTGTCCGCCGTAAGGCTTTCGGACAAAAATCCCGTCGTCATGTTCGATAACGTCCTTGTGTTGTTGTAGATCAATGTCGCTCTGTTGGTAAATTCTGCCATATGAAAAGATCCTTTCCGTACGCGGCTTTGCGCCGCGCCGTTATTATTATATGACGTATTTTTTATCCTGACACACCTGTTTTTTCGGTTTTAATATTGCTTTTTTCAAATTTTTGGTGTAAAATATACGTAATATATCGGTACGGAGGTATCAAAATGGCTGACGATAACAATAACAACAGACCGGGCGGAAGAGAAAAGAACGTTACCGGGCAGGGCTACGGCGCGTACCGCCGCGGTACCGGCACGGGTAACGGACCCGTCGGAAACCGGGGCGGATATTCCGGAAGGACCGGAACGGACGGATATGACAACGGCACGATGCGCGCCGGCACGGGCAGAGGCAAGCTCATAGGCATAATCATAGCCGTAGTCGTCGTACTCATCGGCGGAGGCACGGGATTGTCCGGCATAATAAGCAATCTGTTCGGCGGCGGCACGGAAACAGACATAGGCGGCCTTATAGGCGGAACGGACCTTTCAAGCGTTTTGTCGAACTTCACCTCGGCAAACGTTTCGACGGGCTGGTCGGACGGCGCGAACAATGAATCGTCGCTGAACACGACCGTCGCAGCGGGCACGCGCGACAGATATACCGTTATAAAGGGTGCGAACACGGATAAGGTAACCGTAATGGTCTATCTCTGCGGCACCGACCTTGAATCGAAGAGCGGCATGGCGTCGAACGACCTGCGCGAGATGACGAACGCCGCGCTGTCCGACGACGTGAACGTGATAGTCCTGACCGGCGGCTGCAAGGAATGGAAGACCTCCGGCATAAGCAATTCGGTAAATCAGATATATAAGATAGAAAAAAACAGTCTCAAACGTCTTGAAAGCAATTACGGCACGGGCGCTATGACGGATTCCGCGACGCTCACGTCGTTTATAAAGTATTGCAGGGACAATTATCCCGCTAACAGATACGAGCTTATCCTCTGGGATCACGGCGGCGGAACGAACGGCGGCTTCGGCTACGACCAGCTGAACACCTCGAAGGGCGCCATGGGCATAGGCTCGATCAATACCGCGCTGACGAACGCCGGCGTCAAATTCGATTTTGTGGGATTTGACGCGTGTCTTATGGCTACGACGGAAAACGCGCTTATGCTCACAAAGCACGCCGACTATCTCATAGCGAGCGAGGAGACGGAGCCCGGCATAGGATGGTACTACACGAACTGGCTCACCGAGCTGTCGAGGAATACGTCCATGCCGACGACCGAGCTCGGCAAAAAGATAATAGACGACTACACGGATACGTGCGCAAAAAAGAACTCCGGAAGCAAGACAACGCTTTCGCTGATCGACCTCGCGGAGCTTCAGAGCACCGTGCCGCAGAGCCTTAAAGACTTCGCCTCGTCGACGACGTCGATGATAAAGTCAAACGAATACAAGGCGGTATCGGACGCGAGGAGCAGCACGAGGGAGTTCGCGGTATCGTCAAAGCGCGACCTCGTGGACCTCGTCCACTTTGCAAAGAACCTCAAAACAAAAGAGGGCACCGCGCTTGCGGAAAAGATACTTTCCGCGGTAAAATACAACCGCACGTCCTCTCAGATGACGAATTCATACGGCTTGTCGATATACTTCCCGTACAACAACCCGTCAAAGGTCGATACGGCGGTCGCGACGTATAACCAGATAGGAATGGATAAGGAGTACGCGGAGTGCATCAAGCAGTTCGCCGGATATGAAACGACGGGACAGACCGCGTCCGGCGGAACGACGTCGCCGTTATCGTCACTGCTCGGAACGTTCACCTCGTCCGGCACACAGTCGGAGGACATAATATCGAGCCTGCTCGGCAGCTTCTTGAATTCCGCGGGCAAGGATTCGGAATACTTGCAGGTGCTCGACACGAACGCCGCCTCGTCATACGTCGCCAAAAACCAGTTTGACGCCTCAAAGCTCAAATGGAAAATGTCGGACGGCAAAAAGGTAATGACGCTCGACGCGGAGCAGTGGAAGCTCGTCTCCGACCTTGAAAAGAACGTGTTCTTGGACGACGGAGAGGGATATATAGACCTCGGACTTGACAACGAATTCGATTTTGATAAGGACTGGAACCTCGTCGGCGAGTACGACGGAACGTGGCTTGCCGTAAACAACCACGTCGTCGCGTATTATCATACAGATACGTACTGGAAGAGCTCTAAGGAGTACAAAATAACCGGCAGGATCCCGGTGCTCCTGAACGGCGACAGAGCCGAGCTCATAGTCGTGTTTGACAACAACAACCCGAACGGATATATAGCCGGCGCGAGATTCGATTATAAGAACGGCGAGACGGATACGATAGCAAAGGAGCTCACGGAGCTTCAGCAGGGAGATAAAATAGATTTCCTCTGCGATTACTACGGCTACGACGGAAGCTTCAGGGACAGCTATCTGCTCGGAGAACAGATAACCGTCGGCGGCACGCTTCAGGTAAGCAACGTATATCTGCCCGAGGGCTCAAAGGTAAGCGCCGTTTATCGCTTCACCGATATATACGGACAGCATTACTGGACGCCGGAGATGTGAAAAAAGGGGAGCGATCCCCTTTTTTCAACTGTATTCGCCTGCGGCGAGTTATATTTGCTTCGCAAGTTATATTCGGCAAAGCCGAGTTATATTCGCCTACGGGAACCCCCGCGTGACCGTGTCACGCGGGGAACCCTCCGGCCCCTCCGCTCAAGCCATAGACTTGAGGGGTCGGCGCCTTCGACGACCCGTCGCTCCCCCTGTAGGGGTCGGCGCCCTCGACGACCCGTTTATATAACAGCCTCGACCGTGTGTTTGCGGAGCCGGTGTTCGCCTCATCCACCGCAATCCGCGAACCCCCACCGCTCACCGGTTCGCGGCGGGGAACCCCTTTACGCGTGCCACCTTCCCCAACGGGGGAAGACTTGGCCGATATAAATATTTCAACAATTCAATTAACAATTTTTACATTACGCGCTTGAAAAATATTGCTTATTTCTATATTATTATAGTGTATGCAAAATAGAAACACGGCAGTGTTTACAAAAACAGGAGGAATGACTTATGGCAACACCCGTATTGATGCCTAACGTCGGTATATCGGTCGAAAGCTGCATATTGACGGAATGGCACAAAAAAAAGGGCGAGGAAGTCAAGGAAGGTGAAGTCCTTTTCACCTACGAAACTGACAAAACCACCACGGACGAACCGGCTCCCGCATCCGGTACTCTGATCGACGTCTTCTTTGAAGAGGGCGCGGAGATACCGATAATGACCAACATAGCGGTCATAGGACAGCCCGGCGAATCAACAAAAGAGTTTTTACCCGATATGCTGAAGGGCACCGAGGCTCCGAAGGAGGCTGCAAAGCCCGCCGAGGAAGCGCCCAAGGCTGAAGCTCCCAAGGCTGAAGCGGCTCCCGCCGCGCCTGCGGCACCCGTCGCGGCACCCGAGGGATTCGTTCCCGCGTCGCCCCGCGCAAAGGCTCTTGCAAAGAAGGCCGGCGTGGATTACAGATTCGCCGTTCCGACAGGCGCGGAGGGCAGAGTTTGTGAAGCCGACGTAAGACGCCTGATCGAAAACGGCCCGAGCGCAACGTATGCCGCCGCAGACGCCTTCGCAGGCGAAGCCGGCTCCGGCATAGGCGGAAAGTTCTCCGTAGCGGACATAGACAAGCCCGCCGCGGCACCCGCAGCCGCAGCAGCACCCGCGAAAGCGGAAGAGAAGGCCGAATACGTTGACGAGAAGATGTCCGGCGTACGCCGCGCCATCGCAAAGAACATGCTCAATTCTCTTGCAACGACGGCTCAGCTCACCAACACGTCCTCGTTCGACGCGACGGAGATCATGGCGTTCCGCGCCAAGCTGAAAGCGAACGCCGAGGCTCTGGGTCTGCCGAACATCACCTTGAACGACATAATCCTTTACGCCGTTTCAAGAATTCTTGCAAAGCCCGAGCACGCAAACCTCAACGCTCATCTGCTTGAAGGCGACGTTCTCCGCAAGTTCACGGGCGTTCATCTCGGTGTTGCCGTTGACACGGAAAAGGGACTTCTCGTTCCGACGATAATGAACGCGGACAAGAAATCGCTTGCCGAAATTTCCAAAGAAGCGAAAGAGCTTGCCAAAGCCGCGCAGGCCGGCACGCTCGCACCCGATAAGATGAAGGGCGCGTCCTTCACCATATCGAACCTCGGCTCCTTCGGTATCGAATCCTTTACGCCCGTTATCAATCCGCCTCAGACGGGTATACTCGGCGTAAACACGATCACCACGAGAGTAAAGGTCGTCAACGGCGAGGTCAAGCCGTATCAGGCTATGGCGCTGTCGCTCACTTACGACCACAGAGCCGTAGACGGCGCACCGGCGTCGAGATTCTTAAAGGATCTTTGCACCGCGCTTGAGAATTTCTCTCTTCTGCTCTGCAAATAACGGGTGATGACTATGGAAAATTTTGATCTTATCATTTTAGGCGGCGGCCCCGCGGGCTACAACGCCGCGCTGAGAGCGAGCCAGGGCGGCTTGAAGACCGTTCTTATAGAAAAAAGAGCGCTCGGCGGCGTTTGCTTAAACGAAGGCTGCATCCCCTCGAAGGCTCTCTTATATTCCGCAAAGATCTACGATTACACAAAGCACGGCGACAAATACGGCGTCGCCGTAACGGGCAGCAGCATAGACCAGAAGGCTGTTGTTGCGCGTAAGAACAAAGTAGTGAAAACGCTCGTTTCCGGTATCGGCGCGCAGGAAAAGCACGCCGGCGTCACCGTCGTTATGGCGGACGGCAAGATACTCGGCAAGGACGGCGAGGGCTTCAAGGTCGAGGCCGACGGCAAAACGTACTGCGGCGTGAACCTGCTGCTCTGCACAGGCTCCATGCCCGTTATGCCGCCCATCCCCGGTCTGCGCGAGCTGTACGAGACGGGCTACGTCATGACTAACCGCGAGGTCTTAGACCTTCAGGAGATCCCGAAGAAGCTCGTCGTCATCGGCGGCGGCGTCATCGGTCTTGAAATGGCGTCCTACTACAATTCCGTCGGCTCCGAGGTCACGATAATCGAAATGCTCGATCATATCGCCGGCCCCACGGACGCGGATATTTCAAAGATACTGTTGAACAACTACAAAGCGAAGGGCATCAAATTCAATCTCGGCTGCAAGGTGACCGCGGTCCTTCCCGAGGGCGTTCAGTTCGAAACGCCGGACGGCAAGTCCGAGATCGCTCCCGCCGACAAGGTGCTTTGCTCCATCGGCCGCCGAGCCGTAACGCAGGGCTACGGACTTGAAACGCTCAATCCCGTTATGGAACGCGGTGCCGTCGTCACGGACGAATACCTGAAAACGAGCGTACCGGGTCTCTACGCCGCGGGCGATATAAACGGCAAGATAATGCTCGCTCACACCGCTTACCGCGAGGGCGAGGTAGCCGTCAACAACATCCTCGGCAAGAAGGACAGAATGAGATACAACGCTATCCCGTCCGTTATCTACACCAATCCCGAGGTCGGCTGCGTCGGTGAGACCGAGGCGTCCGCTAAGGCGAAGGGCTACGACATAGAAGTGAAGAAGCTCTCCATGGCGTACAGCGGCAGATATCTGGCCGAGAACGAGGGCGGAGACGGCATCTGCAAGGTGATCATTGACAAGAAGTACAACAGAGTTATAGGCGTACATCTTATCGCTAACTACGCCGCCGAGCTTATCTACGGCGGAGCCATGATGATCGAGACGGAAATGACCGTGGACAACCTCAAAGAGATCGTATTCCCGCATCCGACGGTATGTGAGATAATCCGCGAGGCGTTATTCGAATAATACCGCAATAATAATGTAAAAAATAATTTATATACAAGGAGAAGTACAACAATGCCTAAGTCAATGCTTGTCAATCCTAAGGATCAGTTCAAAAAACGTACCATCAAATTCAAAGACATAAAGGTCTGTGAGTACAACAAGACTGTTGCCGAAGAGAAAGACAATTTTTCAAAGGAAGATTTCCTCGGAATGTATGCCGATATGGTAGCGATCCGCGAATTTGAGGAAATGCTGCTTGCTCTTAAAAAGAAGGGCGAATACAACGAGAGAAAGTTCACATATCCGGGTCCCTCCCACCTTGCGTTAGGTGAGGAAGCGACGGCTGTCGGTCAGGCTTACGAGCTCGGCGTAAACGATTTCATATTCGGTACGCACCGCTCCCACCACGAGGTCATAGCGAAGGCTATG
>CADBSB010000054.1 GCA_902797235.1 uncultured Ruminococcus sp. | reverse complement strand
GCGTGGGAACATAACTGTTTTATCCTCTTATTGGGGCGGCGGAGCACTCCTTTATTCCGGAAAAAAGGGAGAATGCCCATATCTGCCTCCCAAGAAACACTTGATGCGTAAATACTATTACATCGAAGCAGAGTAAAGAACGATTCAGACAGTAAGAAAAGGTGTTAATCATATGCTGATCATTATACCTATAACAGTTTCCTGTATTATTTGAAACGCGTTGATTCAATTCCTTTGAATGATTGGTTTGGCTCCGTCGTGTCCCAAACAGACGGATATTTGGGACAACACGGATTTCGCAGAAGCGGTAAGACAAACTCTTTTTACAAAATCAATTCAGACAGAACAAAAGGATGCTTGATCGTATTCCGACAATCACTTGATAATACCCCTGAATATAAGAAATTCGGGATCAATTTCATTTGTCTAACGCAAAATGATACTCCGGATCGCTCAAGAATCACCGTTAATTTGCTCAGGCAGAACACGGCATTGAACGGTCTCCCTATTGATGTTTTTCAAATTGATGAAACGCTCATCAATAACGTTACTTCCGGATCTTATTTTGCCAAATCGATTCGTCCTAAACTGGACCGGATACTATCTGAGTGTCAGACCTTTGGAATTATCTAAATTTCGTATCTAAACCGACCGTAAAACACAGAAAAATCCTCGCTATACGCGAGGATTTTTCAATGAAGTCGCCCCACCCTCGGGGACCCCGAAACGAGCTTGTCGAGTTTTGGGGAATGGGCCGGCGGGGCTAATGAAGAAATGAAGACGCTTCGCTAATGAAGACGCACCTGCGGTGCTTATTTAGGAACGGGGGCGACTTCGCTTCATTAGTGAGCGAAGCGAACGTCTTCATTAGGCGCGTAAGCGCCTTCTTCATTAGTCGGCAAAGCCGACGTCTTCATTTTCCTCCCCTTACTCTTGACTTTTCCTTTATTTCGTGCTATACTTTATCTGGCGATAAAACAAGTCTGCGCCGAAACGTAAGGAGGGTATATGAAAAAATTCCTTTGCTTTATATTTATTTTCATATTCATTGTTACAGCCGCGGGGTGCGCGGCGGGGCAGGGAGATCTGACCGGGACGGGGACCGAAACGGAAGAAGCGCTCAACGGCGTTACGCCGGTCGTCGGGTCGGGTTCCGTGAGTTATAACGGCAGCGAGATATACGCCGAAAAAAAGATCGAGATCAACGGCGTAAAATCAAACGCATCGTTTTTTGTCAACGCGCCTGCCGGCGGTATGATAAACAGAGCAAGGGATTTTGCCGCCGACATCGACGGCGACCTCATAAACTGCGCCGCAACGTCGACTCCCGGGGTGAGCTTTTCAAACGCGAGAGTGGAATTTTTCGTCGGCGGAGTGAACGACGGCGACGATATCGTCGTGTATCAGCTTCAAGGCCGCGATTGGGTAAAGCTTAACGTTTCTGGTATAAAAAAAGATCACGTGATCGTAAACTTAACGCAGCACGGCGTTCTTGCGTTTATAAGGCTTGCGTCGCTGGCGGTCGGGTCTTCTTCTTTGAATTGATAATTTATAACGGCTGTCAGCTGAGCGTCGAAGGAGCCGCCGAGATCGACGGAGAGCAAGTATTTTTTGCGTTCGTTATAGAGGCGGCGAGCTTTATAACGTCGAGCGCCATGTAAACTGTCTGCAAACGGCGCTTTCGATATACGACACGAAAGATTTTTCTTTAAAACGCCGGATTCTCGACTCCGACAAGTCAACGGTGCTGACCGGCGTCGAAAACGAAAAAGAGACAAACGCGTTTTATATTTCGGGCTTTTTCAGAGACAGGCTCGGCGTCGCGGAAAAGTTTTTCGTCGGGAAACTGAAAGGCTCTGAGCTTGACGACGTCGTTTACGTGCCGCAAAAGGAGCACACGTTTTTTCACTCTTATCTCGGTCTTCGCGCGTCCGGCTTCACGCAAAAGCGTTATCGGTGGTCGTATATTGACATCACGCTTGACGAATTGAAAGCGGCGGATTTACATCTGTCGGATCTTTGGAAACGGTATAAAAAATGAAAAACACCCAAATTACCCGCGTTATTGTTATTATCGGGATCATAATAATATTTATTTCGTTTGTTTTATCGGTCGTTTTGCTTGTAAAAGACATGATAAACGTAAGCGACCCGATAGACAGAGCAATAGTCGGTCCGGCTTATATTTTTATGATGCTTCCTGTAATATTAGAGGAAATCTCTTTGTTGAGAAGCGTTTACAAGCTCGCTCGGTACAGACCCGTCGGCGCCGTCAGGATATGTTATATCATCTCCGCGGCGGTCGTCGTCTGCGCTCTGACGTTTCAGATACTGTATTTTACAAAAATCATAACGCCAACCACGTTTTTCCCGGAAGGACCGAAAGCGGCATCCTCGCGTTTTACCGTGCTTTTTCTCATAGTCGAATGGTCCGCGATAATCGTGTCGTTCATTTTAGGCAGTTTTAAAAGCACAGAAAAAACGGATAACGGCGCCGCGTAAATGAATATGAAATCTATCGGATATATATGCAAAAATACAAAACACCCGTCGCTTGCAGATAAAATTACAAAAATCTGCCGCGAGCGCGGCGCGGTTATTATTCAAGCGGAAAACAAACCGTACTTTAAATTCGATGACTGTACCGAAAGCACCGTTTTTTTCGATAATTCAACCGATGACGAGCTTTTGAAGCGGTTATTTGCCGATATTTTCGGTGAAACAAACGGTACGGATGAAGACAAATCAAGCTATAACGCCTATCATTACACGTATGGGAATCCCGACGGCGTTTTTTCGCATTTATTTATAAAAAGGGATAAATAATATGATAATAGAAATTGAATCCTCGTACGGCGAATGAAATAAAACGGAGGAGAATTATGTTTAAAGTCGATCATAAAGTTCTGAGACTGTCATTTAACGAATTTCACGACGTTTCGGACAAGGATATGCCGCAGTACGGAGAATACTGTCTGCTTGAGCTGAAAAACGGGGACTATACCGCGGGCGGCTGGCATCCGTCGGGGAACGAGCGTACCGCAAAAGGCTATTTTTTACGCGGGACCGCCGACACGGTGGGATCCGAAGAGGTGGCAAGATGGCACTCTCTTGACCGGTACGACCTCACCGAAAGCCTTGAAAAAGAAGGGGTCAACTGGATAAACCTCGGCCGCGAAGAGGAAGAAGGCGACCGCAACGTGCAGTTTGAGGGCTTCAAGTCATTTTGCGACAGAAAACGCCCGAAAGAGAGGCAATTCTGCCTTCTGATCATGAACGACGGACGTCTGGCGGCGGGCAGGTGGAACAAGTGGCGGCACAAAGCCGGGGGAGCTTTTATTTATTCGTCGGCGCGGGCGAGCCACGGCTCTGAAAATGTGTGGGCGTGGACGCCGCTCAGTACCGATAAATTCTTTGCGATGGAGCTGGAACGCGAGAACGAGAAAAAGCGTGAAAAGAAGCTGAACAGGAATCCCTCAACGAATCCGGAGCTGTTCAAATACGGAACGGATATAAACGTATATTACGAAAAAGCGCTTGAAAAACTGCGTGGGGAGTCTTACTGGGCAACTCTGCCGATGATGATGAAGAAAACTCCGGTCTGGCAGATCGCGCCTCTTCACGGCAAGTACGTTTTCGGCCGGATCAGCAAAAACTATTATGATAATTCGGATATAGTGATCCCCTGGACCGAGGGCGCTACGTCAGACGAATTCATCGATTTTCTGTGCGGATATACCCGCGACGCGGTCAAAAATTCAAATCCGGAAGAGAAATTCAAGTTCGGCACGGACATAAACGTATATCTGGAAAAGGCTTATGAGAACGTCAAACGTGATTATCGCTGGCTTGACAAAAAAATGCTTGAAAATACCTGGCAGTATGACATACAGCGCATCGACGGTGATCTGGAATTTGTCAGAAGATACCGGGACGAAGGCGAGTTTTCGGTGTACGACGCCGAATCCGCCGAGCGGTTTATAAAGTGTGTGGAAAATGACTATCAGAGCGCGGCGCTGCGCGAGAACAAAACCGTTGACAGCTACGAGCCCCGTTTCGGGCATATCGATCTGCACGGCTGGAATCTTGAAAGGTACGTTTTCTCTAAGCTGCAGACGGGCGACTACAAGGTGAACGTAACGGCCGGAGACCGTACGACCGGGGGAAGCAGGGAATTTTTCATCACGCCGTACTGTTTCGAGGCAAAGACCTACGAGGAATTCCTCGACCGCTATCTGGAAATCGTTCCGGAGCACTCGTTCGGGCTCGGCAAAAAGGAGCTTTTGCCTGACAAGGATCTTAAAAAATTCCTCGGGTATTGAATAATAAAGACTGACCGATCCGTCCGCTTGTGCGGACGGATTTCAATTTCAGCCGGGTGCGTATTGTCCCTTTACAAATCCGGATTTTTGTGTATAATATAATAAGAAAAGGGAGGTGGGGCGTTTGAATATCGGAAAAACGATAGCGGATCTGCGGGTCGGCCGCTGTATGTCTCAGGCTGAGCTTGCCGAGCTGTTGTTCGTTTCGCGCGACCTCGTCTCAAAGTGGGAGACCGGGGCGCGGCGGCCTGATTATCCGACGATAGAAAAACTCGCCGCCGTTTTAGGCGTTTTGCCCGATGATATCGCCGACAAAAACGACGTGATCTTCGGGGAGCTGTCGGAATGTGTGCCCGACGGCGCCGAAATATCCGAAAAAGATTTAAAGACCGTGACGGAGAACTTTTTGCAAAGCCTCGGCGCAAGAGAGGCGGGGATATTTTTAAAGCGGTACTATTTTCTTAAAAATCACGACGAAATATCAATTGAGTACGGGATAAAATCAAATCACGTCAGAAGCATACTGTCAAAGACGCGAAAGAAATTCAAAAAATACGTAAAGGAGGCGGCCAAATGAATAAAACAGCGCTTTTTAACGCCATATCGAATATAGACGACGGTATTTTGGAAAAGTACGCCGATGCAGCCTCCGCTTTGACCGACGCTAAGACGAAAAAGCGTAAGCTGTTTATCAAGATCGTCTCCGTCGCCGCCGCGCTCACGCTCGTCGCCGGCATGGTTTTCGGCGCGGTGATGATAAAAAACGCAGGATTTATTATCGGTCCGTCTGAAAATCCGGAAAAAGCGCTGTCCGCGGGCGGTCTGTTTACGCTCAGGGTATCGCGGGACGACGTTATATACGATCACGGCGACGAATTGCCCGCGCCGCCCGAAAAATACAAGTACGTTTTTTCCAAACCCGAAGGCGAGGGGCTGAAATATACGGGCTTATATATTTCGGAAAAGGTAAAGCAGGCGCTGCAATTCAACGGCGACGGAACGTTTTCGTACTATATTTTAAAGGACAAATCCACGTATAAATACAAATTCGACGGTTACTACAACGTCAAAGACGGGCAGCTTACCGCGTATCTGATACAGGAGGAGCTCGCCGGCGTCTGTAAGATCGAAAATCACGGCGACAGAATAACCCTGAAGCCCGAAAACGACGCGGCAACGGATTTCAACAAATCGGATAACGCGCTGAAGGCGGACGATAACGGCTACAACGGCCCCGATTTTAAAAACGCGCTCGATTTCCGCAATATCCCGTGGAAATACGAGGCGGAAAATCTGGATATCTCGTTCGGCGGCAACTTTTCGCTCGTATTCTACGATTGGAACACGATGACGCGCACCGACGCGAAATTTGAATGGAACGAAGCCTCAAACACCGTCACGATACCGGACTGGCACACGCCGAAGGGCGCGGACTGGACGGGCAGGATAGAGGACGGCAGTCTTGTCCTAACGTCCGGCGGCAGCACTATAACGCTGTACGACCCCGCGAAGAAAAAGCAGGAAAACTCCGGGCTTTATTTTCCGTTCGACACGTATCTGGCTGCGGGCGATCGTTATTATTCCGATTTAAAAATCATGTTCCGCTCAAACAAAATTTATGAAATAGGTTATTATAACAAAGAAGACCTCTCTTTTCATTCGCTTTACAGCGGGGAATACGGGATAGAAAGCCCCGATGATTTTATAAACGGGCAATGTATAAGGATCACGCCGTCGGGCGAGCCGTCGGAGGAATACCTCTCTTACGTCGTACGCGGAGGCTATCAGGGCTCCGAGCTCCGCCGCTTCGCGGATCTTTGCGAAGCTGACGGCGAAAAATTCATTATTAACACAACCGAAAACGGCGGCTACACGTTTACGCGGATGTTCCCGGAAGGGACGATAGTCTTGACGCTGTACCCCGCCGCGCAGTTCGTTGAATAAAAAGGAAAAAGCATAAAGGACGCTTTTATACGCTTGTACGGAAGCGTCTTTTTTGCGTCAGACGTGCGCGGGCGTCTTCCTGCGAGAACACCGAGAAGCGGGAGGGGAGACCCCTCCCCTACACAGAACGGCGGCTTTAACCGTCGTTCGGCGGGCTGATTTTGCTTTCTTCTGGGCTCACCGCCCGTGAACCCCCAAACTTTCGGGGCTTTTGCGGCGCCAGATATGCACGTCGGCGTCCCTGTTTTTGTGCTATTTTTCCTTTATTGTAAAGAAATTTTCTTTATAACGTATTGACATTTTCTTTTTTCGGTATATAATAATAAGAGAAAGGAGATGAAAATCATGGCGACTACGAATTTGAACGTCAGAATCGACGAGGATTTGAAAAGGAACGCGGAACGGCTTTTTTCCGACTTGGGGCTCAATATGTCCGCGGCGATAACGATTTTTCTCAAATCCTCCGTTGATTACAACGGTATTCCGTTTGAGATAAAAAAGACGGGGCGCGCAAACGCGGTAAGCGACGACGAGCTGCTTTCGGTGTCAAACGCGCTCATTAAAAAGAATAAAGGAGCGTACGAGGTCCTTGCAAAATGAAAAACAGGATGATCGCAGCAATATCAGCCGCCGTTATACTCATTTGCGCTTTCGGCGTGTGCGTTTCGGCGGAGGAGGAAGAGTCGACTCATTTATGGGTAGGCGGCGAGTACGTTGCGCCGGAGAAAGCCGCCGATCTGTTCGGCGACGGGACGGTCAGCTTTGATTTGGAGACGAATACGCTGACGCTCAACAATTACAGATACGAGGGGTACGGCACCGAATGGCCGTATGAGGACAAGACCTCCGCCGCCGCGATAATCTACGACGGCGACCGCGATCTTACGCTTGTACTGAAAGGCGAAAACGTCGTCACTCAGACGGGCGGCGCCGATCTGGGTTACGGAATGTTTTTCAACTCGATTGCCGTTATAACAGGTACGGGTAAGCTGACCGTCAAGGGAAGCTCCGCGAGCGCCGTGAGCTACGCCGTCTATGCGGTCAGGGAGCTTACGGTAAAGGGCGGAGAAATAAACGCATCGGTCGCCGGCGCAAGTCCGAGGTCCGCAGCTTTATGCGGCAGCGGCGTGACCGTTTCGGGCGGCGTGATAAATGCGGCCGGCAACGATGACGAATGGTCCGCCGGGATCTACAGCGTAAAAGACTTTGTCATAAGCGGCGGCGACGTTACCGCGTCAGGCGGCAAGACAACGGATTATTCCTGCGGTATATACTGCCGTGAAAACGTTACCGTGACCGGCGGCACGCTGACGGCGGCGGGAGACAAGGCGGATCAGTATTCCGACGGCGTTTACTGCGGCGGCAATTTTTCCATGAGCGGCGGCGCTCTCACCGCGGCGGGCGGGGCGTCAGCTGAGCACAGCACGGGACTTTACGTAAACGGCGGCTCGGCGGATCTCAGCGGCGGCGCCTTAACGCTTTCGGGCAAAACCGCCGCGTCGACGGTATCGATCAAAAGCAAATTCGGCGGCGTCGGATACGAAAACGAGGACGGCACGGGCGAAAAAGGCTTTATAGAGCCCGACAAGGACGCTGCGGAGCAAAATTATAAAAAAATAACGTTCCCGCACAGCCACACGCTGACAAAGGTCGAGGCGAAACAGCCGACGAACAGAGAAACCGGCAATATTGAATATTACGTCTGTTCAGACTGCGGCGGATATTTCAGGGACGCGGACGGCAAGATATACATAGAGGACAAAAATTCCGTCATCATCCCCGCGCTCGGCGACGAGGACGCCCCGGTAAAAAGCGGTTTTCCGTGGGTGTGGGTAGTTTTGGCGGCGGTGCTCGTCTGCGCGGCGGCTGTTGTGATAATCATTATCGTAATAAAGAAAAAGAAACAAACGGAGGTTTGAAATGGATTACAAGGGTAAATATTTTTCTGTGGTCGGCGATTCGATAAGCACGCTCATAGGCTCGATACCGGACGGTTACGCCGTTTACTACGAGGAAAACAACAAAAAGCTCGCGGGTATAGAGCGTGAGGAGGACACGTGGTGGGGGCAGATAATCTCGCGCTTAGGCGGCAAGCTCCTTAAAAACAACTCGTGGTCGGGCAGTACGGTGAGCTATCACGCGGACTTCACGCCCGGCAGCTTTGCGTACCTTGACGAGAGGATGTCGCTCCTCGGCGACGGGGACAGAAAGCCCGACGTCATAATGATATACATGGGCGTGAACGACTGGGCGTCCGGCACGCCGATAGAAGCCGAGGGCGATATGGAGGAGCGGCAGTCGTTCTGCGGCGCTTACCGCATAATGCTCGACCGCATTAAAGAGCATTACCCCGACGCGGAGGTATGGTGTATCTCCCCCGCAGTCTCGACGATGCGCGGCGAGCCCGGATGGGAGTTCCCGTACTGCTTAGGCGGAAGACACCTTGACGAATACGTCGCGGGGATAAAGAAAGTCGCGGGCGAGAAGGGCTGCATCTTCGTCGACGCGAACAAGAATACGACGCCGGTAGACGCGCTTGACGGCATACATCCCGATAAAAAGGGCATGAAAACGCTGGCGGACGAGATATTAGAGGCGAGAAGGAAAGTAAATTAAGAATTAAGAAACGCAGGGCGGGGGCTCGGCGCGGCGTCATAAGGATGTTTTTTGAATGATTATTTTCGCGCCGAAAATGAAGACGCCCGCAAGCGGGCTAAAGAAGAAATGAAGACGCTTTGCTAATGAAGACGCTCCTTCGGAGCTGATTAAAAAACGCGGGCGTCTTCGCTTCATTAGTGAGCGCCGGGGTGCGAACGTCTTCATT
>CADBSB010000053.1 GCA_902797235.1 uncultured Ruminococcus sp. | reverse complement strand
TTTGGCAAGGCGCATCTGATACGTGTTCTGTCCGTTTGACGTCACCGTCTCGCCGGGCGTCTTGTAGTATGAGTGATCGAACCACATTACAAGGCTTTCATCCTCGTACTCTGCGTTTATCTTTTCGTTCGATACGGCGGGAGCCGTCTCGACCGCGTTTTTGAGCAGGTAATCCGCAAGCATCTGCTCCGTCTCTGTCAGAGCGTGCAGATCCTCGCCTGTGCTTTCTGCGGGCTTCGTATACGTCTGAAGCTCCGCGTCGTCCTTTGCGAGAATTATCTCGTTTATATACATCTTCTCGTTTGAAGAGCTGCCGTTCTGCATCCAGTCTATACGGAAGCCCGTGATAGTGCCGGACCAGCCCTTGCGGCCTTCCATGTTGAATATGACGTACTGCCAGTCGTCAAGTCCCAGCTCGAATAACGCCGTGACGCTGTATCCGGCCGTAGCGCCGCCGACGCCACCGGACGTGCAGTAGAATATCTCAAACATATTGTTGGCGCAAAGTTCCTGTCTGACCTTGAATACTACGTATTTTACGTTATTGGCTGTGGGCGCACTTGCGCTCAGGCCGAGACTATTTACGTAATTTTTGAAATTGAAGAATACGTACGGGTCGGTATAAGGCGCTTTAGGCTGAAGAAGTATCGAACAGCCCGAGTCCGTATCGTCGCTGACTACGCTGTACGTCGCGCTGTTCGCGTTACTCAGGTAGCTTGTTACCGAATCCGTGAACGTAAGCTTCTTTGCGTCTGTCGGCGTTTTTGCCGCGGTCACCGCCGCAACGGACGCCGCGCACGCGAGCAGCATACAGATGACAAGTAAAAGTGATAACAGTTTTTTCATTATTACCTTCCTTTCATGGGGAAAAATATATGTTTATCCGTATTATATCAAAATTTATTCGTTTTGTCAACGGTTTTTATTCAAATTTCGGCACTGTTTACGCTTGACATTGAAATAAAATAATAGTATAATCTACATAATACCGTATAAAAACTCAAACAAGAGGTGTAAGATAAATGAAAAAAGTCAAAGAGTATCTCAAAAGGCTGTTTATAGACGGTCTGTCCGGCATGGCGACGGGACTTTTCGCCACGCTGATAATAGGTACGATAGTAGCGCAGATAGGAACGTATATCCCCGGACCCGTCGGCAAGTTCATCCTTCTCGTCGGTAAAACGGCGCAGTTCGTAATGGGCGCGGGCATAGGCGCCGGCGTCGCGATAAAATACAAGCAATCCGCGCTCGTCACCATTTCCGCGGCTGTCTGCGGCATGGTCGGCGCGTACGCGTCGCAGATCATAAGCGGGTCGATATTGACCGACGGCGGTCTTATCAACCTCCGCGCTCCGGGCGAGCCGCTCGGCGCTTTCATCGCCGCTTACGTAGGCATTGAAATAGGCAGGCTCGTCGCGGGAAAAACGAAGATAGACATTATTTTAACGCCGCTCGTATCGATCACCGCGGGCTCCGCCGTGGGACTTTTGCTCGGTCCTCCCGTTTCGACGTTCATGACGTGGCTCGGCGGCATAATCAACTGGGCGACGGAACAGCAGCCGTTCGTAATGGGTATAGTCATATCCGTCCTCATGGGTATGTTCTTAACGCTTCCGATAAGCTCTGCGGCTATCGGCGTTTCGCTCGGTCTGTCGGGCATAGCCGCGGGCGCGGCGACGGTCGGCTGCTGCGCGAACATGATAGGCTTCGCTGTCATCAGCTTCCGTGAAAACAAAGTCGGCGGTCTGATCTCTCAGGGCATAGGCACGAGTATGCTTCAGATGCCGAATATTATAAAAAATCCGCGCGTCTGGATCCCGGCGATTCTGACGTCGGCGATACTCGGTCCGATCTCCACGCTGCTTGTAAAAATGCAGGGCAACCCCGTCGGCTCCGGTATGGGCACGTCGGGACTTATAGGTCCGATAATGAGCTTTACGGTGATGACCGAGGCGGGCGAGCCGATCTGGGCGGTAATATTGAAGATAGTGCTTATGTACTTCATACTTCCCGCTGCGCTCTCTTTGGGCATATCCGAGGCGATGCGCAAACTCAAATGGATAAAACCCGGAGATTTAAGCCTGAGCGTGTGATTATTTAAAAGTTATGGAAAAACAGGATACGGTAGCTTTGACAAAACAAATACTGTCGGCCCCCAAGCCCGGACTTTACTTTGTGTACGGGCAGGAGGAGTTTTTGAAGCGCCGTTTTCTGCTCGACCTGAAGGGCGCGGTCATACCGCAGGACGTCGCGGACCTAAATTTCTCGTCCGTGTCCGGTCCGGATCAGGCGGACCGCGTGCTCGAGCTCGCTTACACTCTGCCGCAGTTCTCGGAGGCAAGGATGATAGTCTGGTATAATTCCGGATATCCTTTGCCGCAGATGAGATTCAGAAAGCGGACCGAGGAGGTCATTGAAAAAATATCCGGTTTTCCGTACCTGTACCTGATGATCTATTCGACGGACGACGAGTTTACGGGGAACACGAGGGAGGAGAAGGCGGCGCTTACCAAAATTTCCGGCACGCCGCTGTGCTTCGAGCTTTTATCGCCCGCGCGCGTACAGAAATGGGTCTGCCGCCATTTTGAGGCGGAGGGCGTTTCCGTCGCGGACGAGAACGCGGCGTACCTTATCGCAAGATGCGGCACGGCTATGACGGAGCTGTCGTCCGCCGTGTCTAAGCTCTGCGCGTACGTAAAAGAAAAGGGAAAGCTCGCGGTGGAGCACGCCGATATAGAGGAGCTGATACCGCAGAAAAACGTGTTTTCCGCGTTTTATATTTCGGATAACATCAGAAAGCGCGACGCCGCGGCGCTCTGCGCCTACGTTTTTGACGCGAAAAGCAGGGCGGAGAAGCCGCAGTCCGTTTTAGCCGCCGTAACCGCCGAGGCGGAGAAGCTGTGCCGCATAAAGCTGGCGCAGAAAAACGGTATACCGTACAGTATTGCGGCGAAAAAGCTCGGACTTAACGAGTACGTCGTAAAGCTCGCCTACGCGTCGGTGACAAGCACCACGGAGAGCCGCTGTTTCAGATTTTTACACGCCTGCTATGAGGCGGACAGAGCGCTGAAAAGCACCTCGTCCGACGCGTGGGGCACGCTTTTCCAGCTCGTATGCAGCGTATGAAACTGAAAATAAAAACGCCCGTCATAGTCGAGGGCAAGTACGATAAAATAAGGCTTTTATCATATATAGACGGCACCGTCATAACGACGGACGGCTTCCGCATCTTTAACGATGAGGAAAAGCGGAAATATTTGAAACGCGTCTGCGATAACGGTGTTATAATAGTCACCGACAGCGACGGAGCCGGTGCGCTCATACGCGGACACTTGAACGGAATTTTACCGCAGGATAAGATATATAACGTCTATATCCCGCAGATAAAGGGCAAGGAAAAGCGCAAAAAAGAAAAGTCCGCCGAAGGGCTTCTCGGCGTAGAGGGCATGGACGGCGAAACGATCATACGCCTTCTGTCACCGTACGCGGACGGCGGAGTTGAAGCAAAATGCACGCTCACGCGCGCGGAGCTGTACGCGCACGGCCTGTCCGGCGGTGAAAACTCCGCGGCTTTGCGAAAAAAGCTATGCAGACTTGCGGACCTGCCGGAAAACCTGTCCGCAAAGGCGCTGTGCGACGCTTTGTGCAGGCTGTATGAAAAAGAAGAAATATCGGGACTGATAGATAAGGCAAAAGAGGAAGAGTGATGAGAGAATTCTTATCGGATACCATATTCGGAATAACGGTTGGCACGTGGCTTATTATTTCAGGCTGCGTTATCGTCGTTTCGGGGATCCTGTATCTGATATTCAGAAAAAAAGCGAACGCGTTTTTGTCAAAGCACAGGGAATTTGTGCTTTACGCCGTTTTCGGCGTGCTCACTACGGCGGTAAACTACGGCGTTTACTATCCGCTCGTCAACATTCCGGGCATGGCGGAGCACACGCGCTGGTGGACGCTTATAGTAAACGTCTTCGCGTGGGTGGCGTCCGTTTTGTTCGCGTTCGTTACGAACAAGCTCTTTGTTTTCAAAAGCAGGGGCAAGGGCAAAAAAACGGCTTTCAAGGAGCTTGCCGCGTTTTTCGGCGCGCGCCTCGCGTCGCTTGCCGTGGAGGAGCTCGTGCTTTTCGTTTTTGTCACGCTGCTTCATTTTAACGAAAATATCATAAAGCTCATAGCCTCGATTGGCACGGTCATCTGCAATTACTTTTTCAGTAAATTCATCATTTTCAAAACCAAAAAGCCGGAAACGGACGGCGAAGAAGAAACGGAAACGGATACGGAAGAAACTAAATAAGAATAAAAACAAGCGCGATCAAAACAAGCGCGTTTTTCTCCCACCCGCCCGACATTACGATGAAGATTATAACGGCGATAAGTATTTCCTCGCCGCCGACGGAAAAGAGCGGTGAGGGGGATTTTTTAATCTCCGGCACCTCCGCCTCCGGCTGACGGCGCGGCGGTTCCTTTATCGATACGCCGCCGTAATCCTTAGGCGGCTGTCTGTATTGCTGAGCGTACATATATTTACCACAGATCCTTGAATTCAGACGCAAGCGAGGCGAGCGTCATAAGTCGCAGGGCTTTGTCCGCCCGCTCCTGCCGTTCCTTTGATAAAAACGGCTTCAATGCTTTTATCAAAGCCGCGCCGTCCGACTGCTTTTCGGGCAGACGCGGCTTTACCTCCGTATCCTTTTCCCCGTCCGGCTTTTTGTTATCCCCCAGCATGGAGGAAACGGCGTTTACCGCTGCGGACAGCTTTTCCGGGTCGGATAAAAGCGCTGATAAGAGATCACCGCTTTGTTCCATTGTCGAGCCCGTTTTTTATCTTTTTCACGTTTTCGTCGCCCAAAGCCGACAAAAGCGCCTTTATCTGCACGTCTGATAACGAATTCAATTTTTTCTTCACCGCCGTCATATCGGACAGGTACGGCGCGGTCTTTGAGGCGTCCACGCCGCAGGAGCGTGCGGCGGAACGTATTTTTTCGGCAAGCTCCTCGTCAGACAGCGCCGTCAGCTCGCCGAGGCTTTTTCTGTTTATTTCCATATACTCACCCTCCCGTTATTTATATAATATGCGGGATAGATCAAATTGATACCGAAAGGACGGATATGAAAACGATACTTGTTTTTTCAGACTCGCACGGCGCGTCGTTCAATATGTCAAATGTCATAAAAAAATACCCGGAAGCAGAGTGCGTGATACATCTGGGCGACGGCGCGGAGGATACGAAATATCTGTCCCTGCCCGTCACGACCGGGCTTTTGGCGGTTCGCGGAAACTGCGATATGTTTTCTGACGAGCCGAGGGAAATAAAGGTCAATATGTGCGGGCTTGATTTCCTTATCTGCCACGGCGACGCGTACGGCGTCAAATACGGCGCGGAAAGATACGAATCGTACGCGAAAAGATCGGGATGCGATATAGCGCTTTTCGGTCACACGCACACGCCGTATAAAAACGAGATAAAGACGGAGGATAAAACGGTCTATGTTTTCGACCCCGGCAGTATCTCCCGTCCGTTTTTGTCAAGACCGTCGTACGGGGTGATAAAGATCGACGGCAAAACCGTCACGCTTGAACACAAAACCGTATAAAAAAACCGGGGATCGATTCGGCGCGGCGTCATAAGGATGTTTTTTGAATGATTATTTTCGCGCCGAAAATGAAGACGCCCGTTGGACGGGCTAATGAAAAATGAAGACGCTTACGCTAATGAAGACGCTCCTTCGGAGCTGATTAAAAAACGCGGGCGTCTTCGCTTCATTAGTGAGCGCCGGGGTGCGAACGTCTTCATT
>CADBSB010000052.1 GCA_902797235.1 uncultured Ruminococcus sp. | reverse complement strand
TTAGCCCGCTTGCGGGCGTCTTCATTTTCGGCGCGAAAATAATCATTCAAAAAACATCCTTATGACGCCGCGCCGAATCCCGCCGACCGGCTTTTTTTGTTTACGTTATTCGGAAACTATCCTGAACAGAGCCACAACGTCCTTGTTGTTAGCTTTTCCGTCGCCGTTCACGTCAAGTCTTGACAGTACCACGTCTACGTCGTCGTCCGACACGTACCTGAACAGAGCAACTACATCCTTGTTGTTCACTTTTCCGTCGCCGTTTATATCGTATTTAAGGCTTTCGTCTTCTTCCTCGTAGTAGTCAAAGTCTATCGGACGCGGATAGAAATCCGTACCGCCCTCGCCGTCAAGATCCTTTTTGAACAGACGAATATATAACAGCTCAAAGTAAAGTGAAAACGGATCGCTCGCCAAGCCCGTCAAATTGCCGTTGACGTTAAGCTCCGGTCTGTCAAACGTCACTATGTTCCACATCACTGCCGTTGAAAAAGCGCAGTTGTTGCCGAAGGCGGAATAATAGTTTTCATCGGGATCGGCAAGGTAAAGCTTCAGCATCGCAAGCTCATCCGCGGTGATCTCCACCGTATAATAATTATTCGGCGTCTGGAGGTAATTTTGAGCAAACTGATTATACATTTCACGGTTTACGTACCTTCCGCCGTCGATTATACCGTCAAGAGCAAACCCGCCGGTATATTCGTTATAGTCGTGTATAAAGGCAAGCGTTTCAAAGAAGCTGTCGTATATCTCGGGTCCTTCAAGTGTTCCGTTCACCTTATAGATCGCGGACATTCCGATAAGCTTCGCAAAGCTTTCGGTCTGCGCCACCGGACTGCACGCTAAAATGTTCAAAACCATTTCCAGATCCACGGGACCGTACCCGGCGTTTGAAATAGATATCGTCTCTCCCGCTTTAAGCGATATCGTCTCCGGCTCCGCTTCGGGATAACCGGATATCTTCTCAAAGTAAGCTTCGCGGTCGTCCAGCTCTATTTCATCGCTGTAAAGCACCGGATCGGACGGATAATTCTCGGGATTTTCATAATAATCCCTCAAAAGATCTATCATTTTCTGTGTCGGCTTGTCGTACCTGTAATAGCTTATATCAAGATCGACGTCCTCGTACGTCGTGAACACGAAGCTGCTGTGATTTATGATCGAATCGGGTCTGACAGAGCAGGCGTATATCGTCGCGGATCCGACTATGCGGTCGCCGTCGTAGTCGCCTAACGTCACCTTGCAGTATGCGTATACGCCTCCGTTGCTGTATCCCGCCGTCGCTATAACGTACGCTGACGCGCCGCCTTCCGGTATCTCGCCCGTTACCGTGATAAGACCGTTTTTGTCCACCGTTATCAAAGGATCGGTGGTTCTGTAATATATTGTATCGTCATATACGGGGATCAGCGAAAGTACGCCTTTGTATTTTGTCTTTAAGTCAAGCTGATACGTATCATCCTCAGAATCAAGATGTACCGAATTCGGCATACCGGTGATCTCCGCTTCCGTAAACGTGACAATTATATTCGTATCGTCGTAAATATACTTTATCTCGTAGGGCGACATGAAGGAGAAGACGTTGCAGTTTACCAGGGATATGACCGTGCCGTCATTCTGCGCCGCGTTTACTCTTACAGGCGAGCCCTTCGGTATCATATAGCCGGAGTATGGTATCTCGTAGAAATGGCCTTCCGCACCGTCGACCGAATACCCGACGGTTATTTTGTCCGCTATATCGTCTGAGTACGTTATCTTTACAAGGTCGTCATAGTCGTCATAGATCTCAAACAGGAACACCTTGCCGAGCATCGCGTTGCCGGGCGCGAACACCATAACGAGAGCGTACGTTTCTTTTTCCCCGTAAATAAACGACCCGTACTTTTTGGATGATTCGTCGTTTACGTAGTCGTAATAGAAGTACATCAGCTTGTCGGTGATATCTCTGCCCTTGGAGGTCAGTCTGACGTATTCGGACAGATCGACGCAATCGTCTGTGAGCATCTGTATCACGTCGTGACCTAACAGCTCAAACTCCGCCCTCTCGTACGTTATCCTCAGTCTTACGTAACCGTACTCCATATCAAAGCCGTAAGCGTTCTCGTCTTCGTCAAAATACATGGGTTCAAGTATATCCCAGCCGTTTAAGGTCATGGACGTTACGCAGTGGTCGAAATCGCTGTAATCGGTACTGACGTACACGTAAACGAC
This sequence comes from uncultured Ruminococcus sp., assembly GCA_902797235.1. Classification (GTDB taxonomy): domain Bacteria; phylum Bacillota; class Clostridia; order Oscillospirales; family CAG-272; genus UBA1248. The sequence goes on along the minus strand of CADBSB010000052.1, from coordinate 32,256 downwards.
CGTTCCGGCGTAAACCTCCGCTATATCGTCTAATATGACCTTCTCACCGTTATCGTCATAGTAATAGACGTAAACGTTTAAGCCTGCGTTGTCCTCGTTTATCACTGTCGTCTGCAATATGTTCAAAGAGCCTTCGGTGCTCTTGACGATCTTGAACGACTGAGGTACAGAGCGGCACAGAAACGACATATATTCTCCGTCATATTCGCTCGGCAAAACGTTTCCGTCGGCGTCGACTACGTAATAATCGTAAAGCCCCTCGTCGTCTTCCCAGTTGAGCGCGACCTTTAACCAGATGCCCTCTTCAAACTCGGTGTTTTCGTCAGCCGTTATCACCTCTCCGTTTATATCAAGGTCTATTTTGTTGACAAAGACAGCGCCGTCCATATCCGTCGTGTTTATTGCGATATCCACGATCTGCCCGTCTTTGTTATAAACTATCTTTTTGTCGCCCTTTACGGCTTTAATAAGTTCGGACGGTTTTGTTTTGTCCGTGTCGAGCAGCACGCCGTTATTTACCGTGTAGTTGAGTGTAAGCGGACTTACCTTTTCGGGTGCGCTTACGTAGACCCAGCCCGTTTCATCCTCAAAACCGGCGTCCGGCTCTTCAACGTAATAAGAATCATTTATGTAACAGCCGGGGAGCTTTATCTCTATCTCTTCTCTCACCGTCTTCGGCGCGTCCATGATCGAAAGGATGCCTTCGCCCTGAGGATCAAGGTAATATGAAGTCACATCGCCGTCTCTGTAACCGAGCGCGGCGTTCCAGGCTCTGAGCGCTACGGTCGCGCAGCTGTTATTGAACAGAGAGAATCTGTTTAAATTGCCGCTAAGGCTGTCGACCAGCGCGTTCAGCTGATTTTCGGTTATATCAAGCTCGTACGTAACGTTATCGTACTGGTCCCATTCAAGCTTCTGATTGTATAATTCCCTGTTGAAGCAAACGCCGCCCGACATTTCGCCGTCTAAGAATTTGGCGGGATCGACCTTTATCTCTATCGCAAGCGTAAGAAGCTGAACAAGCGCGTTTTCAAGCGATAATTTGCCGTCGAATACCATACTGAGTATCGATTCGACCACGGCGGTCTTGCCCGCCGCCTCAAGCTCAGACCATACGGAGCTGTAACCTATCGCGCCGAGCGCGACCTCGGGTATCGACAGATCGAAGCCGCGGTACATACCGATAGTGACGATCTGCCCTCTGTCAAGCGTAACGGCGGTCATATCGTCTCTGAACGTAAAATAATCGTCGGTATAGCTGCCTGTGTGATTTGAGCCGTACGATATATCCTCGTTTATATCGGCGTAATACCAGTCAGATAACTCGTAACCCGCGTACAGATCGTCCACGGCTATCGTAACGCCGTCCTGATACGACGTAAAGAGGAGATATACGTGGCCGTCGTAAAACGCCATACTGTCGTTATAGCGCGCAAGAAGCTTAAGATTGCCAACTACGGGCGATCCGTCGTCGTATTCGAAAACGGTAACGGTGTATTCTGTCGTTACCCAGTCCTGATCCGTCACCTCTATAACGGTCTCACCCGCCTTCAGCGCGCACAGGTCGCCGCTATCATTTATAAACGCTATCTCGGCGTCGTTTTCAAAGTAAGAGATTGCGTCCGCGGCAAAGCCGTAAATTATCTCGCCCGCCGTCATCTCGATCTTATCGTCAACCGATACCGAAAACACGGACAGCGGCAGAAGCGATACTGTCATGACCGCGCACAAAACCGCGGCTATGATCCTTTTTACGTTGTTTTTCATCATGTTACCTTTCTTTTATATAAAATTTCTAATTATGTTCTAAAAAATCTTACTACCAATTCAGTTGTTTTCAGAAGTATAAATTTCTTCACTAATTGAGTCGTCGTCAAGTTTCTTTATAAGATACCTGACTTTATTCTCTGAAATAGTTTCGCTGTAATGCAATCCGTCATATGTCAAATGCAAAACGGGATATTCGCCTTTTGTTTGGTGTATGTATTTTTTCTTAATCAGCCATTCTATCATAATTACTATTTCTTCACGTCTAAGCTTCGCAAGGCTTCCGTATTTACTTGTACTGTCAAGTTTTTTCTCTTTGATTTTTTTATTCTGCGATCCGTGCAAAACATCTGTTAAAATCGTGACCCCGTAAAAATGCTTTTCACTTATATCCGCCAAACATTGCAAAATAGTATGTATATTCTCGTTTGTGACCTCGATCCTAATATTTTTAGTTTTGATATTCGCTTTCTCTATCGGATCGTAAATCTGTTTTGGCAATTCATTTTTGCCTGCCGATACCGGAATTATCTTACTTGATTCTCTCGGTTTAATATCAATACCCTTTTTTATTTTGAGCGGTTGCGCTGGCGTTTCGTCCTTAATACCCATGTATTGATAGAAATACTTTCTCGGCATAGTTCTTGCACAACCGGTCCCATCGTTTTTATAATTAGTACAACCAAGAAAAAAATCTCCGCCTTTTGCAGGCTTAACAATTAAAAACCCGTCGCGGCATTGGTCGCATTTAATTATAGAGAGTTTTCCCGCTTTGTACTCGTTTGTCATAAAATCGCAGATTTCCGGTTCATTTGTACATAATAACAGACGAAGCCCGTACGAGCTTTTATAACGAAGTTGCATAGGATATCCGCACATGGGACACGTTTTTTTAAAATTAGGTATCTCATTCGGATCCTCGTTCCATTCGCCTTTCAAAACCACATTTTTATAATCATGCTTTATTTCAAGCAAAAACTCAGACGGGTTCTGTTCCGGCGCAATGAAGAAAACCCTGTTTTTTGTTCTCGTCATAGCAACGTAGAAAAGACGCCGTTCCTCTGCATAGTCTATTGAATGATCTTCTTTTATAACATATGCAAGAACAGGATCATCTTCAATTTTTGACGGAAAACCGTAAGTTTCGTTACGGCCGTTGATAACAATTACGTTATCGTATCCAAGTCCTTTTGAGGAGTGAACGGTCATAAAAGTTATATTCAATTTTGGAAATTTAACAGACTTTAACTTGTTCCCGTATTTTTGAAATTCAAAAAGGCCCGTCCTCTCTAGCCTGTCGCCGTCGAAATTGAACCTTCCGAGTAAGAGGATCGACGATCCATAAGGCTTTCCCTCTGCTTTGTTATATTCTATAATCTGCTCAAGAGCAACCTCAACAGCATGTGCGATTGCATAACCAACACCGCTTCTGTTATCTCCTTTGGCGTCTTTTTTAGTGCTGTCATAAGTATATATTATAACCGGATCACTTACGTTTTTATGCGATATCAGTTCTTTTTGAATCTGCTCTGAATTTTTCTGAATAAAATTACCGGCTATATCTATTAATTCCTGTGAATTGCGATACGTATTAACAATCTTCAAAAGTTTCGCATAGCCCATTTTTTCATAAAACTTTGTAAAAAGAGTTATATCCGAGCCGCTGAACGCATAAATCGACTGCCAATCGTCTCCGACCGCTATAATTTTAGCGTCACAAACATCGTGCAAGGCTGAAACAAGGTCGAATCTCTGACGGGATATATCTTGATATTCATCAACTATAATATATTTAAAATCGAGTTTCTGCTTCATTTCTTTTACTTCACGAAGGATTCGTGAAGATTCATTTATCATATCCTGAAAATCAACAGAATCGTTTTCCTTCAAATATCTTTGATATTCATTATAACAGTCACCGCAAATATCAAGGAACAGGCGAGTACGAACATTCTGCGTAGAATGATACATCCTGTTGAATTCATCCGCGGTATAGCCATTCGTTTTAAAATTTGCGATAAATCTGCATATTAAAGCAACAAGTTTGCGGATATATCGGTTTTCCTCCGATGATACAAGTTTTTCCATGATTTCTTTATTTGATCTCGGAGTGAGATTAAATCCGGCAGATTCAAGTTTTTCCCTTAAATGTTCACTGATAGTTCTTCCATCTTTAAATGATGAAAACGTGTAAATTAAAACAGTACCGTGTTTTTTATGAATCTGAATTTTATCTTTGATAGCTTTTTTATATATCTCCAGTTCGTCTGAACTAAAACGATTGCTTTTCCCGTCTTCCGTAATGCCGAAATGTTCGATATACGCGATTTTATCGCCTTGGCGAATTACAAAATCGGGAGTGTAAGGTTTATGCGAAAGAGGTATATCGTATTGATACAGCGGCTCATAATCGTAATCAATATTATTCAAATACAAAAAGTTTGCGATTTCAACCTCTTGATTTGAACGCATTATCTCGCTTTGGATAGTAACGGATTTTTTTGTTCGCGTATCAATTACCTGACGCTGAAAATCCGTTATTTCGCTCCGCATCGTAGAAAAATTAGATTTTGCAATATTGTTGAAAAACTTATTCAGATCATCTCCCTCATACGGAGCATCAAAATATGACGCAAAAAACATAATCAGATTATTTACTGTGTTTTCGCTTCTTAATATTGAGCCTTTCAAATAATCTTGAATTACATAATACAGTTTTGAATCATCAACTATATTTAGTTTTTCAGGATGTTGCTTACGTAAAATTGCGTTTCCCGTCGAATGAAATGTTGCAATCGGGCACTCTATATGCAAATCCTCGTTTATCCGCTGTTTAAGCTCGTTTACCGCTTTATTAGTGAAGGAAATAACTAGTATTTGTTCTGGTTTAATGTTTTGTTTTTCAACAAGGTATTTGACTTTCGCCGCCACAGTAGTTGTTTTTCCGGCGCCGGCACCAGCAATTACTAAACAGTAATCCTCATCTGTAATTACGACCCGTCTTTGATCGTCATCCAATCTGATTTTCGGATCGCATTCAAGAAGAATACCATCAAGATACTTCTTCTCCGAATCCATTTTACATATAACATACTGTTCGTTTTGCGAATCGATAATCGATTCAAACGAATCATATCTGGAAAGCGTTTGAAGGATTTCTATTTCACTTAGATAATTATCTCTGCAATATACTTTAAGAGTGCCGCTGTTTTTTAAAATGTTGAAAAAATCGACTGTTTTCTTATATTTTGATAATTTTGAAAGGTATTCACTTTTTGCAACGTAGTGATCTGAATATGCAAAAGTATCCATGAATGATTTGAGCTCCGAGTATTCCCGGCATTCACGCTGTACTTCTTTCTGTTGCTCTTTATTAGGATCTTTTTTGAATAGTCTTGAAAACAAGCTCATTATCTTTCCTTTTTAGCTATTTACAATCATTACAGAATGCAGTTTTTTATAAACATGAGTCTATAATTTTAAAAACAATTATCCTTGTATATTATATATTTAATATTTATTTTTGTCAAGTATAAAACTGACACGCGCAAATAATTTACATAATATTTAAATTTTCAAAAAATCAGCGTTTCGGTGAAACCGGCGAATCGTGTGCGCAAAGCGCACTTTTCGGGGCTTTTGCGGCATCTGTCATATACTTATAAAAAATCAGACGGGAAAGCTCCCGTCTTAATTTTGAACTCTTAATTTACAGCACGCTGCTCAAAAACTGCTGCGCCGCCTGCGTCTGCGGGTGGTCGAAGACCTCCGACGGTGTGCCGCTCTCGGCTATGACGCCGTCCGACATGAACAGCACCCTGTCCGCGACCTCGCGTGCGAAGCCTATCTCGTGCGTGACGACCATCATCGTCATACCCGCTTCCGCCAGCCGTTTCATAAGCTCGAGCACTTCTCCTACCATTTCGGGGTCGAGCGCGGACGTCGGCTCGTCGAAAAGCATGACCTGCGGGTCCATGCAGAGCGATCTTACGATCGCTATCCTCTGCTTCTGCCCGCCCGACAGCGTCGACGGGTACGAATTCGCCTTGTCGACAAGTCCGATCTTGCCGAGCAGCTCCATCGCCTGCGCCGTCGCCTCCTCCTTTGATTTCAACTTCAGCTCAAGCGGCGCGAGCGTCATGTTCTGCAAAACCGTCAGATTGTTGAACAGATTGAAGTGCTGGAAGACCATGCCCATTTTGGCGCGCGCGAGGTTTTCGTTCAGATAATGCTCCTTGTGAAAGCTTTTCATCAGCGCGGAGTATTCCCCGCCCTCGTGCTTTTCGTGCAGCAGATCCTCTTTTTTTATCTTTGCGATTATCTCGCCGTCATCGCCGCCCGCCGCTTTCAGCTTTTTGAAGGTGCGCGAGGCTTTTATTATGTCGGGGTGTAAGTACGGGTCTACCGGGGTAAGCAGATTGCCGTCGAACCACACCTCGCCGTACGTCGGTTTTTCAAGCAGGTTCATGCAGCGGAGCATCGTAGACTTACCCGAACCCGACGCGCCTAAAACGACGACCTTTTCGCCCTTTTTGACGCCGCACGAAACGCCTTTCAATACTTCAAGCTTACCGAAATATTTATAAAGCCCTCTGATCTCTACAAGGTCACCGTTCATTCTTCTTCAACCGCCTTTCTATAAAATGCTGCAGCGCCGTCAGAAGCATGACAACGGCAAGATATAGTATGGCAGCGAAAAACAGGAAAACAAGGTAGCACGCGGGCGTTGCAAGTCCCTGCTTCTCCGCCATACCGAGCAGATCCCATTTCTGCTCCGAATTGACCTTTAAAACTATGTAAGATACGACGGACGTTTCCTTTACGAGTATGATTATCTCGTTGAAAATGGTCGGAACGACCGTCTTTATAGCCTGCGGTATGATTACCTTGCGCATGGTGGTGATCCATGACAGACCGAGGCTCCTTCCCGCTTCCATCTGTCCCGTGTCGACTGCGCTGATGCCGGAACGGATTATCTCCGCCATGTACGCGCCGGAGTTGATGCCGAACGCTATGATCGGGACGAGCAGGTTCGTCGGCATTCGCTTGAACGACACGAGCACCGAGTTATACAGTATTAAAAGCTGTACGAGCGTCGGCGTGCCGCGTATCACCGTGATATAAACTACGGCTATTTTATCAAGAACCTTTATAACGGGGTTCGTTTTGGGCGCGATGCGCACGACGGCGAGAAGCACGCCGATTATAAAACCGAGCACTACCGCGCCGAACGCTATTAACAGGGATAATCCGAGGCTTTCTGCAAACAAGCCCCGGAGTTCCCACAGCTTTGCGATTTTATCCGCAAAAGTCATATTATCTTATCCTTTGTGTTTTTTTATTATTGTCAGCTGCTGTGCTTTACGGTGTACTGATCTATTATACCGTCCTTGATCATCTGATCGAGTATCTTATTTACCTCCGCTACGAGCTCGGCGTTGTCCTTGTTGAAGTACATAACGTACGATTCCATTTCGGCGTCGAGCGACCAGCACTGCAAGGTGTCCTTATTCTTGCAGATCGCCTCCGCGGGCATCTTGTCTATGACGACGGCGGATACCGTGGTTCCTATGTCGTTTGACGCTATAATGGCGTTGCTGTATTCAATGGCTTTCGCGTCGGTACCATCGATGCCTTCGGCAACGAGATCGGCGCCCGTGGTGCCCTTCTGTACGCCTATCGATTTGATATTTGCGGCGGCGACGTACGCGACGGCGTCTGCCAGCGTGACCTTTTCGCCTTCAAACGTGCCCTTCGGGGCTATGATGTACTGCACGGACGTTGCGTATACGTTGGATGCGAGAGCCTCCTCGTCGCGCTCCGCCTTTTTGCTCATGCCGGCGGCGCCTACGGCGTATTTGTCCTTCGATACCTCGTTCAGTATCGCGTTGAATTCGATATCGTTGATAACGACCTTGTAGCCGAGCTTTTCGCCTATGTAGTTGACGACGTCAATATCAACGCCGACGACCTTGCCGTTACTGTCAAGGTATTCGTACGGAGCAAAGCCCGCGTTCGTGTAAACGTTCAATACCTTCTCTTGCGTGGACGAGCCGGTGCAGGACGCAAACGCCATGCAGGCTACTACCATTATCGCCGCGAGGATCATTGTTATTATTTTCTTCATTTGATTTTTTCCTTTCAGATCATCTTTGTGTTTTGATGCGCCTATTATACCGCATAATTATTCATTTGTCAAGTACTTTTTCAATATTTTTGCATAATTTTTCGAATTTTGTTGATTTTATTCACTTTTGCTGTATAATTACACACAAAATCCGCTTAATTGCATAATTTTTACAGCGTGACACGCTGATAAATCACATATTTTTTTATTATAATATGAAACGTTAAAAAAATGCGCTTGCGATCTTTGCAAAAAACATGTATAATAAATTTGTAAAAATAATTTTCATTTTCATGTTAACCGATCCCGGTTTTCTTTCTCTATATTGTCGAAAGCTTTCAAAACGCATCGAAAGGAGGTAAAAATGGATAATAAGCAAGCCGCAAAGCTCATATCTGATAATCTCCGCGCGGTCTACGGTTACGCGTTCGGCAGACTGTACGACAAAAACGACGTTGACGACCTTGTGTCGGAAATTCTCGTAAACGCTTTGTCAAACGCGGAAAAGATAAAGGACGAGCAGGCGTTCTGGGGATATTTCTGGCGCGTCGCCGAAACGACGTTTACGCGTTTCATCAAAAAGAAAAACGCGGAAGGCGACACGGAAGAGCTGTCGGAGTTGTCCGGTACTGTATCGTCCGCCGAGGACGAATATATCGAAAACAACGAAAAAAGCGAGCTTATATATCTTCTCCGCCGCGAGCTGTCGCTGTTGTCTCAAACTCACCGAGAGGTGACCGTGGCTTATTATATGCAAGGCAAAACCTGCTCGCAGATAGCCTCCGAACAGAATTTATCGGTTGAAATGGTGAAATATCACCTTTTCAAGACAAGGAAATTATTGAAAGAAGGTATAGGTATGGAAAGAAAATACGGTGAAAAATCATATAACCCCGGTGTGTTCAGACTGAATTTCTGGGGCGACTGGAATCATTATGATACAATATGTAACAGAAGACTTCCCGGCTCGATACTGTTATCGGCTTATTACGCGCCGATGACGGATAAGGAGCTGTCGCTTGAGCTCGGCGTTTCGATGCCGTATCTTGAGGAAGAACTGAAAATTCTTACAGACGCGGGACTGCTTTTAAGGAACAATGACAAATACCAAACCAATCTCGTGATACTTACCGAGGATTTTGAAAAAGAGCTTGCAAAAAAAGTCGAGGGCAAATTCAAAGACAACGCAAAAGCGGTATATGGGGAGATCAAGGCGCTTCTGCCGAAGATAAAAATGACTGCGTATGAAAAGACCGGTTTTGACGGGGACTGCGTTATTATATCGCTGATGAACATCGCGTTCGTCAACGCCTTTGAAAAAACAGATGAAAAATACCCCTACGGAGAATATAAGACCCTGCCGCTCGGAGGTCGCGGTTTTTTATGGGGACATGATAATAACTATGATTTTTGTAAATTTTCAGGTGTTGCGATGCACGTTTCAGATGATGAAAACAGCTCCTGGTTTTCTACTGAAAATTACAGGGTGCTGAAAAACTGTTCATGCTTCTTTTCACACGGACTGTTCGGTGATAACTGCAAGCTTGTTTTAGCGGCAATAGATTAAAAAACCATAGTCAAAGCTAAGGGGGACGCTTTAAAAGAAATTCTTACAGAGGGTATCGTAAACACAGAAAACGGTCGCCTGTCCGCAAATTTCCCGGTGTTTGACGATGGTGAATATAATGCGATCGTTGATATTCTTTCCCCCGTTATCGAAAAAGTGATCGGGATAATGAAGGATTATTCGGATACTGCGGCGGCGCTCCTCTCCGAGCATTGTCCGCCGTCCGTACGCGACCGGTGCGATACGGTAGCCGCCATAAACTACCGCCTCGACACGGCGGCGATAATATTTGAAACGCTGATAAAAGACGGCGTGATCGCAGTTCCGAACGAAAAAAAGCCCCTGACCCTCTGGGGCGTAAAGAAATGATTTTTGACCGGCATCATACCGGGGGCTTATGCAGGTCCCCGGTTTTGTCGTATTTACCGCCGCATTTTCAGTTTACCGTATTGACTTTTCAAAACGGTTTGGGTATAATTAAATTCAGATAAGTAAAAGGACAAAAACGTGCCGGAAAAGACAGGATTTATTTTCCCTTTTGTGATATTATATGATCAAGGCAAAGGAAAGGAGGGTACGGTATGGAATGGTTATCCGCGGTAAGATCATCCATCGAATATATTGAAGATCATCTGAGCGACGACATCTGCGCAGGCGACGTCTCGGCTGAAGTCAACATATCCGAGTATATTTTCTGCAAGGGTTTTGCGGTGATGACGGGGTATTCCGTCAGCGAATACATACGCAACAGACGTCTGTACCTCGCGGCGCAAAAACTGTGTAAAACAAACAAAAGCGTCCTTGACATAGCGCTTGACGCGGTCTACGACACGCCGGAGAGCTTTACAAAGGCGTTTTCGCGGTTTCACGGCGCCACACCCTCGCAGGTGCGCGGCGGCGCGCCGTACAAGACCTTTCTGCCGCTCAGGATCAATATAAATATTCAGGGAGGCGATCAAATGGAATGTAAAACAGTAAAGCTGTTCGGTATGAAGCTGATAGGCTTTCAGCGCGAGTTTTCAAGTGAGGATTCGTATGAAAAGATACCGAAATTCTGGGACGAGATCTGCGAAAAGTACGCAAACAACGTCTACGCGGGCAACCCGCCGGCAAACGCTTATGAAAAGGCGATAATGGATAACTGCATAGGCGAGTACGCCGTATGTATAGACGACGTGGGCGGCGATAAATTCCGCTATCTGATAGCGGGCAAATATTCGGGCGGCGAGGTGCCGGAGGGTATGGCGTTATACGAGTTTCCCATGGGCGAGTGGGCGGTTTTCGACTGCATCGGTCCGATACCGGAGGCTTTACAGTCGATGAACACACGCATATTCAAAGAATGGCTGCCCGGCAACCCGGAATTCGAGCTTTCCGGCAACGCCACGATAGAATGGTACGACTGCATGGGCGACCAGAATTCACCCGACTACCACAGCGCGATATGGCTGCCGGTAAAAAGGAAATAACTCCTTCCGTCCCGGACGGTGTCCGTGCCGCCTTCCTTTGAGAGGGAGGCTATGAAAAAAGAGCTGTTAAAACCAAAAACAGCTCTTTTTAATACCTTGAAAACTCCTCTTCACTGCCGCTGTACACGTTCATATCTATATACCGCCCGCCGTCGTAACCGTCTAAAACGTGCCTGTTTGAATACTGCCAGAAGGTCCAGTCAATCCCGTCGGGAACGGCTCCGTAAACGCTTCTGTACCACAGATCGCAGTCGGAAAAATCGCCTTTTACGATCAGCTCATACGTTTTATCGTCCGCGTAAATTATCGGCTTTACACCGTATTCTTCCGTCAAAAGATCCACGAGCTCGCGGAGCTCTTTTTTTATTTCTTTTACGTTTATGTTTTTCGCCGTATATGCGCCGTAAAACTCAACGTCGATCACGGGCGGCAGAGCTTTTTCCGACTTTTTTACAGTCTTTATAAACAGCTCCGCCTGCGTTTTTCCGGACGATTCAAAGCTGAAAAAGTGGTATGCGCCGACGCGGAGAACCGTTTTATTCGCCTCGGCATAGTTTTTTTCAAACGTCAAATCGACGTATGATGACCCCTCCGTCGCCTTGATGAACGCGAAGCTGATTCCCTGCTTTGAAAGCGTTTCCCAGTCTACATCGCCCTGATAATGTGAAACGTCAACGCCGCGGACGGGGTAAACGCTCTTTGACGGGTTATTTATATGTAAGACACCGAAATAAAACAAGCAAAGAACGACGGCGGCGCATATAACGGCTGCCGCCGCCAAGGCTATGGGAATTATAATCTTCGCCTTGTTTTTCATTTCAGTTTTTTCTTTCCAGCTTTACAAGATATTCCGTCGTTCCCTCTTCAAATTTCTTCTCGTTTGTTACTTTAAATCCGTGCGCTGAATAAAATCTTATAGCGTCCGTGTTTTTCTCGATCGCCCAAAGAAATTTTACGGGGTAATTCTTTTTTGCAAATTCTATCAAAGCCGAGCCTATGCCCTGATCCTGAAAGAAATAATCGACGTAAAGCTCAACTATTTCCTCGCCCTCTATCCTTATGAGCCCTTTGACTATCCCGTCGTCGTAAACGTGAATATTGTCTAAAATATCAGCTTTGCCGTACTGCCCGGCGACGGGGATCACCTGAAGCTCGTTGAACGAATAATCGTCGTCCTTAAAAATCGGGCGGAATTTTATGCGTTTCACGAATACGAGTATCTCCGCGATCCTCGAAAGGTCCGTGCTTGTCGCTTTTCTTATCATACGCCCTTCGGTTTTCCGCAGTTTGCGCAGAATCTTCCTTTGTTTTCCGTATTGCACGCGGGACAGGTCCACGTTGTGTTATCAACCGGCTTCGGCGTGCCGCATTCGGTGCAGAATCTGCCCTTGTTTTTATTTCCGCAGTTTTTGCATATCCATTCATCCGCCCCGGGCATCGGCATCGCGGGCCTTTCCGGCTGCTTGTCGGGGTCAAACATCATCATGCCGATACCCGTCATAGGACCGTACGGGCCGATATTCAACGGCGTCATTACGTTTCTTGACTCAACCGTGACCTCCACGTCGTGATCGGGCATGATAAAGCTTATGATCGCGCAGCCTTCTTTATATTCTACGTTTTTTTCGTCTACGTTTGCGTGGAACGTAAACGACGTGTCCGTGCAGATCGCGTTGTACGATACCTCAACGGGCTCGCCCGGCTCATACTCCGTGCGCTTGGAATTGAAGCCGATACCGCCGAAATTTGAAAATTTCACCTTATATTTCATTTATTTTCTCCTTTATCGTAATTGAAAAACTCTTTTAAACCTTCCTTTTCTTTTAGCTGCTCCACGGAAAAACCGTAATGCGCGGCGCCGACAAGCGTCAAGACGTTAGATAAAAACCCGTCGTACGGCAATTCAAACCACGCCTTCGGTATCTTTTCCGTCATCGTGCCGCCGCCGTTACGGCTGCCGGCGTACCACGCCTCGTCAAGCTCCGCCTCGTATTCTTTACCGATCTTGTTGAAGCAGTACCGGGTCGCCCGCTCGCGCATACCGTCGATCTCTTTTCCGCCCTCTTTATGCGGCGCGTCGTGCGGCAGGGGCGAATAATCCGCCTCTCCCTTTTTTGCCTCGCGGCGGTAGACGAAAAACTTTTCTTTTGTTATTTGCTTTACTTTGCTTTTCTTCTCCTTCGGCTCGGGCAGATCGTTATACATAGCGTTGAAAAGCTCTTTCAAAAACTCGCGGTCGTCCACGTCGTCGACTAACAGCATTTTCGAGCCGCCGTCGTACGGTATCTCGTACTGTGCGTCCGGCATGAGTTTTTTTGATGACGGTGTGACTTTGACTAAAAATCTGTCGTCGTATATGCCGCCGATGATCTTGCCGTTATAGTAGATTATATACTCGCCCATCATGGCTCTGTGCGTCACGCCGCGCAATTCCGGCAGCTGATCGAGCACGAAATCGAGATATTCCTTACTTGACGCCACGTTATTCTCCTTTCTTCAGCCCGAAAAACTCTTCCGCAGCGGCAAGCGTCTGCTCTATATTTCTGCTTCCGTCACGCACTATGACGTTGAAGCCGCTGTTAAGAAATTTATCGTACCGCTCCTGCGAGTTTATGAGCATAAGCCCTTTACGGTAGTTTTCCATAGCCGCCTCCGGGTCTTTTTCCTCCATTATAAGGCGGTACAAAAACTGCTTTTCCTTATCCGGCCGCTCGAAAAAGCGGTTTACCGACATCATGGGCGGTGCGAGCATTATAAGAACGTGCGACGGCTCGGCTATTTCTTTTAAGGTTTCAACACAAATATTCGTATCGACGAATATCTTTCTGTCCTTTTCTCTTTCGCAGAGTTTTGACAAAATTTTCAGTTCCAGTATCTCGCATTCCTTCGTCACGCCGACGATCCACGCGTCGTAATCCTCGGGCGTGCGCCTTATGAAATCGTGCCAGTCCTCTAAATCTCTCGTGTAAGTCAGGCACGGAAATTCTGCCTTGTCAAGCGTGGGCAACAGCGCGTCGTGATAATTTTCCTCACAGGCTATGCCGTTATATTTTTCCGACAACAGCTTTATCATTGTCGATTTGCCGGCGTACGCCGTGCCGTTTATGAAATACGCGTTTTTAAATCTCATTTTCCCGCCAGCTTCAAAAATTTTGTATCGTTCATCTGCTCGTTCGTGACGTACTCTCCGTTATAAAACAGCGCGTAAGTCGTTACCGGCGTCGGGGCGTTCTGCGCGTCCTCTTTGCTAGTAATGCGTATGGCCTTGAACGGTATGCCGTTATCCTTTGCCGTCTTTTCCACTATCGGAACGTACTTGCCGTTGAACGGGCATTGATTTGTGTAATAAAGCACGTAACCCTGTTCCGTTATACGCGGCTTTTTGGCGCAGTCCTTGAATTGCGGCTTGTCCGCTCCCTCGTCAAACGGCAGATACCATAGCTGTATGCCGTTTTCCGCCTCGTCACAGACCTTAAAGCCCTTGTATTTCAGATACTTCGGGTCGGCTAAAAACGGCTTTTTCTTCTCGGACGACAGGATACAAAGCCCCTTTTTGCCCTTTTCTTTACTGTCCTTGATACACTCGTTCAATAAATCGTTTGAATAGCCGTGACCCTTGAAGGAGCCAGAGACCCAAAGGCAGTCTATATACGTATATCCGTCGGCTTTTATCGGGTTCCAGGCGTTTTCAGCCGGGATATATTCTATAAAGCACTTGCCGCGCTCAGTGCTTTTCAAAAACACGAGCCCGTCGTCAAAGCGGTCGGAAAGCCACTCCTTTTTCGACTTTACCTGAACGTCGTTATTGTTTGATATTGCGCAGCAGATATGCTCGTCGTTTAAATTCTTTTTATTTACTCTTATATACTCCATACAGTCCCCCTAAAACCGTTTTTCGGCAGATTTTATGAAATTTCAAAAATCTGCCGAATTTTTATTTACGACGTTATATTATCAGCCAACCGTTCTTTTTTAAGCTTCTGTTCTCTTATGAGGAATACTAAATAAGTGGCGAAAAGCAATACCGCGAATATGGTGCCGGAGATATACGCCACGTTTTTGCCGAGCTTGAAGCCCTCGTCAGCCATCATTATATACGTAAGGCTGACCGCCGACATGAAGGACGCGGGCAGAGCCGTAAGAAGCGAGCCGAAACGGTATTTCCCTTTCTGTATCAGATACGACGTTGCGACCCAAAGCGCTATCATGGCGAGCGTCTGATTGCTCCATGAAAAATATCTCCAAATGATCTGGAAGCCCTTGTCGTTTGCGATGGCGAACCAGGTGAGCAGGCCGCCGATCACGAGGAGCGGGACAGTTATTATAAGTCTGTTCCTTATCTTCTTCTGATCGAGCTTGAACGTCTCCGCGAGTATAAGTCTTGCGGATCGGAACGCCGTATCGCCCGAGGTTATCGGGCAGATGATGACGCCGACGACGGCGAGTATGCCGCCGAACGTGCCGAGGACGCCCGTTGATATCTCATAAACGACGTTTGACGCTCCGCTTGCAAGCGCGTCGTGCAAAAGCTCTGTCGTGCCGTAGAACGCGACGCCGGCCGCCGCCCAGACGAGGGCTATGACGGATTCGCAGATCATGGCGCCGTAGAATACTTTTCTGCCTTCCTTTTCCGATTTTATGCACTTTGCGATCATTGGCGACTGCGTGGCGTGGAAGCCCGATACCGCGCCGCACGCGACGGTTACGAACATAAACGGCCATACGGGCGTTCCGTCGGGATGAAGGTCTTTAAGCGAAATCTCCGGGATAGTGAACTTTCCGCCCGAAAACAGTATGCCGCCGATGACGGCGCACGCCATAACTATGAGCAGTACGCCGAAAACGGGGTAAAGTCTGCCTATCAGCTTATCTATCGGCAAAAGCGTTGCAAGCAGGTAGTACGCGAGGATTATGATCGCCCAGAACGTGCCGTTCATCCAGTCGGGCGTCAGTTTGTTCAACAGTCCCGCCGGGCTCGTTACGAAGACCGTGCCGCAGAGCACGAGGAGCACGACGGAGAAAATGCGCATCGCCCATTTTATGACCTTGCCGAGATACGTGCCGGAAAGCTCCGCGATAGAAGCTCCGTTATGGCGCGAGCTGATCATTCCGCTGAAATAATCGTGTACGGCGCCGCCTAAAATGGAGCCGAAAACTATCCACAAAAACACGACGGGACCGAATACCGCGCCCATGAGCGCGCCGAATATCGGACCGGTGCCGGCGATGTTCAGAAGCTGGACGAGAAACGCTTTCCACGTTTTCATTGGAACGTAGTCGACGCCGTCGTTTATCCTGACGGCCGGCGTCTGTCTGTCGTCAGGTGAGAAAACCTTTTCCGTTACTCTGCCGTACAGAAAATATCCCGCGACAAGTACTGCAAGTGAAATTAAAAGTGAAATCATAGTGTGCCTCTTTAAGTCTTATCAACTTTTATTATTTTAAAATGACGTCCGTATACATATAAAAGCTGCCGGGCTCCGATACCTCGTTCGTCGCGTTGTACGTAAACGTGAAGACCGGGGCTTTGCCGTTGTTTTTGACCGTAACCTTTATTTTATGTTCTCCCCGCTCTAACGTCATAAACGCCTTCTGTTCACGCGGAGCCCTGTGGTACGCGGGCAGATGAAGTCCGGTTTCGGATTCAAACAGCGTTTTACCGTCCGTTTCAAGCTTTATCGGGCGCTCGCCGTTGCATATAAGTTCGGTTTTGCGGCTTTGCGGCGCGTAAAGCGTGGCCTCGCACACGTGCTCCGCCGCCTCGCCTTTAAGCGTTACGTTACAGCCCGCCTCGTACTGCTTTTCACCGTTTATATACCACACGTTCGGGCGCAGGACCGTGAACGGAAGTCTGTATTCCGTCCAGGTCGCGCCGTCGTTTATCCTCTGCAATCTGATACATATCTTATTGTATCTTAAATCGGGCATTTTTGACGCTTTTACGGTAAATTCCGCGGTTTCTGACGTGTCCGGCTCTATACATAGCTCATTTATACCGTCGCAGTAAAATCCGTCCGGGCAGATCAAATCGGCTTTTATTTTCCACGGCCATTTGCTGTTGTTTTTTATCTCAAAGCTCACGCGGCAGTCGTAATCGGGCGCGCACATGGGGTCGGTAATATAACGCAGCGTCGCGTAAACGCCGTCCTTTTCACTTGACGTTATTACGTACTTCTGATAATCCGCGTCCGTACGCGACGGAGTTGAGGCGATTATCGCTTCCCTGTCGGCGTACTTGAACATATTGTGCAGTCTTATGCACTCTTTCGTAAGTTCGTCAAGATCCTTCGGTGCGTCGAGCCCCTTTATCATTGCGGAGACCGTTATGTTTTCGCCTATCGGCCTGCTCCACTTTTCCGGTATGTACGAGGTGCCGTACATTATGCCGAGCGTGGCGGCGGCTGTCGCGACCGTGCAGTCCGTGTCGTAGCCTAAATTGACGGTCTTTAATATCGCGTCCTCGAAATCCTTGCCGTAAAGTATGCCGCATACGCCGAAGGCGATATTCTGCGGCGCGAACGTGAAGTTCGGCGAGCCGTACTTGCCGAGCACAAGCTCCCTCGTCTCGGAAAGCGGTTTGCCCTCGCGGTAAAGCTGTAAAGCGTAAGCGACGGCTTTATAGACCTTTGACTCCGCGGGAATGCAGGCGAGCGCAGATTCGACGAGGACTTCTTTATCGCAGCATCCGTAAGCCTTCGCCTGCAGCGCGGCGTTGAATATCTCGCCGTTCACCCCTTCGCCGCCGGCGTGGTCTACAACCGCGTCGCGCACGGCGAGAGCCGCGGCTAATTCCGGATCGCCCGCGGCGACCGCCGCCCATATCTCGGAGCGGATCGGAGAGCCCATGCAGTCCGTGAACACGTTATCGAATTTGCCGGAAAACGGGGGCTTGAAGCCCATGCGCATATTGGTCGCCGCGTACCCGTACTCGTCGAACGGGAAAAACACGTGCTCCCGCCAGGCTTCCGCTATATCGTCGGCGGAAATATCAGCCCCTCTGTTTTGCAGTACGTGCAGGTTGACGAGCTGAAGATCGAGGTCGTCGTTCGGAAGCGCGCCGTTCTCGGACAGCACGGGGTACCACGTAAGATCGAGCGCCTGCATCCTGCCCTCGACCGGGCCGCCGAGCGTGCCGCCTATGTTCTTGCCGAGCCAGCAGGCGTAAATTTTGTCGTATAAAGTCTTTTCATCCATAGATCCGTCCTCCGTTAAAGGTTTATTTCCCACCAAAGATTTTTGTCCTCGTATAAAAACCGGAAGCCGCACCGTTTCAGTACGTTCTGCGATTTTATATTATCGGCAAGCGTATCCGCGCGGACTGTCTTTATGCCGCGCTCGCGCCCGAACTTCAAAAACGCGGTCAGCGCCTCCGTCATATAGCCGTGTCCCTCGTACGATTTGTTCATACCGTAGCCGACCTCCGTCACGCCGTCCTTCGGCGCGTATTTATAGTCGATCGATCCGATTATACGGTCGGTTTCCTTTAAAACCAAAAGAAATTCGGTAAAGAAAAGATAATTCTTTTCGTCTTCCTCTATCTCTTTTTCAAGCCTTTTAAGAAAATCCGTCAACAGATAATCAAGCTCCTCACCCTGATATATAACGCCGTATTCGCGCTCAAATGCCGCGATATCCGAATTGAAAAGCGACAGATTTTCTTTCGTATACGGGAACAGAACGAGGCGTTGTGTCTCGATACTGTCGGTCATTTTTTCCATGTTCATGTTAATAGCTCAAATAATCTTTATACTGTGCTAACTCCGTATAGGGGTAATACGTGTATAAGATCTGGTCGTACGTGTAGCCGAGGTCGCCTAAATCCTTACAGCCCCACTGGCTCGCGCCGACGCCGTGGCCGTTGCCGTGACCGATGAATTTGAAATCGGACGAGGAGCCGCCGGACGTGCCGCCGCCTATTATCTCGCTCGTTTTTATGAGCACGGTCTGGGACACGAGCGACGTCGAGGTCTTGACGGTGATCCGCTCCGGCAGGTACTGCTGTTTAAGCCCGCTGTCTGTCACCACGTTTATCCTCTGGTCGCCGTCTATCATCTTTATGCCGTCCGACGTCATGACATAGACGCCGGAAATCACCTCTTTGAGGTTGCTGTTTACGCCGTCCTCTATTTTGCCGTTATGCTCTATAACAAAGTTTGCGGCGTACATAAGGCCGGAGAGCGCTCCGCGGACGTTTCTGGTCCTGTTTATCGTGACGCTCGTGCCGTACGTATCGGTTATCGTAACGGAATAAACGTACGTTGAATTCTCACACAGGCGGTTTATCTTTATATCCGCGATGGCGCCTTTAAGCGTTGTGTAACCCGCGTCGCGTGCCTTCTGCAAGACCTCCGTCGGCGTGGCGGTGAATTCCCAGTAACCGTATTTTGTGGCGGTCAGGTCCTCCCACGGCGTCATCTGCCCTATGAGGTATTTCCGCTTATCCATGTTCCATACCTCGTGAGCCGCCGCCATACTGCCGCCGCCTAAGTCGGTATAATAAGTCGTTATCGTCTCGCCGTCACAGAGGAGGATCTGCCCCTCCGTGCCGTTTACGGCGTCTATGACGTTCTGATTGACGCGCCCGAAGCCGAAGCAGCACTGACAGTCGGCTGAATCGCACACGTCGCAGAAGTACGATTTATGCTTTGCCCTCTCGTGGCTGTTGGCTATCGCGAAGGTCCTTGCACAAATCGCAAACGCCTTCATCGTCTCAACGGGCCACGTACTGTAAATCTCCCACGGGACGACGCACGTAACGTACGTTTCAAGCTCGGATATAAGTATCATCGCAACGCCGTTAGCGTCGGAGCTTTTATATCTTCTGAATTCGAAAACGCCGTCGTAATAATATCCTTTGAACGTTTTTACGTAGTCCTTTTCCCCGTTGTAATCGAGGCTGTATAATCCGAGACCGTATTTCTGCTCTCCCATATCGAAATCGAAAAGCACCTCGGCGGTCTTATAGTCGAGTATCGTTACAGACGTGTCCGTCGGCGACGTGACGGTACATTCCGCGTGTATCGTCTCCTCGATTACCGCGCGCTCGGATTCCGCCTGCGTCGTCGACGTATAGGCGCCGAGCCTTATATAATATCTGCCCTCTATATACGCCGCGTAAACGGGTATTTCAAGCTGAGTTGACGCGGCTTTGAATTCTTCAAGCGCTTTTTCCGCCCGTTTTCTCGTTTCGTATCCGCCCTTTATCTGCAAATGGTAGCCGCCCGCTGCGGTATTTGAGGACGACGCGTAATAGTAGTAATCGGAGCCCGACGATTTTCTTAAATTTCCCGTCTCCGACACCGCTACGTCGTTATTATAGAGCGTCCAGATGTAAAACAGCTCGTTATCCGTCGTCGTTCTGTACAGCTTGTAGCCCGGCGCGCCCTTATGAACTCTGACGTGCTGGCTGTCGCGCGTGTCGTCGCGGAAATAAAGCCCCACGCGCATGATATAATCGGTTTCGCCGAATATGACGTAATCCGCCGGATCGTCCGGCTGCTCAGGATCGGTCGTGGTCTCGTCAGACGATCCGTCGTCCGTCGACTCGGCATCGGATGATTCACTGTCGGTCGATTCGGAATCGACCGATTCCGAATCGCTTGTTTGTTCGTCTGTCGTCCCGGCGCCTGATTCGGGTTCGTTTTGCTCCTCCAAACCGGCCGCCTGCGCAGACATGATGGCCGCGGCTATAACACCGCCCAGCATAAGCAGGGCGAGCGCTATACAGATAACACGGACGACTATCATCACCGTCTTGTTCTGTCCGCCGCTTTTCTTCTTGTTACTCACCGACAATGAACTCTCCTCTTATAAGTATTTCCGTCGGGGTGAGAAGGGATATAATGCCCGAATCACCCGCGTATGAGATCTCTATCAGGTTGCCTAAGACCGCCGCGTCGCCGTTTTTGAGCGTTTTGCCGGCGGATATATCCTTTACCGCGCCCTCGGTCCGGCAGTACGCCGCCGCCTGCCCCTTGCGGACTATGACCTCGCACTTGCCGTTTGCCTTTATCTTTTTGCCCGCGGCAAGCTCCACTGTCTTGAACTGCTCGCCGTCGGACGAGCCGGAAACGCCGCCGTGCGTCTGCGACGCGATAAGGGACGCGACGTACTCCTTAAAGCTGTCGTTGTTCATGAGAGCCGCCGCCACCTCGTCCGCGGACACGTTTTTGACCTTTTCGTCAACGTACGCTTCAAACGCGGGCGTGAGCACTCCGTTTATGTACGACAGGGACACGAGAGGGTCGTTTTCCGTGGTGTAGTTCTCGGACACGCCGAACGCGAACGACGTCATAAAAACAGTCAGAAGTATTACCGTTACGGCTGCTTTTTTTATAAATTCGGCCTTGCTTTTCATTTTTCCCCCTATATATCCATTTTTACCTGCTGTGCGTTTATATCGAATTCTTCAAGCACGGCGCCCGTTGCGGGAAGCTTTATCTTCCTGTACTTGCCGATGGATTCGTACGGCGAATCCGTCTCGCGGAACGCCGCGGCTATCTTCTGTCCCTTTTTCAGCGAGAACAGCGTTACGCCGCCCGCGGTCCTTGTGGGCTTGACCGGTATGAGCTTTGTTGAAAACAGTATGGCGCGTTTTCCGTCGGAGACGAGCGCTATATTGAACGGTTCATCCTCGTAGAACGCCGCGGCGAGCGGTGATTTAGTCGAATACGCGCCGGTGAGCTTCTTTCTGTTGCCCTTCGTCTCGTACGCGGACATAGGTATCTTTACGCCCTTGCCGTTTTCAAAAATGTATATCATATTGTGCTTGTCGTTATAGTTGTCGACGACCTTCATATATACGGCTCTCTCGCCCTCGTCAAAGCCGAGCTTTGCGGGGATATAGTCGCCTAAATCGGACGCCTTGCAGGATTTGAAATCGGCGAGCCTTGCGCGGTACATCTGTCCCATATCGGATAAGAATATAACGGATTTCGTATTCTCCGAATTTTCGCGGCAGAGGATATAATCCCCGTCCTTGAACAGATGATTTTCGCCGCTGCGCAGGGACGTGAGCGGTATCTTCTTGAAGAAGCCCTGCTTTGTGAACACGGCGCAAAGGTTGAAATTCTCGACGTCCTCGTCCGGCTTGTATTCCGGCAGATCGTCGGATGAATAAAGTATCTCCGTCTTTCTTTCCATACCGTATTTCTTTTTTATCTCGGTAAGCTGCTTGATTATGACGTCCTTTATGCGCTTGTCGCTTTTTACCGTGTCCTCAAGGTCCTTAATCTCGTTTTGAAGCGCGGATATTTCTTTAACTCTGTTTAAGATATACTCGCGGTTTAAATAACGGAGCTTTATTTCCGCCACGTATTCCGCCTGAATTTCCGTCAGGTCGAACGCCTTTTGCAGGTTCGGCACGACGTCCGCTTCTTTTTCCGTTCCGCGGACTATCGCTATGGCTTTGTCTATATCAAGCAGTATCTTGCCGAGACCGAGAAGCAGATGCAGCTTGTCGCGCTTTGTGTTGAGATCGAACGTCAGCTCGCGCTTTACGCATTCCATTCTGAATTTAATCCATTCGAGAAGTATGTCGTTAACGCCTAAGACGACCGGCCTTTTGTCGATTATCACGTTGAAGTTACAGGCGAAGCTGTCCTGCAAAGACGTTATCTTGAAAAGCTTTGCCATTAGCTTTTCCGGGTCCGTGCCGCGCTTCAAATCGAGCGTGAGACGGAAGCCCTCGTAGCCTATTTCGTCGCGCACGTCGGACAGCTCCTTGATCTTACCCTCGGAAACGCCCTTTGTGACCTCCTCTATTATCTTTTCGATAGTTGTGGTGTACGGTATCTCGGTCACGTCTATGCAGTTGTTTTCTTTATCATATACGTATTTTGAGCGCATCGTGAACGATCCCGTCCCCGTTTCGTATATGGCACGGAGCTTTTCGCGGTCGAACACGAGCTGTGCGCCGAGCGGGAAATCCGGGCCCTTTATTATGTCTATCATCCTGTCGGGCGATGTTTTCGGATTTTTCAAAAGCTCTATCGTTCCGTCGCAGACCTCGCCTAAATTGAACGAGCAGATATTCGTCGCCATACCGACGGCGATGCCGGAGTTTGCGGAAACGAGTATGTTCGGAAAAGCCGTGGGCATGAGCGCCGGCTCCTTCATCGATCCGTCGTAGTTGTCTATCATATCGACGGCGTCCTTGTTAATGCCGCCGACGATCTCTCTGCACACCGCCGCTAATTTGCATTCCGTATAACGCGAGGCGGCGGGCGCGAGGTCGCGGCTGTACTGCTTGCCGAACGATCCCTTTGAATCTATGAACGGGTGGAGCAGCGCTTCGTTTGCGCGTGTGAGACGGACGAGTGTGTCGTATATGGACTGGTCGCCGTGCGGGTTGAGCTTCATCGTCTCGCCGCAGACGTTTGCGGATTTTGTCCTCGCCCCCTCGAGCAGACCCATTTTATACATGGTGTAAAGCAGTTTTCTGTGCGCGGGCTTGAAGCCGTCTATCTCCGGTATCGCGCGGCTCAGGATAACGCTCATTGCGTAGGGCATATAGTTTGTTTCAAGCGTGTCGACTATAAGCTGATCCTTTATCTCCGCCTCCGGAAGCTCCGTGATCTCTTCTATTTTCTTTTTTCTTGCCATGTTATATCGTCCTCATCCTTAAATATCGGCGTCCTGATAATACTCTTCGCTGTGCGCCGAAATAAATTCTTTTCTTGCGTCCAGGTTGTTGCCGAGCAGCGTGTCGAACATTTCGTACGTTTCCTCGGCGTTGCAGGGCTGTACGCGTATGAGCCTGCGCGTCTGCGGCGACATGGTCGTCAGCTTCATCATATCCGGCTCGTTTTCGCCCAAGCCTTTGCTGCGCTGGATGGTGACCTTTTTGCCCTCCAGCTTTTTCATTATTTCCGCTTTTTCGTTATCGTCGTACGCAAAATACGTATCCTTGCCGCACGTTATCTCATAAAGCGGCGATTCGGCGATGTAGATATAGCCCTCGGATATAAGCGTCGGCAGCAGACGGTAGAACATGGTGAGTATCAGCGTCCTTATCTGGAAGCCGTCCACGTCCGCGTCGGTGCAGATTATTATTTTGTGGAATTTGAGGTTCGTGATATTGAACGCCGATTCGCCTTTTTTGCCGACCTTTATCTCCGCACCGCAGCCGAGGACCTTTACGAGGTCCATTATAATCTGGTTTTGAAGTATCTTCGCGTCCGTGCTTTTCAGGCAGTTCAGCGTTTTGCCGCGGACGGGCATGACCGCCTGGAAATACGGGTCGCGCGCGAGTTTGCAGGAGCCGAGAGCCGAATCGCCCTCCACTATGAATATCTCGCATTCGCTCGGATCGTGACTGCGGCACGGCACGAATTTCTCGACCCGCTTCGTGATGTCCGCGGTCGCCGGCGCGAGCTCCTTTACAATATTGGCTCTCGCCGCCTCAGCCGCTTCTCTGCTCTTTTTGTTTATGATTATCTGCTTGTATAAGGCGTCCGCCTCGGACGGCTTTTCAAGGAAATATATTTCAAGATTGCGCTTGATGTAGTTGTTTAAAAATTCGTATATAAATTTGTTGTTTATGGACTTTTTCGTCTGGTTTTCGTACGAGCAGTACGTTGAAAAGCTGTTCACGACGATAACGAGAGAATCGGCTATGTCGGAAAACGGTATGCGCATATCCGCCTTTGCCTTTCCGACCGTCTTCGAGTATTTGTCTATCGCGGAGGTGAACGCCATGCGGACCGCCTTTTCGGGCGAGCCGCCGTTTTCAAGGAAGCTCGAATTATGGAAGCACTGAAGCTCGCCGACGCCCTTTGTGAAGCAGAACGTCAATTCGAATTTTACCTTGTATTCCGGCTTGTCCTCTCTGTCGCGTCCGACGCCCTCGCTCTGCCAGAACACGGGCTGTGTGAGTATGCTTTCGCCCGCCAGCTCTTTAAGATATTCCTTTATGCCCTCCTCGTAGAAATAGTCGAGCACTTCAAAGCCGCCGTCCTCGTTCTGATACCTTACGTGGAATTTCAGCCCGGCGTTGACTATCGCCTGTTTTCTGATAATATCGGACAGCACGTCGCGCGGTATCTTAATATCCGTAAAGACCTTTATGTCCGGCTTCCATTTTATGACCGTGCCGGTGCGCTTTTCCTTACGCGACAGCTCCGTTTTGGATAGCTCCGTCACGGCGTAGCCGGCCTTGAAATCTATGGCGTACATATATCCGTCGCGGTACGATCTTACGTTCATATATTCGCTCGAATACTGCGTCGAGCAGGCGCCCAAGCCGTTCGTACCTATGGCGAACTGATAGTTGCCCGATTCGGAGTTGTTGTTGTATTTGCCGCCGGCGTAAAGCTCACAGAATATAAGCTCCCAGTTATATCTTTGCTCCTTGTTGTTGAAATCGAGCGGGATGCCGCGGCCGAAATCCTCCACCTCGACGGAATCGTCGTTATAGACAGTTATGTTTATAAGGTCGCCGTAGCCCTCTCTCGCCTCGTCTATGGAGTTTGAGACTATCTCAAAGACCGTCTGTATAACAGCGTCTATGCCGTCCGAGCCGAGCATTACGCCCGGGCGCAGCCTTATTCTGTCCGGCCCTTTAAGCTGTGTGATGTCTTCGTTCGATATGGTTTTCTTTGCCATTTGTTCCGCGTCCTTTAAAGTTATAATTATCCGTATTAATTATACCACGACAATGTTAATAAAAAAAGGGGTTAGACAAAAATTTTATAATATTTAAAATAACCTTGACTTTTATAATATATCATGTTATAATCATTAAAAAATAAGGCGAAAGGATAATCTCACAATGAAAAAAGTTTTTTCAGTACTGTCGTTGTTTCTTGCGGTTTTAACGTGCGGCTCCGTGTTTTTTGCGTGTCAGAGCGGTACGCCGGTAAATACCGACAGCAAGGACACTAAGGAAGTCACTACGGTCGATACCGTTACGGAAGCGGAAACGGAACCGGAGGATACGTATTACGTTCCGCAGATGAAATACGGCGGCGACGAATTCGTCATACTCTGCCCCGGCAAGAACGATAACGAATGGGAATGTAAGGATTTCTACACCGAGGAAGACAGCGACGATCCGGTCGTGAGCGCGGTTTACAAAAGAAAAACGCTGCTTGAAGACAAGTTCGGCGTAAATATAACGGTAATAGAGGACGCGACGCGCGGAACGATAGGCAACCTCGTCAAAAAGGACATAACCTCGGGCGACAAGGAGTACGACATAGTCATGCAGGTCATGTCCAACGCCTACACCTTAGCGCAGAGCGGATATCTGATAAATATGGACAGCATACCGTACGTCGATCTGAAAAGCGACGTGTGGGATCAGTCGTACTTGCAGCAGTCGTCCATCGGCGGCCTGAACTACTTCGCCACCGGCGAGATAACGACTATGGACAACGACGCGACGTGGGTCATGATGTTCAACAAAAAGCTGGCGAACAACCTTGACCTCGATATTTACTCTCTCGTAAAAGAGGGCAAATGGACGTTTGACAAGTTGTACGAGCTTGCAAAGGACTTTTACGAGGACGTAAACAACGACGCGAAAGCCGATGAAAAGGACAAATTCGGCATAGCGACGACAGTCGACTTCATTCAGGGCCTTTTCTACGCCGCGGACGGCAGGATAATAAAAAAGGACAACGCGGATATCCCGTATCTTGATTTCAACAACGAGCGCAACTCCGCGATAATCGACAAGATAATAAGCATATATTTTGCAAAAAACAAGGTCACGTTCGACTGCCACGACTTTGCGAACGTCAACCCCTCCGTCCACCTGCTCGCTCAGGCGATGTTCGAGGAGGACAGGGCTCTGTTCTACTCCGAGGTCATGCAGTGCGCGATAAGACTGCGTGAGATGGAGACGGACTACGGTATAATCCCGTGTCCGAAATTCGATGAATCTCAGAAAGAGTACACCACACACTCCGTCGCCGCGGTAACGCTTTGCGCGATGATCACGGCAAACCTCAAAAACGATACGGAAAAGCTTGAACGCGCCGGTATGATGATGCAGGCGCTGGCGGTCGAGGGCAAGAACATTTTAACGCCCGCGTATTACGAAAAATCGCTTAAAACAAAGGGCGCGCGCGACGCGGAATCTTACGATATGCTTCCGATAATCTTCGCGAACCGCACCTGCGACATAGGCTATATGGCTGAGGAAAACGCCGTCGCCGGTCTTTACACCGCGATGCGTTCAATGGTAAAGAAAGGCACGAACGACATAGCCTCCACCACGAAGAAGAACACCAACCGCATAAACAAGGCTTTGACAAAGCTTGTTGAGGATTTTGAAAAACTGAAATGATCTAACCCCGTTGCCTCCGCCGAAAATCGGGGGCAGCGGGATTTTTATCTGATTTGAAAGGAAAAACAAAATGAATAAAAAAGACCTTATAAAAACGTTTGAGGCGCCCGGCAACGAATACCGCGGCAAGCCGTTCTGGAGCTGGAACGGAGAACTTGAAGAAAAGGAATTACAGCGTCAGGTCGACATTATGAAGGAGATGGGTCTCGGCGGCTATTTCATGCACAGCCGCGCCGGACTTATAACCGAATATTTAGGCGATGAATGGTTCGATCTCATAAATAAAACAGCCGACCACGGCGAAGCTGTCGGCATGGAATCCTGGCTTTACGACGAGGACCGCTGGCCCTCGGGAAGCGCGGGCGGCAAGGTCACGGTAGACCCGCAGTACAGGATGAAATCGCTTTATATTTTTGAGACGACGCCCGAAAAATACGAACATGAAGACGACGAGCTTTGCGTCTTCTCCGCCCTGCTTGACGGGCTTAAACTCGGCGACTACGAGCTGATAAAGCCGGAGGACGTAAAAGGCGTAAAAGACAGGAAAATACTGCAATTCCGCATAATCCCGGACAAACCGAACAGCGGCTTCAACGGCACGACGTACATCGACACGATGAGCGTAAAAGCCGTTGACAAATTCATAGAAATGACGCATGAGGAGTACAAAAAACACTGCGGCGACCGCCTCGGAAAAAGTATAAAAGGCATCTTCACGGACGAGCCGCACAGAGGCCACGCGATGGACAATAAAGCCGAAAAAGACGGCGTTATATCCTGCGCCACGGCGTACACGGACGACCTTTTCGAGCAATTCAAGGCGCGCTACGGCTACGATCTGTTCCCGCTATTGCCGGAGCTGTTTTATCAGAAAAACGGCGACCCGGTAAGTCCGGTAAAGCTCAATTATTTTGACCTTGCGTGCAACCTTTTCGTCGAGCGTTTTATGAAGAGGATAAACGACTGGTGCGAATCAAACAACATGATCTTCACCGGTCACGTACTGCACGAGGACTGCCTCACCAATCAGACCGTTCCGAACGGATCTCTCATGCGAAATTATGAATTTATGGGCTACCCCGGAATAGACCTTTTGACCGAGGGCAACCGCTGTTACTGGGTCGTAAAGCAGTTATCCTCCGCCGCGCGTCAGCTCGGCAAAAAGTGGCTTTTATCCGAATTGTACGGCTGCACGGGCTGGCAGTTCAATCTCCGCTCGCACAAGACCGTCGGCGACTGGCAGGCGCTTTTAGGCATAAATCTGCGCTGTCAGCACCTCTCCTGGTACACCATGGAGGGCGAATCAAAACGCGACTATCCGGCGAGCATTCTTCATCAGTCCCCGTGGTATAAGGACTATTCTTTCGTTGAAACATATTTCGCCCGCTTCGGTCTTATGATGCAGCAGGGTAAGCCGCTCTGCGACGTGCTCGTTATAAACCCGATCGAGAGCATCTGGTGCAGAACGTACCTCGGCTGGGCGCAGTGGATCTCGCCCGTGTCGCCTTTGGCGCATGAGACCGAGGGCGCGTATCAGAAGCTGTTCAATATTTTAATACACAACCACATAGATTTCGACTACGGCGAGGAGCAGATGATGATACCGCGCACGTCCGTCGAAAAGACAGCCGACGGAGCGATATTACACGTAGGCGAGGCGTCGTACAAGACCGTTATAGTGGCGGGAATGCTGACGATAAGACCGACGACGATGAAGATATTAAAGGAATTCAAGGACGCGGGCGGCAAGGTCGTATTCGTCGGAGATACGCCGAAATACGTTGACGCGGTTTTATCGGACGAACCGGAAAAGCTGGCGGCGGAGTGTGTAAGAATACCGTTTGATGAGGAAAGCGTCGTTGATAACGTGCAGATGACGTGCAAGCCAAACGGCAAGCACGAGATACATTCAATATTCGTTGCAGATGGAGACGGTGAAAACTGCGGCGACGTATTCGTTCAGGCGCGTTACGATGATGACGCCGATATTTATATCGCCGCGTTTCTTAATACCGACCGCGAAAAAGCTACCGGAACTCTCCAAATCTGTATGGATATACAGGATAACTGCCAAAGTATGAAAGACTGCTACGAGCCCGAGCTTTGGTCACTTGAAACGGGAAAACGTTACAGCATACCGTATGAAAAAACGTACCGCGGCGTTATGTTTGAACTTGAGCTTGAAGCGGCGGGATCTGCCATGGTAGTGTTCAGCAAAGACGGCGAAAAGCTCGAGGCGCCGAAAGATATAACGACAATTAAGGAATATAATATAGACGGCGAGTTTGAATACAAGTGCGACGAGCCGCAGGTATGCGTTCTCGACTTTGCGAGATTCAAGGCGGATAACGGCGAGTATTCGGAGGAGGATGAGGCGCTGAAAATCGACCGGAAGGTGCGCGACCACTTCGGCATCGAGCACCGCGGCGGCGGAATGCTGCAGCCGTGGTATTCAAAGCTGAACGATAAGAAGATATACGGCGATATAGAGCTTGAATATACGTTCAACGTTGAAAAAATGCCGGAGGGCGACGTGTTCTTGTGCGGCGAACGCCCCGAGTTCAATGCCTACTCGATAAACGGCGTGACGCTCACCTGCCCCGATGAAAACGACTTTTATATAGACAACTGCTTGAAGAAAATGCCCGTTCCGAAAACGGCGCTGAAAATCGGCGAAAACAAGGTCAACATCAAGGTCGCGTTCATGAGGACGACGAACATCGAGGCGCTTTATCTTATCGGTGATTTCGGTGTGAAGCTTGACGGACATAAAAGAACGCTCACTTCCCTGCCCGGCAAGATCGGATTTTCAGATATGTATGATTACAGTATGCCGTTTTACACCGGCTGCGTGACGTACACCGTACCGAACGGAAAATTCGATATGCCGAAAGACGGCGAGAGGGTCATCCTCAAAGCCGATAAGTATGAGGGCGGTACTGTCCGCGTCGGCGGCAAGGTCCTCGCGTGGGAGCCGTACGAGGCGAATATAACGGATGAGGTAAAGGCGGGCAAGGATATAAACGTCACGCTCGTCGGCACGCGCAGAAACACGTTCGGACCGCTTCACCTCGTTCCCCTGTTCCACGGCGCCTACGGTCCCGATCATTTCGTCACCGGCGGCGACAGCTGGACGGACGACTATAACCTTATACCCGAACATTTAGGCGCTCTGACCGTAAAGATAGTAAAATAAGACAATATACGGGCTGTCGTTTATGCGGCAGCCCGTTATGAATTGCGCCGTTGACGCATGAATTGTCTGTCGACATGAATTGAGCCTTACGGCTCATGAATTGCCCTGCGGGCATTAAAAATTCTTTTTTTTGTTTTGCGTTTTTTAAGTTTTTTGCGACAGTATAAGTGAGAGGCAAGGGAGGTGACGGTATTGCACGATAATGAGATCATAGCGCTGTTCTTCAAGCGCGACGAGCGCGCTTTGAAGGAGGCGGCGGACAAGTACGGAGAGCTATGCAGGTCCGTATCCATGCGCGTTTTGGGCGACAGTCGGGACGCGGAGGAATGCGTTTCCGACGCGTATCTTGCGGCGTGGAACAGGATCCCGCCGGAAAAGCCGCGCTCGCTCGGCGCGTTTTTATGCCGTATAGTACGGAACATATCGGTCAGCAGACTGCGTAAGGACACGGCGGAAAAACGCGGCGGCGGTGAAGGGACGCTGTTGCTCGAGGAGCTTGACGAATGTCTGTCCGATCGGTCCGCTGAGGAAAAGTACATAGAATCGGAAACGGTTTCCGCGATAAACGGCTTTCTTAAAAAGCTGCCGAAATTACAGCGCGATATTTTCGTTCTGCGCTATTATCACGGATACGGCTATAGCCGCATATCGGACGCGACGGGATACGAGGAAAACAACGTGCGCGCCATACTGTCAAACGTACGCAAAAAACTTAAAGAATACTTGTCAAAGGAGGGATTGTTATGAATAGCCGTCAGCTTTTGTACGCCATCGGCGGAATTGATGAAAAATTTATTGTCTCCGCCGAAAAAAGGCTTAAAGATAATAAAGAGGATAAAAAAAGAGTTTTTAATATTATTAAAAGCGTCGCCGCGGCGGTCTTTGCCGTTGCGG
Organism: uncultured Ruminococcus sp.; assembly: GCA_902797235.1. Taxonomy (GTDB): domain Bacteria; phylum Bacillota; class Clostridia; order Oscillospirales; family CAG-272; genus UBA1248. The sequence continues at coordinate 945 of CADBSB010000052.1, read as the reverse complement.
TGATCGGCGCGGTATGGGTCATATCGTATAAAAACGTGATAACAAAAATCAGTCCCGCGGACACCGCGGCGGGTAATCAAACTGATCCCGATCCCGCCGCCGCACTGTCAATAGCTGCCGCCGCCGAAATATGCTTATCCGAAAGAAGCGACGACAACCGCGTATTTTACGCAAGGGACAAAACCTCGATTTACCGTGACGATTTAAGGCACATATACTTCTGTATGCGCGTCGGCACCGATTACGTCATGCAGGCGATGGAGTACGGACGTGATTATCCAGCCGGTCCCGACGGATGCGAGATCAGCGGTTATCAGTTTTATTATCCGTACGGATACGGTCTGATGTATATCGATCACATAGACGGCGGGGAATATTATATTTGGGACGCATATAACAACAGAAAACTGATATCCGACGATGAATTAAAAGAGATTTATGACGCGTATAATGAATTTTTAAACGTTTATTTCAAAAACGACGAAACGGACAACGGCGCGGAAACGAGTGTAATAATTCCCGACGATTACGGTCTGATATTTGATGATACGGAAAAAATCACGGATAAAGAAAAAGCGGCAACGCTGAAAAGCATATTTGACGATTTCCTTAATAAAGGTATAAATCCCGGTTATAACATCAAAATTTGCGTAAAGCTTTCCGACGATAAATACGCGGCAAGGCTCAATAACGTGAACCGTATATATCCCGAACCCCAGGATTACGATACAGCCGGCGGCTATCCGATACTCGTCTACGACTACGGGATGGGAGTTCCCGATGAAAAAATTATAGTAGTATCGGGCGACGATATATATTACGGCGCGGAAACCGCTTATAATGAGGGCGTTATAAACGACGAGGAAGCTGAAAATATTTACAGAGAGTGCTTAATGCACAACAGCAGCGTGTATTACAGAGAAAATACGAGCCTTTTGCGCCGCA
>CADBSB010000051.1 GCA_902797235.1 uncultured Ruminococcus sp. | reverse complement strand
TGACAGTTCGCTGCCGAAGCTGTTTTTGCCGCCTTTATAAAATTCAATAGGCAAAACGTCATCCGTCAAAATACGGCGCACGTATTCATCCACCTCGTTCAGTTCGTCAAAATGCCTGTGCTGTGTGGAGAAAATTACGATATACTCGTAAATTACGTCCGTTAATTGTTTATCCGTATAATAGATTTCTTTATATATTTCGATTTTGGCTTTTGTGATTTTGTTAATCAGTACCGCGGTATCTTCTTTTATTTCCAAATCAAAATCAACTGATTTTTGAATATCGTATAAAAAATCCCAATCGTTCATTTTTTCTTTTCCTCAATCGGGAGGGGCGACCCCTCCCCTGCAAAGCTTTGAACGATGCTTTTATATATTTTCCCTCTCTCCTCAAAATTCTTAAACCTGTCAAAACTGGCGGCGGCGGGGGAGAGGATGACCGTGTCGCCTTCTTTTGCGGCGGCTTTGGCGGCGTTTACCGCGGCTTCAAAATCCGGCTCTTTTATTATTTCAAATCCGGCGGGGATGCCGTGGGATTCTAACGCTTTATATATCTTTTCCGCGTTTTGTCCGGTCAAAACCGCCGTGTGCGCGTGACTGAAAAGCGGCTCACAGAGCGGCTCGTAGTCGAGGTTTTTGTCGTAGCCGCCGAGGATAACGACCATAGGCGTGGTAAAGCACGACAGCGCGGCTATGGTGCGCGTGGGCGAGGAATCTATCGAGCCGTTGTAATATTTGACGCCGCCAAGCTCGCGGACAAATTCAAGGCGGTGCTCGACGCCGTTGAATTCACGCGCGACGTCAGCCACCGCTTCGGGCGCTGCGTATCCGGCGGTCAACGCAATCGCGGTCATGTAATTTTCCACGTTGTGACGGCCGACGAGGCGTATATCCGATGTGTCGATGACCTTTTTCGGCGTACCGTTTTCCTTTAAATATATCGCGCCGTTTTCCTCGTACACACCGTTATCCGACGGGGGCGTTTGCTTTGACGAGAAGAAGTAAACCTTTCCGTTCGCTTTATCCGAAAGTTCTCTCGTTATATCGTTTTCATAATTGAGCACGACGCGGTCGTTTTTTGTCTGGTGTGCGAATATATTTGTCTTTGCGTCGATATACTCCTTCATATCCGTATGCCAGTTAAGATGATTCGGCGTAATATTCGTGATCGCGGCGATATGCGGCAAGCGCTTCATAGTATGAAGCTGGAATGACGAAAGCTCTACGACGCATATATCGTCCGGCTTTATCTGTTCGACGTACTGTATAAGCGGCGTGCCGATGTTGCCGCCGAGGTATATTTTTCTGCCGGAGCCGTCAAGCTCCGCCTGCTTTTTGAGTATCAGCGACGTAACCGTCGTCGTGGTGGTCTTGCCGTCCGAGCCGGTTATTCCGATCATATCGCACGGACAGAGCTCGAAAAACAGCTCCATTTCGCTCGATATGACGGCGCCGTTGTCCGCCGCGGCTTTAAGCTCCGGTATATCGTACCTGATCCCGGGCGAACGGAAAACGATATCATCGTCGATGCCCGATAAATAATCATCTCCGCAGACAAGGCGTACGCCGAGGTTTTTCAGCTTTTCCCCCGCATCGCCGAGCTCTTCGACCGGCTTTTTGTCGCGCGCGGTTATCACGGCGCCGCAGCCGTGCAGAAATTCTATGAGCGGCACGTTGCTCACGCCCAACCCTATGACAGATACTTTTTTATTTTTTATATAATTTTGGAATTCAGACAGCTTCATACACTCTCCCGTGTTGTGTTTTTTTATATTATATAGTATAATTTTCACTTTTGCAATAAGTTAATTGAAAAAATTTACTATTTTTTCCGCTTTAAACAATAATTTTCGATAAAATTTGCGCTCAAATTTTCAAAATCGTCTTGAAATAATATAAACCTTGTGTTATAATATATTTTGTATATTTATATCATGGAGTTTTGCAAATGGATTTTTCCTTTTCGGATAATACAAAACCGCTTCGGCCTTCGGCTATAAGGGAGATATTCAAATCTCTCGTCGACCCGTCCGTCATATCGTTTGCGGCGGGCAACCCGTCGCCGCAGAGCTTTCCCGTCGGACAATTCAAGACTTTTGTTGATGAGATACTCGATAAAGACGCATCCGCCGCTTTGCAGTACGGCATAACGGAGGGATATACGCCCCTGCGTGCAGACGTGCTTGAAAGAAACAAAAGGATATTCGGCATAGGCGAGGAATACGACGCGGCGATAATAACGTCCGGCGGCCAGCAGGGCATAGACCTTACTGCAAAGGTGCTTTGCAGCAAGGGCGACGCGGTGATCTGCGAGGATCCGACGTTTATAGGCGCTCTCAACGCTTTCCGCGCCCACGGGCTCGATACCATCGGCGTGCCGATGCGCGGAGGCTCGATCGATCCCGACGAGCTTGAAGCGATCGTTAAGAAAACGAAGAACGCAAAGCTTTTGTATCTTATCCCGACGTTCCAGAACCCGACGGGCAGGACGATGCCTTTGGAGGTTCGCAAAGAGTGCTTGCGTATAGCGCAAAAGTATGACTTGATCATACTTGAAGACAACCCGTACGGCGAGCTGCGCTTTTCGGGCGAGGATATACCGACGATAAAGAGCATGGACAAAGAGGGCAGGGTAGTGTACTGCGGCTCGTTTTCAAAGATTCTGTCGTCCGGTATGCGCGTCGGCTACGTAATATGCCACGGCGATATAGCGTCAAAAATCGCAGTCTGCAAGCAGGTGAACGACGTGCATACGAATCTGCTTTGCCAGATGGTCTGCCACAAATTCATGACGGAATTCGATCTTGACGGACATATTAAGTCGATAAGAGAGCTTTACAAAAAGAAATCAAAACTCATGACCGGCAGATTAGATGAAATCGGGTCGGACCGCATAGAATATACAAAACCGGACGGCGGACTTTTCATCTGGGCGTCGCTGCCCGGATATAAGGATCACGACGGATTTGTAAAGCTGCTTGCGGAAAGAAAGCTCTGTGTCGTGCCCGGCAGGACGTTCAACTGCGACGAAAACGAGCCGTCGTACGGCTTCCGTCTCAATTACTCAACGCCGACGGACGAGCAGATAATAAAGGGCACGGAAATTTTAAAGAATACGATAAACGAGATCAGAGGATGACGATGGAAAACGAAAAGAAAAAGGTTGTTTTTTCCGGCATACAGCCGTCCGGAAACCTTACGGTAGGAAATTATTTGGGCGCTCTGCGCAATTTTTCAAGATATTCACCCGACGAGTACACTTGTCTGTACTGCGTCGTCGATCAGCACGCGATAACGGTAAGACAGGACCCGGCGGAGCTCCGCAGAAGGACTTACGAGGTGCTCTCGCTTTATATCGCCTGCGGGCTCGATCCCGAGCAGAACATACTGTACGTTCAGAGCCACGTTCCCGCGCACGCTCAGCTTGCGTGGGTGCTCGACTGCTATACGATGTTCGGCGAGCTGTCACGCATGACGCAGTTCAAGGATAAATCTCAGAAAAACGCGGATAATATAAACGCGGGCCTGTTCACCTATCCCGTGCTTATGGCGGCGGATATACTTTTGTATCAGACGGACTTTGTTCCGATAGGCGACGATCAGAAACAGCATTTAGAGCTTACGCGCGATATAGCAAACCGCTTCAACACCGTTTACGGTCCGACGTTCGTCGTGCCCGAGCCGGTTATAAGAAGAACGGGCGCAAGGATCCAGTCGCTTGCCGAGCCGGAAAAGAAAATGTCAAAATCCGACCCGAACGAAAACGCGGTCGTGCGCATACTTGACGACAAGGATACGATAATCCGCAAATTCAAGCGCGCCGTCACGGATTCGGACACCTCTGTCCGCCGCGCGGACGACAAGCCGGGCATATCGAATCTTATGACTATATATTCCTGCGTGACCGGCAAATCGGACGCGGAGATAGAAGCGGAATTTGAAGGCAAAGGCTACGGCGATTTCAAGGTCGCGGTAGGCGAGGCGGTAGCGGCGGAGCTGGCGCCTATACAGGAAAAATACAAACGGTACCTGTCGGATAAGGCGTACCTTGAACAGGTAATGAAGAGCAATTCGGAGAAAGCCGCGTATCTGGCGCGCAAAACGCTTTCCAAGGTTTACAGAAAAGTCGGATTTACGTCCGTGTGAAGATAATGAGGAAAACAAACAAAAAAAGTGAAAAAGCGCTCACCCTGTCAAAGCTCGGATTTAAAATAATCGCGGCGGTGACGGGAGTGCTGATAATCTGCGTCGGCATCTTATGCACGTCGCCGTCCAAGGCGGCGGACGACGAGCCGTATATACCGCCGTTTATCCCGGACGATTCGGAGCCTTACGAAGATACTACGGAGGCGGAGACGACTACGGGGGAAATAACGACGGAGCCGGATACGACGGCAACGCCCGGTACGGACACGGATCCCGACGATACGACGGAGCCGGTCGGCACGGACACGGATACTGCGGCTGAGACGACAACGGCGGCGGAAACGACGACGGCCGCCGAGACGACTACGCAAAAGGAGCCCGAAACAGAGCCCGCCGACACGAGCGCGGGCAAGCAGGGCTACCGCGAATATAACGGCAGGCAGTACGGTGAAAACGAAACGTTCGTCGGCGAGTACAAGACAGACCGCGTTCAGATAGGCGTTTCGAAGGTGGTCGAGGGCAATCTGAACTATTATATCTGCGATATAAAGGTAAAAAGCGTTTACGATTTCCACACCGCTTTTGCAAACAACAGCATAGGCGGCAGGCTTATAACCTCCAAGCTTGCGGCGTCCGTCGGCGCTGGCTTCGCGGTGAACGGCGATTTCTGCGGCTTCCGCAACTCCGGCATAATAATCCGCGAGGGCAAGCTGTACCGCAACAAAAAATCGGACAACTGGGATCTGTGCTATCTTAACAAATACGGCGATCTGATAGTCTGCAAAAACGACAAGCAGGACGGCAAGGCGCTTGCAAACGACGGAGTTTATCAGTCGTGGTGCTTCGGCCCGACGCTCGTTGAAAATTACAAGGCGTACACCAAGGGCAATTTCAACACGCCCGACCTGAGCCAGAGCGCGAGGGAGCCGAGAACGGCGATAGGCCAGATAGACGAGCTGCATTATATCATACTCGTCGTCGACGCGGTCAGAGACCCGAACGGCACCGGCGGCTGGACGACGATAGGCGGTATGTCGTTTACCGAGCTTGCAAACACCTTCGTTTCGCTCGGCTGCAAGACCGCGTACAACCTTGACGGCGGCGCGTCTACCGCGCTGTGGCTGAACGGCAAGCTTACGAACAAACCCGCCGGCAGCGGCGAAAGAGCCGTTTCCGACATAATCTATTTCAAATAACGGAGAAAAAATGGAATTCAACAGTAAGGATTACGTAATACTGATACCGGCGTACAAGCCCGTGTACGAGCAGATGGTGCCGTTCGTTACGGAGCTGCTCCAAAGCTACGACAAGGTCGTCTGCGTTGACGACGGCGGCGGGGAAGCGTACAAAAACGTTTTTGACGAGTGTTTACGCTTAGGCTGTCACGTGCTTCATCACGAGGTGAACCGCGGCAAGGGCGCGGCGCTGAAAACCGGATTTGCGTACATTTACGATAATTTAAAGGACTGCCCGGGCACCGTCACGGCGGACTGCGACGGTCAGCACACCGTATCCGATATATTGAAGGTCACGAAAGCTTTATTTGAGCATCCCGACGATCTTATAATCGGCGGCAGAAAATTCGATAAAAACGTGCCCCTTCGCTCAAAATCGGGCAATACCATAACGCGCATTTTATACAAGCTCGCCACGGGTATCTCGATCTACGATACGCAGACGGGTCTGCGCGGTATGCCGACCACGCTTTTGCCGGAGCTGATAAAGCTTGACGGCAACAGGTACGAGTACGAGATGAATATGCTCCTCAAGCTTCACGACTGGGGCGTTTCTCCGTACGAGGTGACGATAGCAACGATTTACATAAACGATAACAAGGGCAGCCATTTCAACGGCTTGCGCGACGGTGTGCGCGTTGCGGCGAGGATACTCAAATACACGGCGGGCAGCATAATGTCCTTCCTTATAGACTGGCTCGTTTTCATTTTCTTAATGAAGCTCGCGTTTTCCGGCGCGGGAGAGAATATCAGATACGCGCTCTCTTTCGGTATCGCGCGCGTGATCTCGTCCGTCGTGAACTATATTTATAACAGAAAAGCCGTTTTCGGCGGCAAGAATTACGTAAGGGGAACGACGGTCAAATACTTCTCGCTCGTAGTCGCCGTAATGCTCCTCGGTATGCTCGTTCAGCGGCTCACCGCGTACATCCCGGGCGGAGATCTCGTCCATTCGCTGATAAAGCTCGTTTACGACGCGGTCATGTTCTTCGTAAACTACATAATCCAGCGCGATTTTGTGTTCAGGATAAAAAAGAGAAAGACGGAATAATATGGCAGGATTACTTAAAACCGGCGTATTGTCGCTTCACGGCCTGTTTGTCGCGGTCGCCGTCGTTGCGATGATAATGTACGCGTTTTATTACAACACAATAAAAAAATACGATCACACGCCTTTGATGTATATAACGCCGGCGGCGATATTCTTCGGATTTTTCGGCGCAAGGTTCATGTACGTCACCGTATGCGATCAGCTTTATATGGAGGCGGCGGAAAAATGGCGCCTCACGGACGGCGGCTACGCGCTTTTCGGCGCGGCTGCCGGAGTGATTTTGACGATAATGGTATTCTGGCTCATAACGAAGCGGAGATTCAGGCTCCTTGAAGTGTTCGACCCCGTGTGCGCCGCGGCGCCGCTTGCCATAACCATCGGAAGGATGGGCTCCGTGTTTTCTCAGGACTGCATGGGCGAGGCGGTGGATCATCCCGGTCTGCGCTTCTTCCCGGTGGCTATAATGAAGCAGCTTGACGGTGAATATCATTACGCCGTGTTCTTCTATGAAGCCGTCTTCTGCCTTGCACTTTTCTTCGTAATGAGATTTGTCGACAAAAGGATCGACCGTCCCGGCGTAAGCTCGTTTCTGTTCGCTGTCATGTACTGCGGCGGCAGAGCGTTTTTCGAGAGTATGCGAGAGGACAGTATGTATGTCGGCTTTGTAAAGATAAACCAGGTAATAGCTATCCTGACTGTTATAGGACTTTTCGTTTGCTTTTGCATCAGGCTTTGCAAAAGAACGCGCTTCAAGCCCGTGTATCTTATCTCATACGCGCTGTTCACGGCGGCGTTCGTCGTTTCGTTCTTTATGGAATTCTATATGTATTCCGATTCGAAAACGACGAACACGATAATCATTATGATCTGCTGTATCGTTATGGAGGCGCTTACGGTATTCACGGGCGCGAAATATCTGCAAAACACGGAAAACAAAAAGGCTCGGCGTAAAATAAGAGCCTGAATCAAAGTATCGGAACCGATCGGGCAGAGTTGACCCGATATAATATAATATTTTTTCAAAGGCGGTCTTTTTATGAAAAGCAAGTTCACAAAAATCACAGGTTTATTGCTCGCGTGTCTTTTCGTCTTCTGCGTCGCGGTAGGATGCTCCGACGTAACCGGAAACGACACGACCACCGGCACGCAGTCAGCACCGGAAACTACCGGTGAGACGGTGACGACGGCGGAGGAGACTACCGGTACCGTTACCGAAACAGATCCGGAAACGACCGGGGAGGAAACAACCGCAGAGACGACCGAGGAAGTAACGACAGAAGAAACAACGACGGAAGAAATAACGACGGAAGAGGTTACAACAACAGAGGTCACGACCGAGGAGGAAACGACGGCGCATACTCATTCGTTCGGCGAATGGACCGTTGCAAAACAGCCCACCTGTACCGAAAAGGGCTCCGAGGAGCGCAGGTGCAGCGGTTGTGATGAATTGGAAACAAGAGATATAGCGGCAACGGGCCATAAGTTCGGCGCCTGGACCGTTACAAAGAAAGCAACCTGTACGGATAAAGGTACGGAGGAGCGTACGTGCAGCGCCTGCGGCGAAAAGGAAACGAGATCTATCGCGGCGACGGGACACAAAACCGTTACGGATAAAGCCGTTGAGGCGACCTGTACGAAGGACGGCAAGACAGAGGGCAGCCATTGCAGCGTATGCGGCGCGGTCATTAAGGCTCAGACTACGATCAAGGCAAAGGGTCACAGCTATAACGGCGGCTGGATAGTGACGAAGGAGGCTACGTCTTCGCAGGACGGTACGGAAACGAGAACGTGCTCCGTATGCGGTGAAAAGGAAACGAGAACATTGAAATATTCAGGACAGAAGACCGCGGCGCCCGAGGTTTTAGGCTCATCGGCTCTCGGCGGCGGCAGAGTTGTCATTTACGGCTCGACCGAGCCCGGCTCCACCATCCGCACGGTTGTGGGTGACAGCGTAATGACAAACAGAAGCAAGGATAAATATTTCTACATAGAAGTCGGCGCCGGAAGCAGCACGCCCGTTCAGATATACGCAACGGCTCCGGGCAAGGCTGAAAGCGACGCCGTGCAGACTACCGTTTCGTCAGACGGCGGCTCGGGTTCCGTATGGGGCGGCAGAGATTCAAGACTGTTTTATATGCCGACGCTCAACTTCCTTACAGGCTTAAGAGCCGAACAGAGCGGCACGAGTATAAATCAGATCGTGAACTATATCACAAATAAGACGATAAAGGATATTCAAAGCCTTACGGGCAAGGAAACGAAGCTTATATACGTCGTAATACCCGACCCTGCAACGGCGTATTATCAGGAGCATTTCCCCTACGTTCAGAATTCCGTACAGGATCCGTCCACCTCGCTTATGGAAGCGTTTCTGACGGCGGTCAACGGCAAGCACAAGGACGTTTACGGGATCGACCTTATGCCTACGATGCGCGCGCATAAGGATGAATTCATATACTTCTCAACTGATACGCATTATACCGAGCTCGGCGCTTACTACGCGTATCTTGAAATAATGAAGACGGTCAAAAAGGATTACCCGAACGCGACCGTGCGCACGGTGCAGAACGGCGATTACAACATAGTTTACAGAGACGTTCCGGGCGGCGATATGTGCGGCATGGCGGGTCTCGGAATGAACGAGATAGTGCCGTTCTTTGAGGCGAACTTCTCCGAGACCGGATCGTATTACTTATCGAAGCGTAAAGACGGCATCAAGTCCGCGGGCTTCGGACCGGGCGGCTGGGAGAGAAATTCGTCGATCTCCGGCTCAAACAACCCCACGGCGTACTTCTTAGGCGACTCGTACGGCTGCTACATCCTGCCGTTCTTAGGCGCCAACTTCTCCAAAATGTGGACGAACGAGGGCGTTTTGTGGAACTATAAGATAGACAAAAACATACTCTCGCAGAACAAGCCCGATTATGTGATCCTGCTTGTCTGCCAGAGAAACATAGGCGAGAACTTTATGGGTAACGTGATAAGTGAATTCTCCATGAGTATGAGTTAACGGAAAGGCAACGGTATGAGATTTATCAGAATTTTATCGCTTATACTCGCCGTGCTTACGGTCGCGGCGCTTACCGCGTGCGCGGGCGGCGACGTGAATACGACGACGGCCGACACGACGGCCGCGGCGACCGACGTTCAGACGACCGACACCGAAACCGAACAGATAACGGAAACGGAGACGGAAACAGAAACAGAGACCGAAACAGAAATCGAAACGGCGGAGCCGACGGAAAAGACGGCGCCCGTTGAAAACGTGCTTTTCTGGACGTTTGACGACACGTTCTGCGGCAAGGTCATAGGCGTGTACTGTGAGACGGAGCCCGGTGCGCTCGTCACCCTGCGCGATCTTTCCGGCGCCGTGGTACTGAGCGAGCACGCGATAGACAAATATTTCTACGGCAGGTACGTTCCGACGGACGATCAGCCCACGCATACGGTCTATTTCTACGCGCAGGCGGAGGGAAAAAAGATCTCTGATCCGAGCCGCCCCGTTACGCTCAAATACAGCGACAGTGTCGGTAAGGACGCCATGATAGCGCACGACAGCCACGTATTCTTGAACTGGTACAGAGATTTCTATAACGGAAACGCAAAGATACCGGGCGGCACGGCCGAAGAGCAGGAACAGTATATGTCGAGTATCAAAAACTACCTGCACGCTCAGCTGAACAAAATCAGAGAAGTGACCGGCAAGAATACAAAAGTAATAATCTGCATCTGTACGAACCCCGCTACGATATATCCCGAGGCGCAGTACGGTGAAAACGAAGGCGGCTGGGGTTATTACGAAGAAGAGACGTCCACCACGATGATGGCGAAATACATGGAGGACGACGACGATATATACTTTTTGAATCTCCGCCCGCTTTTGCAGAAGAATAAGGACAGACTGCTTTTCATGCAGGCCGATTCGCACTGGACGCAGATAGCGGCGTTCTACGGCTATTATCTCGCAACGCAGAAGATACAAAAGGATTTCCCGAAAACAAAAATGTATAATATAGACAGAGATTTTTACGTCGATATCGTGCCTACGGGCGGAGATCTGCTCAACTTTATGGGCTGCTCCGGTATGGGCGTAAAAGCCGCGACGGCGTCCGTTATGTGGAAATACGATTCGATGCAGGCGCCTGCCGACGCGCCCACCGCGTACGTAATGGGAGATTCCTACTACGGCGCGATAAAGGAGTATCTCGATTTAATGTTCAGTAAAGTATATCTGAACAATCCCGCGTCAAATCCGCCTCTGTACGACTATACGCTTGAAGATCTGCAGACAAAACAGCCCGATTATCTGTTCTACGTCTGGACGGAGAGGAATATCGGCGGCGATCTCGGCATGATAATAAACGCCGTATCCGCGGGTAATCTGAAGTAATGAAAAAAGTATTATGCGGCGCGGACAGAGCCGATACTCTTCCGGTCTTATCGGAAGGACGGCTCGGTCTGATAACAAATCCGTCCGGCGTTTTACGCGATATGTCGCCGACTTACGAATATCTGCACAGACGCTATAAGCTCTCGGCTCTGTTTTCCGCGGAGCACGGCATATACGGCGCCTCTCAGGCCGGCGCGAGATTCGAGGAATTCGAGCGCGAGGAGGTAACGGGCACGCCGATAAGATGCCTCTATAACGGCATAACCGCGCCGACGGACGAAATGCTTTCCGACGTAGACGTACTGTGCTTTGATATGCAGGACGTGGGAGCGAGATTTTACACGTACTTATATACAATGACGCGCAGTATGAAGGCCGCGGCAAAGCAAGGCAAGCCCTTCGTTGTGTTTGACAGAATGAATCCCGTCGGGCTTGACAGCGTTTCGGGCGAAATTTTAGACGAAGCGAACGCCAGCTTTATAGGCGAGTACGCCGTTCCGCAAAGGTACGGGCTGACTATCGGCGAATTTGCGCGGTACATAAACGCGGAGAAGAATATCGGCGCCGAGCTTTACGTCGTAAAATGCGACGGGATAGACAGGGAAACGTATTTTGACGATACGGATTTACAGTTCATAGCTCCGTCGCCGAATATGCCCACGGTAAAAACGGCGCTCGTATACACCGCCACCTGCATTTTCGAGGGCGTGCGCAACGTAAGCGAGGGCAGGGGAACGACGCAGCCGTTTGAGATGATGGGCGCGCCGTTCATTGACGAGTTCGAGCTCTGCAAGTACATGAACGGTCTCGGACTTGACGGCGTTATCGCGCGCCGCGTCCGCTTCTGCCCAACGTTTTCAAAGCACGCGGGGCAAGTCTGTCGCGGCATACAGATACACGTTACGGATAAGCGAAAATTTGATCCTTTTGAATACGGCTGTCATCTTTTCAGACATCTGTATGAAAAATACGAGCTCGATTTAAACGAAAGCACGATAATAAAGAATTTCGGCACGCGCCGCCTGCTTGACTGCACGGACCTTGACGGTCTTTTAGCTGACTGCAGGCTGAAATCGGCGAATTTTCAAAAAAGCACTGAGAAATATTGGTTATACTGATATGATTTTTAAGGAAAAGAAGGTTTTATTAAGAAACGGTCAGACCGTTATATTAAAAAGCCCGTCGGAGGACGACTGGGAGAGAATGATAGATTACATAAAATGCGTATCGGCAGAGACGCCGTATATCCTGCGCACACCCGAGGAGTGCAAGGACACGGAGGAATCCGAAAAAGCGTTTATAAAGCATTACGCGGAAAGCGAATGTGAGTGCATGATCGCCGTTTTTGACGGCGACAAGGTAGTCGGCAATTGCAATCTCAACGTAAAAAACAGAAAAAAAGTGCGCCACCGTGCGGAGCTCGGCATAGGTCTGCGCAAAAGCCATTACCGTTTGGGTATCGGGACGATGCTTATAACCGAGCTGTCGATAATAGCGAGAAACGCAGGCTGTACGCAGTTTGAGCTTACCTACGTTGACGGCAACTGCCGCGCGAAGGGCTTGTACGAAAAATGCGGCTTCGTCGAGGTCGGCAGAATGCCCTGCGGCGTCAGATTTGAAGACGGTACGTACGCCGACGATGTGTTTATGAGAAAAGTTTTATAAGGGGGAATATAAAAATGATCAAAAAAGGTTTTTTGGCAAACGGAGAAATGCTCGGCTGGGAGCCGGAAAAGCTCGCGTCCTTTATAAAGGAATCGGGGTACGACTGCGTTGAACTCATAGACGATATAATTTTTGCAGGCGGCAAGGACGGTAAGGAATATAAGGCCGCCGCGGATAAAGCGGGAATAGAGATCTCGGAAATTCTCGTCCAGCACGATTTTGTGATGCTTGATACCGCCGCAAGGGAAGCGAATATAAAGCTCGCCGCGGACAATATCAGGCGTGCCTCCGATATGGGCGTCAAGGTCGTCAATTTCTTCACGGGTCCCGTGCCGTGGATGCCCGATTCGATACAGGTCGGAAAGCAGGTCAGCATGACGGACGCGTGGGGAATGGTATTCGACGCGTTTGACAAGATTATCCCCGTCGCCGAAAAAGAGGGCGTAAAGATAGCGGTCGAAAACGTCTGGGGAATGCTCGCGCACGATCTCTATACGAATAAGTTTTTAAACAGCCATTATAACAACGATAACCTCGGCGTCAACCTCGACCCGTCGCACGATATGCTGTACGGCAATAACGACGCGGCGTTTATCGTCAAGAGCTGGGGCGAAAAGATCTTCCACGTCCACGTAAAGGACGCCGTCGGTATCGCGGAGGGCGGCAAATTCGTGTTCCCGCTGCTCGGAGAGGGCAACGTCAATTTCGGTGCGTTCTTCAAAGCGCTTGAAGAAACCGGCTATACGGGCTGCGCGTCGGTAGAATTTGAATCGTGGGCTTACAGACAGAACATCTGGGGCGGCGTCCACGCCTCCGCGGTCAAGCCGTCGCTTGAATTTTTGAAGAAATTTATTTAAGGTGTCGCCTACGGGAACCCCCGCGCGACCATGTCACGCGGGGAACCCCTGTCGCCGACGAATTTGGGGGTCGCCCACCCCTCACGGCACGGCTTATTGCCGTGCCTGACCCCCAAACCCCCTGTTCCCCTCCATCTTCGATGGGGTGCGGCGGGAGCAAGCCCCCGCCCTACGGGTTTTATGAGTGTTTTGTAAATTGTAAAAATCGGGTCGAATAACCGGCCCGATTTTTTCACAGCGTTTTTATAAACTTTTCTATCCTCTCTATCGCCTCCGAAATATGCTTTACGGAGTATGCGTATGAGATACGGGCGAAGCCCTCGCCGCCCGCGCCGAACGCGGTGCCGGGGACAATCGCGACCTTGCCTTCGTCAAGCAGCTTTTCGCAGAACTGCTCGCTTGAAAGACCGAAGCCAGAGATATCGGGGAAGACGTAGAACGCGCCGCGCGGCTCAAAGCACGGGATACCAATGCGGTTCAGCTCCTCTACTATGTACTTTCTTCTCCTGTCGTATTCCGCGCGCATCATGTCTATGTCGTTATCGCCGTTTTTCAGCGCCTCGACCGCGGCAAGCTGGCTCGTCGTAGGCGCGCACATGATCGCGAACTGATGTATTTTGAGCATCGGCTTCGTCAGAGGCGCGGGCGCGCAGACGAAGCCGAGACGCCAGCCCGTCATCGCGTACGCCTTTGAAAATCCGTTTACCACGATACAGCGCTCCGCCATACCCGGCAGCGTGGCGATCGACGTATGGCGTCCGCCGTACGTCAGCTCGGAGTATATCTCATCCGATAAAACGGCAATATTCGTGTCCTTCAGCACCTCGCAGAGCGGCAATAGCTCCTCGCGCGTCATGACCGCGCCCGTGGGGTTGTTCGGGTAGGGAAGTACGAGCAGCTTCGTTTTCGGCGTGATCGCCGCCTTTAACTGCTCCGCCGTCAGTTTGAAATCGTTTTCGGGAAGTGTTTTTACCGGTACGGGCACGCCGCCGCAGAGCCTTGTTATCGGCTCGTAGCAGACGAACGACGGCTCGGGTATTATCACCTCGTCGCCCGGCTCCACAGTCGCGCGTATCGCTAAATCGATAGCCTCGGAGCCGCCGACGGTCACTATTATCTCGGACGACGCGTCATATTTCAGGTTGAAGCGTCGTTTCATATAAGCCGCAAGCTCGTTTCTGAGCGGTACGGTACCGGCGTTTGAAGTATAATAGGTATAACCGCGTTCAAGCGAAATTATGCCCGTCTCACGCACGTGCCACGGAGTAGCGAAATCCGGCTGACCGACCGTGAGCGATATGACGTCGTCTCTGCCGTTCAAAAGATCGAAAAATTTGCGGATTCCGGACGGTTTTATGTCGACGACGGTTTTTGACAACAGCTTACTGTAATCCATCGGATAATTCTCTCCTGATATCTATATCGCCGCGCTTCATTATAATTCCCTTGTCCTTGTATTTGCGCAGAACAAAGTGCGTCGCGGTGGAAATAACGCTCTCCATCGTGGCGAGCTTCTCGGCGACGAACAGCGCCACCTCGCGCATCGTCTTGCCCTCTATCACGACGCAGAGGTCGAAGCCGCCCGACATAAGGTATAAGCTCTGCACCTCGGGATAATTGTATATCCTCTCCGCCACACGGTCAAAGCCGAGCTCGCGCTGAGGCGTGACCTTTAACTCTATCAGCGCCGTTACGTACTCTCTGTCCGTCTTTTCCCAGTCTATAAGCGCGTTGTAGCCGGCTATCGTCCCGTCCTTTTCATATTTGTCTATCATCGCCTTTATGTCGCCGACTTCCTTATCAAGCATGGCGGCAAGCATATCGGGCGTTAATTTCGCGTCGTTTTCAAGCAGTTTAAGAAGCTCGTTCATTTTATTTCTCCTTTGTATATGTTATCTATCAAATCATACGCTTCATCAAATCCGGAGGAGACGTGTTCGATATAATGCGCGTCCGATCCTAAGCGAATTTTTTTGCCGCCGAGAGCTTTATACATCCGTAAAATATGCTCCTCCGGCAAGTCGACTTTCTTTCTCACGTATACGCTGTTCAGCTCGTACGTTTTGCCGTGCGCTATTATGCTTTTCAGTATCCCGGTTATTTTATCGTCCCACCGCGTTATATCTATATCGATGCCCGCTTTTTTTATATAGCGTATCGGGTACGTCAGATGCGCGCACTGGTCGATAAACGGCACATACGTCATCTGCAAATATTCGTCAAAATATTTGTCGACGATATAAATTATCTTTTCATACGACAGCTTTGAAAAATCCGTGTAATACGGGTCTTTTTCACCCTTCGTGTTGTGTACCGAGCCGATTATGTAATCAAATCCGCCTGTTTTCACCACGTATTCGGCGTAATCGGGGTAGTGCGTTATCTGCCCGAGCTCAACGCCTCTGTAAACGTCGAGTTTGCCCTTGAATTTCTCCTTCGCATCCTCGATCTGCTTTTTGCAGGCGGATATGTTGAGCGGCGGGAACGTTCGCTCGACCTCCGCGTTCACCTCAACGTGGTCGGTGAAGATTATCGCGTCAAGCCCTTTTTGATATGCCGCATCGCACATTTTTTCGGGGCTGTTGCCGTTTTCGGCGCAGTCGAATGAAAAATACGTATGCGTATGCGTGTCAATTTTTTTTATAGAATAATTTTTCATACAATCTACCATTGAAAAATTCATAATAACCGTGTAAAATATAAAAACATGGGGGAATTCAATATGATAATTGCTGTTTTATTTGACATGGACGGCGTTCTGGTCGATTCGGAGGAATTGACCTACGTCGCGGCGATAGAAATGCTGAAGGAGCGCGGAGTTGAAGCGTGCAAGGAGGATTTCCGTCCTTTCATCGGCGCGGGTGATATAGCGTATTTCAACGGCGCCGCGGGTAAACACGGGCTCAAATACGATAAAAGTATGTCCGACGTAACGTACGGTAAGTACGAAAAGCTTGTCGCGGAGCACGATATAGCGTATAAAAACACGGTGAAAACGGTGCTCAAATTAAAAGACATGGGCTTGAAGCTCGCCGTATGCACAAGCTCCGATCTCGTTAAAATGAATATAAATCTCAAAGCCATAGGTCTGCACGATAAGTTCGACGCGTTAATAAACGGCAGAGATATAATACACAACAAGCCGGCGCCCGATATTTATTTGAAAGGCGCGGAGCTGCTCGGCGTCTCACAGTCGGAGTGCCTTGTCGTAGAGGACGCGGAAAACGGTATTTTAGCCGCCAAAGCCGCCGGTATGCACAACGTAGCCTTGACTACGACGTTTACGGCGGAGGAGCTTAGATCCACAGTCGACCCCGAATTTATATGCGGCGACATATACGATATCGTGGACCTTATCGGTCAGTATAACACAAATAAGAGATAAAATCAATATATTAAAGTAAATTTTTGATAAGAAATGAAATCAAAGAATAATCTCATAATGAAAAAAGTGTCTTTATCAGGCACTTTTTTTGTTTTTACTATTGACAAACCCTATTAAATAGGGTATAATAGTTTCGGCAAGCGAAAGGGGATGAAAATATGACAAGAACGTTTGTAGAGCTTCCGATATTTCAAACAAGATGGAAAGCGATGGGTCTGACCGACGACGATCTTAAACAGCTTCAGGAGCAGCTTCTCGCCGATCCTAGAATAGGTGCGGTTATGAGGGGTACGGGCGGCGTTCGCAAAATGCGATTTGCTTTTGAGCATCGCGGAAAAAGCGGCAGTATCCGCATTATCTATATCGACTTTGAGGTTTATGAAAAGATTTATCTTATTACCGCATATACTAAAGCCGAGAAGGATAATTTGAGCGACGCGGAGAAAAACGACTTGAAACAGCTTATCAAGGCACTTGAGCGTCAGCTAAATGAAAACGGTTAAAAGGAGGAATATTATGGGTGTATTTGACGATAT
>CADBSB010000050.1 GCA_902797235.1 uncultured Ruminococcus sp. | reverse complement strand
CGCCGCCGGATACCGTTTTGCCGCACGAAAAAAGTGCAAAGATAAGAAAAACCGTCAGAATTATAATTATCATTCGTTTCATCCGTAAAAACCTCCTTTTGTCCTCTCATACGTAATACGACTGTTTGAGGTCAAAAAGTCACGGATAAGATCAAAATTTTTTTATTTATGCGTTATAACGTACTCTCCCGTGTTCAGATCGGCTATTATTATATCGTCCTCCGTCATCGCGTCGCCTTTGAATTTCCCGGTCATTATTCCTATATAGTCGCCGCAGACGTGCGGGTGCGCCGTATCGGACGTGGCTCCTATTATATACTCTTCCGTGTGAAACAAAAGGTGATCGTCGGAGCCGTCCGGGTCCATAACGTATACGTTGCCGCCCCATTCGTCGCGCTCCTCGCTGCCGTCTCTGTCAACGTGAACGACGCGCTGTTTTTCGTACGGGATACGCAAGCCGTATACTATCTTGTTTTCATAAAACAGGCAGGCGATTATATCCTTTTTCAAAAGCTTCTTTTCCGTCTCGCCGTTATAGATCACGTAGAGCGAATATATTTCTTTGCCGTCCTCGTCCGTCTCTTTTTCCGTGGTATAGTAATTTCCGTACCTGTGACCGAAATCGTGTTCTTTCAGATCTTCGCCGTATAGATCGGTGCTGTAATATGACCGTTTGTCCATATTCGAAACGCGCCATATTATGCGGTCGTCCCTTATGGTGTAAAGTATATAACGCTTTGTCGGACTGTAAGTATTTACCGTACCGCCGAGCTTTTCCGTTTTGCCCGTTTCCGTATCGTACCAGAAATAGAATCTCTCGGCTTCAAGCTCGTATTTTTCAAGCCAGAGGACAAGAAGCCTTTTTTCATACGCGTATACCCCCGTCATCATACCGTCGCGGTTCAGAAGCGTTTTTGTCTCTGCCGTGTCGGCGTCAAAGGAATAAAGCGCGCTTTTGCCCGTTGAATCGTCCTGCTTTACGTAATAAACGACGTTGCCGATCGACGTGAACGTGGAAGGGCCCATACCGGAAAACTG
The DNA here is from genome assembly GCA_902797235.1 of uncultured Ruminococcus sp. Classification (GTDB taxonomy): domain Bacteria; phylum Bacillota; class Clostridia; order Oscillospirales; family CAG-272; genus UBA1248. The sequence continues at coordinate 1,809 of CADBSB010000050.1, read as the reverse complement.
ACACTCCTTCGACGTGTGGCGGCAGAACGGGTCGGGGCAGAGATAAGACGCCTCGCCGTTGTGCACGTTGTATTTCATAATAACGCCGCTCGGGCTGTAATCAAACATATAATCGCCGCCGACTATGCCGTATTTGTACGGTCTGTAACCGTTGTCCGGCTGCGTGTTTGATCCCGCCGCCGTTTCCGTTACCGCGCCGTTACACGAGCATAGGATAAGTAATAATGCGATAATAACAAGCAACGTTTTTTTCATGCAAGCCTCCTTTACGGCAGAATAAACTGCTCAACGCGTGAATAATGGTTTACCGCAAGCCCCATGCGAAGTATCGCGGGAACTACGTTGTTTTCATATTCTATCACGCTTTTGTATTGGTATATCCCTTTTTTCAGTTCAAGCTCGGATTCTTTTTCTAAAATTATCCAGAATCCGTCTATCGCCGCCCTTATTATCTGCCTTTTTCCGTATGAAGTGGGCGATTCCTCTCTTGTGACGGTGAAACCGAGAGCGGAGAAAACTTCTTCAAAATCCTCAAATGACGAGTTTACGTTTATGCCGCAGACGTAAATGGTATCGACCCCGCATATCTCAACGTGCGTCACAAAGTCGCCGGGCGTAGCGTACGCGGGGTAACCTTGTAAGGTATAGCGGACGTAAGGCGGCTTATACATGACCGTTTTGTTATTGTATTCAACGGGTTTAAGCTCGTACGAGCTGTCGTAATACTGCATCACATTGCCGAACTGTTTTATTTTGCCCCAACCGTCAAGATCGTCAACACTCACCTCCTGTTTCAGCACAAGCGGCGTGACCGTTGTGAACTGATGATCGTAAACCTTTTTTACGTACTCGTCAACCTTATCGTAATCAAGATCGTCGTACGGCATTTCCTGATACGTTCTCGTGTCAAATTCCGTAGTTTCCGTGTCTGTACCGGTATCGTCGCCCGTCTCCGTGCGCGGAGAAAATATCTTAACAAGCACAAAAGCAAGTACCGATAACACCAAAATAATAAGTATTATCACCGCCGCTTCTGCCGCGGGCTTCATACGTTTTTCGGACGTCTGTTTTTCTTTCATAATATAATTCTCCTTTATTGTCTTCATATATAAAGTGGAGATTTTATACGCGAAAATGACGCAACGGAAAAAACCGGCTGCAAAATTTTATTCAAGTATTGATTTTTTTGTTTTTTGTGTTATAATTTAATCGATCAGACAAAGCGAATGATACGTATATTTATATGAAAAGAGAAAGGAAATAAAATTATGAAAGTTACCGGTTACTATCCGATTTTTTACACGGATAACATCGAAGCGGAAATAAAGCGTTTAACGGAGGATCTCGGGTTCTTTGTAAAGCACAGACCGAATATCGTAATGCTCGATTACGCGGTTTTGGAAAACGAAAGTAAAAACCGCGTGGATCTGGTGTGTTCTCATTTTCCGGCAGATTCTTTCAAAAACGGATTCCTCGGTATGCGCGTCAACGTGGACGATTTTGATGAAGGCGTTTCTTATTTTAACAAGCAGGGTTATACCCTTTTCGGCGAGCGCCATGAAACCGGGTCGTTTGTTGCCGCTTTGCTTACAAGAAACGACGGTACGTATACGGTATTATTTCAGCATAAGAAATAAACAAGAAAAGCGGCTGCGGGAGAAGCCAAAGAGATCTACACCGCTATCTGCTCCAAGTGCGGCAAAGAAGCAAAGATTCGTTTCCAGCCTAGGGTAACGAGAATTATCCGAACCACGTTTTCGGACGGCATCTCGCCGCTCCTGCTTCGTTAAACCCCTTGCTGTTACGTAT
>CADBSB010000049.1 GCA_902797235.1 uncultured Ruminococcus sp. | reverse complement strand
TATATGAACGAGGAAAGTCTCAAAATCTCGCTTGAAAAAGGGCTGACGTGCTTTTTCTCGCGCTCGCGCCAAAAGCTGTGGCTTAAAGGCGAGACGAGCGGTAATTATCAGCATATAGTATCGATAACCGCGGACTGCGATAAGGACGCGCTCGCCGTCGCGGTGATACCGGACGGCCCGGCGTGCCATCTGGGAACGGAATCCTGCTTTGAAAACCCCGTATATCAGGCACCCGATATGACCGAATTTTCATACGACGGTCTGTTTGAGCTTATAAAAGGCAGAAAAACGGAGAAAAAAGAGGGATCGTACACCACGTACCTCTTTGAAAAAGGACTTGATAAAATTTTGAAAAAGGTCGGCGAGGAATGCACGGAGGTGATAATCGCCGCAAAGGATAAGGACAAAAAAGATACCGTCTATGAAATAGCCGATCTCTGCTACCACGTGATGGTCCTGATGGTCGAAGCCGGCATTTCGATCGACGATATAACAAAAGAACTCGCCTCCCGCCACGTCATAGACCACAAAGTCAAACAGGAAAAAATGGCGTCCGACAACGCATAATAACACGCAAAAAGAGCCCGCGGGCTCTTTTTTATCTCTGCGTTATACCGCCGATTTTAACGGCGTCTTCAATGTCTTTAAGAGCTGTGATAAGGAAATCTCCCTCGACGCTGTGTTTCAATACCGCGGCAGCCGACGCTAAATCAACTGCTCTCTGCTCCGGCTCGTTGTTAAGCAACGAATATATGAGCGCGCCGTCAAACGCGTCGCCCGAACCGACTCTGTCAACTATCTCGGTCTCGTATTTTCTTGAAAAATACGCGCCGCCGTTTTTATATATCATACCGTAAAAGCCGTTTTTGCTAGCTGAATACGTTTTTCTGACGGTCAAAGCGACGGCTTCAAAACCGAACTGCTTTGTCAACTGTTTTGCCGCTTCGATACACGCCGCGTCGGTATCCGAAAGATCGGCGTCAAGCTCAAATATATCGACAGCCTGATACACACTTGATATGAAAACGTCGACGCAAGGCAATATTTTACATATCACGTCACGCGCTTTTTCTTTGCTCCAAAGTTTTGATCTGTAATTTAGGTCGCAAAATACCTTTATGCCGTGCTCCTTTGCGTACTTACACGCATCAAGACAGGCGGCGGCAAGCTCGTCCGACAAAGCCGCGGTTATACCTGAAAAATGGAAAGCGTCGGCTGTATCAAGAATTTTTTTCCAATCGTACTCTTCCCTTTTTGACAGCGAAAACGCGGAATATTCGCGGTCATAAACGCATACCGCCGGGCGCACTCCGGCGCCTTTTTCATAATAATACGCGCCCATTCTTCCGCCGCCGGTCATTATTCGAGAAACATCAACACCGTATTCTTTCAGCTCCGTTTTAGCCGCGCCGCCTATCCGATTATCGGGCAGCTTTGTAACGTATGCGGAATTTAATCCGAGCTCCGAGCATAAGACCGCGACGTTTGCCTCGCTTCCGCCGAAGCAGTATCTGAAAAAGTTGCCCTGAAACAGTCTGTCAGATCCGGGCGGCGAAAGGCGGAGCATTATTTCACCGAAAGATACAATATTTTTCATATGTTTCCTCCGTATTTTTTGAGCGCATCCGCGACGAGATACGTTCCGCCGATGGCGGCCACGTTTGGCAAAGCAAGATATTCTCCCTCGTTTTCCGCGTTTACGCCGCCCGTCGGTATGAACTTCACTCCTGCGAAAACAGAGGCGAACGCCTTTAAGGCTTTTATACCGCCGTACAAATCTGCCGGAAAGAATTTCAGCACATTCAGTCCGGCGTTTACAGCCGTTGTTATCTCCGTGGGTGTGGCGCAGCCGGGATAATACGGAATTCCCCGCTCTTCGCATATTTCAAGCACGTCAAAGGAAAAACCGGGAGAAACTATGAACTCCGCGCCGGCTTTTATCGCAGCTTTACAGGATTTTCCGTCAAGTACGGTGCCCGCACCTATGTACATGTCTGCGTGGTTTTTCTTTGCAAGCTCTATCGCTTCGATCGCGCAATCCGTGCGCAGAGTTATCTCCGACGTGAATATACCGTACGCTTTCAGCGCCGTCATTATCCCGTCCGTATCGGACAGGGTTTTTATTACCGTTACCGGTATCCTTTTTTCCATATCAGACACCGGAATAAGCGGAAAATCCGCCGTCTATCGCTATCACGCTGCCCGTTACAAAGCCGCTCGCCTCGTCGCATACGAGCCAAAGGAGCGCGCCGACAAGTTCAGACACCTCGCCGAACCGTTTCATGGGCGTTGCAGCCAGTATTTTCTCCGTCCTTGCCGTGGGCTCTCCCTTTTCATTGAAAAGAAGCGCTCTGTTCTGATTTGTAACGAAGAAGCCAGGGGCTATCGCGTTGCATCTTATGCCGCACGGCGCAAAATGCACCGCAAGCCACTGCGTAAAGTTGCTTATTCCCGCCTTTGCCGCGCTGTACGCGGGTATCTTTGTAAGCGGTCTGTATGCGTTCATACTTGAAATATTTATTATATTGCCGCCTTTTTTTACCATTTCCGCGGCAAATACCTGCGTCGTAAGGAAAGCGGATGTGATATTTAAGTCAAATACAAACTTTATCCCGTCCTCGCTTAAGCTGAAAAAGTCTTTGTCCGTCTGCAAATCCGGCGTCATATACTCGTTGTTCGTCGTTGCGCGCGGATTATTGCCGCCCGCGCCGTTAATCAGTATATCGGGTACGCCGAATTTTTCTTTTACTTTTTCTTTCGCTTCAATTAAACTGTTTTTATCAAGGCAGTCGCATTTTATGGCGTATGCGAGTTCTCCTATTTTAGCGGCTTTTTCCTTTGCCGCATCGTAATTTATATCGAGCAGCGCGACGCTGCAGCCGCATTCGGCGAGAGCCGCCGCAAGCTCCGAGCATATAACGCCGCCCGCGCCCGTGATAACGGCGACCTTACCGTTTAAATCTATCTTATATGGTAATTTCATTTTTTCTCCTCCTCATACTGTTTCGTAACTGCTTCAAACAAGCCGCAGAGATACGCGGCGCCAAGTGCTCTGTCGTACAGACCGTAGCCCGGTTTCCCGTCCTCTCCCCATATATTTCTTCCGTGATCGGAGCGGACGTATCCGTCAAAACCGTTGTAAACGAGCGCTTTTACCACACCGTACATATCAATATCGCCGTTTTTAGTCATATGACCGCATTCCGTAAAATCAAACTCGCCGTCGTATTTTATCTGTCTTAAGTGTGCAAAATGAATACGCTTTGCGTACTTTGCCGCCATAACCACAAGGTCGTTTTTGCGCGACGCGCCGAGAGAGCCGGTGCAGAACGTTATTCCGTTCTGAATCTCGGGGACCGCGGCAAACAGCTTTTCGTAGCTTTCTTCTCCCGTTATGATCCTCGGCAGACCGAACATATCCCACGGCGGGTCGTCCGGATGTATCGCCATATTGACGCCGTATTTTACGCACATCGGCATTATACGCTTTAAGAAATATACGAGATTGTTGAACAAGTCTTCGTGTGTTACTGTTTTATAAGCGTCAAGCAGTCCTTGAAGCTCCTCTTTTGAATAGCTTTCGTCCCATCCCGGCAGATGCAAATCGTTTACGTCCATACTCATAAGACGCGAATGGTCGTATGATAGCGACGTACTTCCGTCCGCCGCCTTTTTGTGCAAATCCGTGCGGAGCCAGTCGAAAACGGGCATAAAGTTGTAGCATACGCATTTTACGCCGTGCTTGCCGAGGTTTTCAAGCGTCTGCGCGTAATTGTCAATCAGCGCGTCTCTGTTATCCCTACCGAGCTTTATATCCTCGTGAACGGGTACGGACTCTATTACCTCAAACGAAAGCCCCTCTTTATTGCAGAGATTTTTCAAGCGTACGATTTTGTCCTCGCTCCATACGCGTCCAACGGGAACGTCATACACAGCCGTGACTACGCCGTCCATTCCCTGTATCTGTTTAATATATTGAAGCGGTATGGTATCGGTCTCACCGTACCATCTGAAAGTCATTTTCATGCTTTGCCCTCCGTTAGTTTTTTATAAATAACGCTGTTATTCGCCATTTTTCTTGCGTTGTCATAGCATATATCGTAAACAAGCTTTTCCGCGTTTTTCTCCGAATACTCTCCCCTGCCGACGAGATTGCCGACGTAGTCGCAAAGTATGCGTCTGAAGAAGTCAAAGCGGCTGTAGCCCGCAAAGCTTCTGCTGTCGGTAAGCATACCGGGGCTTGTGCCGAGTGCGGAATACTCCGCTATTGCGTCAAGATTGCGGCGTATGCCCGAGACCGTGTCGTTAAACCACCACGCCGCGCCCATTCTCACACCGCGGAAAGCGCCGGTAACACTCGTTATGGGTTTAAGCGGCGTGTCGTTCAACGCGTATAAAATCATATTCGGTCTTTCGTCATCTGCTATACTGTTTAAAAACCTCTCGACAGCGGCGGGGCTTTCGGGCTCGCCCGCCACGTCAAAGCCGCTGTCCACGCCAGTTTTTGAAAACATTGACGAATTCACGTTTCGTCTTACCGAGAAATGAAGCTGTGCCGTCATGCCTCTCTTTTTATATTCCTTTAATAAATACCGCAGGATATAACCGAACAGAGCGTTTTTACCGTTTTCGTCAAGTTCTTTTCTTCTGTCAAAGAGCTTGTCCGCTTCTTCTTTTGAGATAATTTCGCGCGGGAATTTCTCAAAGCCGTGGTCGGACATAAAACAGCCTTTTTCTACAAAAAAGTCAAGGCGGTTTACAAGTGCGGACAAAAGGTCGTCAAGCGTTTTTATCACAATTTTCGCGGCGTCGCCGAGGCGTGAAAGGTCGTTGTCGGTCGGACAATAATATTTATCGGGTCTGAACGTGGGCACTACTGCGGTCTTGCCGACGATACCGTGATATTTTAGATCGTCCGCAGGATCGTCCGTCGTGGCTATAAGCTCAACCTTGTATTTTTCAAGCAGGTCGGAAACATGAAGACCTTCAAGTTCTTTATTCGCTTTGTCGTATATTTCCTCCGCCGAATCACCGTCAAGCGGCTTTGAAATGCCGAAAATCTGTTTTAATTCAAAATGCGTAAAGTAGTAAAGCGGATTTCCGATAAGAGACGGCATTATTTCCGCATACTTTAAAAACTTTTCTTTATACGTCGCGCCGCCGGTTATATAATTCTCGTCAACGCCGCAAAGACGCATGGCGCGCCACTTATAATGATCGGCGGAAAGCCAGAGCTGTCCTATATCTGCGATTTTGTCATTTTCAGCTATCGCGCGCGGGTCAAGGTGGCAGTGATAATCTATTATCGGAAGATCACAGGCCCGATCGTATAAACGTTTTGCATCATCCGAATAAAGTAAAACGTCATCGTCAAAAAAACGCATGATTCACCTCAAATTAAAATAAATGATAAATCGATATCCGAAATAAAGGCTGCGACGTGGGTGTTCTGGAGGTGGAAGAGGGACGTGTTCCATTTGCCGTCACGGCTCCAGCATTCAAACGTGGAGGTGCCGCCTTCGGCGAGCATATTGAGCCACGCGCGGCTGTCCGTTATCGCGTCCTTCAATAGATCGTACCTTCCGGCTCTGACAAGACCGGTGAGGAGCGGGAAGGTGGCGAATAAGGACGTACCTGTGACGCCTTTCTCTTTGAACCAAGCCGTCATAGTACCGTAAAAAGCGGGATCGGAGCTATGGCCGTAGCCGTACGCGAAGGCGTTTCCGATATAGCTGATATGCCGGCTCACCGCGCCGTCGCAGAATAAGTGCTTTTCCTTATCGTAAAACGTCTGCTCAAATGATGATAAAAGCGGTTTTACGTTTCTGTATTCCTTTTGATCCAGCGCCTTACGCATTTCGTTTAACGCTTTTATCGCGTAGATATAGTACGCGTTCATAACGACGTGCGGTTCGGGCAGAGGCTTGTTCCCCTCGTTATTTACGGCGTATCCGTCGCGGTAATTCGCGGGCCATTCCGTGACGCACCACTGATCTGTATCGTATAAAACGTTATCTTTTTCGTATCTTCTATACGCTTCAAGCAGTTTTTCGGCTCTGATCGCGTTTTTCTTCAAAAAATCTTTATCGCCCGTCAGTCTGTAATGCCAGAGCAAAAGCTGTACGAGTATGAGCGGATATTCCGCTATTTCCTGCATGAAGGAGCAGTTTAAACAGCTTAAAAGCGTGTCTGTAACCGTGGAGGTAGCAAATGCGTCTTCAATAAACTGACGCATGAGCTTATCGTCGCGCGTCAATACGTAGTTGCAAAGCGAGGTGTAGCAGCCGTCGCCTAAATACACGCCCTTTTCGCGCTCCATGCAGTCCATGACCATCTCCTGCACGCCGTATTTCTGCGAGCGGACGCAAAGATCCCAAACCTTTTTTACGTCTTCATTATCTTTGAATTCGGCTCTTATATCCGATTTCAATTCAAACGGATAGTGACGGGAAAGCAAGTAAATATCGGAAAATTCAGCGTTGTCCGCTGTCAGCTCCGCATAGCGGAAAGATTTGTAATCATACTGATCGAGCGTATCACAGCCGCCTGATAAAATCCATTTTTCCTCGTAGCAGCAGTTTGCGCGGAGGTTGTATCTGACCGTTTTGTCGGGATTCAATTCCTGCCCGTGGCGGACGGTTACGGTCTCGTTTTTTTCACCCTTTGCGGTGACGCACAGATATCCGACGTAACAGGCGCCGAAATCTATAAACGTCGTATTTCCGCGCTTTTCGACATTGACGGGGGCGATTTTTTCAAAAACTATGTGTTTCGGCAAGCCTTCCGCTAAAACGTGGTCGTCGTTTTTGACGAATACGGCGTGATCCCATTTACCGTCGTCATGATCCGGCTTTTCAAAACCTGCATCGGCTGAGTTGTTGTCATAGTTTTCAAGAAACTGCGTGTCGTATCCGACCTTGCCGCAGACGGAAAATCCGTCGTGATATTTGCATAAAAAGTTCTCGTCGCTTTCAAAAACCGTTTTGCCGTCGCAAAAAAGCTCGCAGTAAAGCCCGTGGCGGCGGTCTCCGCTCTGCCACACGCGGTTTATCATCCCCTGGTAGTACGTGTGGTACGCGAAAACGTTTTCACCTTTTTTCAGATACTTTGCAACGTCAAGCGTATCGTATCTGTACCTGTAATGGTACGCGGACGCTGGCCCCTCCGTAACGAAGCTTCCGTTTATATAAAGGCGGTATTTATCGTCCGCGGTTATTTTAAGCTCCGCTTTTTGCGGCAGTTTATCAAGCGTTATTTTGTTGCGGAATAAAATATGCGAGTTTTGCCTCTCACCGTCGTTTGTTACGCCTGTTTTCTGCCTTTCACGGTGAAAAACGTCAACGTGATCGAGGTTTTCAAAGCCGCGTACCGTTATCCATTCAGCCATAGACGACCTCTGTCTCCTCACCGCCGCTCTTATACGCCGCAAGTATAATTGACACGACCTTTGAGCCCTCTCTGCCGTTTATTTCAAACGGTCTGTTTTCTTGTAAGCACTTATAATAATCGTCTATCAGAAGCTCATGTCCGCTGCCGTAGCACTCTTTTCCGAGCACGCGGGCGTACGTTTCTTCAAGCGGCTGCTCTGTTCCGTTTACGTAAACGTGGCCGGGCAGGATATGTATTATATCGGTCTTTGTCTTTACGCTCATAACTACGGGCATATCGTACGCGGCGCCGTTTGTGGCAAAAAGCGTTATTCCCGCGCCTTTCGTGCCCTGTATGACCGCCGTATCCTCTACCTCTATGTCGTCCTTTAACGTCAGATTGCAGACGTTTGACACGATGTGCGACGGTGACCCTGCGAAATACTGCAACAGATCGAGCGTATGAAGCGCCTGGTTTATGAGCACGCCGCCGCCCTCCGTCGCTTTCTTTCCTCGCCAGTCGCCCGAGGCGTAATATTCCTTAGTTCTGTGCCACGCCATATGCGCGACGGCGGACACGACCTTTTTGTCCGAAAGATACTCCTTTACGAAAACGCTTTCCTTGTTGTATCTGTTCTGTAAGCAAACGCCGAGGCGCGCGGACGATTTTTCTTCCGCGTCGAGTATTCTTTTCATCTGCTCAATGCTTATGCAAAGCGGCTTTTCGCAGAGGACGTTAATACCCTTATCAAGCGCGTAAACTACCATTTCCGCGTGCAAATAATGCGGTGTGCAGATATGGACGACGTCGGGCCTTACCTCGTCCAGCATAACTTTATAATCGGTAAACGTCGGAATATCCGCGTATTTTTTGAGTTTTTCCCCGTCTATGTCGCATACCGCGCAAAGCGTTTTACGCTCGGACAGTATATGCGTGTGAAGACTTCCGATAACACCGACGCCGATAACAGCGGATCTCATATCTTTTTGCTCTCAAACGTGCCGGAGGTGTCCGCCACCGTATCGTCTGTAACGGCTTTGTAGCGTGACGTTTTTCTTTTTGCGTTCAGGTATCTCAGATATTCGCGCTCCGATACGGGTAAACTTATCTCCTTGCCGTCCTTCCAGCCGGATAATTCTATCGCGTTCATCAGCTCAACGCCGTTTATACCCTCTTTGCCGTCGACGAAAAGCGGCTCAATGCCGAGTATGGCGTTTGCAAAGTTGTTTATGATACCCTCGTGCTGCGGGTTTTTGCCGTCAACTATGACCTCCATCCTGTCTGTTCCGGGTACGCTGAAGCCCTGGTCGCTTTCCTTTGAGAACGTCCGGCTGTCCTGCCTGTTCTTATACCACCGCAGTTCCCCGTTCTCGCATACGAGCTTGCCGCCCGTGCCGGAGACCTCAAAGCGGTTCGTCCCGGGAGTTTCTCCCGTCGTGGTGATGAAAACGCCGGTGGCGCCGTTGTCGTACTTAAAATACGCCGTCACCTCGTCCTCTACCTCTATGTCGTGCCACTTCCCGTACTCGCAGAAGCCGCGAACGGACGACGGGAGCTTGCCTACGACCCATTGAACGAGGTCGAGTTGATGCGGGCACTGGTTTATGAGGACGCCGCCGCCCTCTCCGTCCCAAGTGGCGCGCCACGAGCCGCTGTCGTAGTATTTCTGAGTTCTGTACCAGTCGGTTATTATCCACGTCACGCGCTGTAATTCTCCGACGCCGCCGTCGGCAATTATCTCGCGCATTTTTCTGTACAGGCAGTTCGTTCTCTGATTGAACATCATAGCGAACAGGGCGCCGCTTTTTGCCGCCGCCTCGTTCATCTCACGCACCTGCTTAGTATAGACGCCGGCGGGTTTTTCGCATATGACGTTTATGCCGCGCTTCAGGCACTCTATCACCATTTCCGGGTGCAGATAATGCGGTACCTCGATCAACGCCGCGTCAACAAGACCACTGTCGAGCAGGTCCTTGTAATTTTCAAAATACGTTATACTGTCGTTTCTCAAACGGTTTTTCATAGCCTCTATCTTCGCGGGGTTTATATCGCAAAGCGCGGTTACCACACCGTTCTCAATTTTTCCGCCCGCGAAAAGATGCGCGGCGTACATACTGCCCTGGTTGCCTATGCCTATGATACCGAATCTTACCTTTTCCATATTCAGAAATTCTCCTTTAAGTATTTAATGCTTCTGCCTACTTGTTCAAGCGGTTCGTGATAATTCACCGCGTCGTCCTGCTCGACTAAGAAATGGATCGTTCCGCTTTTCTTCGCCGCGTCGATTATCGCGCTGAAATCGAACACGCCGTCGCCCACCGGAGCAAAACCCGGCTCAAACGAGACGCCGCCTTTTTCATTTACCTTTTTGTTTATTCTGTAATCCTTTAAATGTAAGCAATCCACCCTGCCGTTCATTTTCTTTATCGTATTTATCACGTCCGCGCCGCCGTATTGGAGCCAGTACGTGTCCGCGGTAAAATGTATGTTCGGCGCGTTTTCTATCATGTAGTCGAGCGCGGTTTTGCCGTTATACCTGTTCTGCTCGAAATGGTGGTGATGATAACAGAAGGTAAAGCCGTTTTCAGCCATTTTCGCGCCGGCTTTATCAAGTTTTTCGACCGTATCATAAAACTTATCCGTGCCGACTATGTCGGGCGGCATGGCGCCTAACCCTATTATGCGGCAGCCGAAGCTCTCATGCTCCGACATAAGCTTTTCCGTATCGTTTATTATCCTGTCCATCGGCACGTGCGTGACGACGACGGGCAGACCCGATCTTTCACTCACTCTGCGTATCACGCCGGGATCGTACGGCGCGCCGGAATACTGTATGGTATCATAACCCATTTCAGCCAGAGCGTTCGCCGTTTTTAAAAACCCGTCCTCGTCGCCTATGAGCGTGCGGAGCGAATAAAGGTTTATACCGAATTTCATTCTTTTACATACCCTCCGTTTTCGTACTTGTAACCGCAGCCGGCAAGCAGCTTTTTGAGCGCCGCGACAGCCGCGTCAAACGCCTCGTCGTTTGATTTATACTTGTATTTGTTTTTCATCTCTCGCCCGTCTATTTCGGCGTAGCCGGAAAATACGGCGAGGTGCGGCTCTACCGTCAAAGTCGTGTCAAAGTCGATTTTTTTAAGTATTTCCGCTATTTTTCCGTCGCCGTGACCCGCTGGGACGAGCTCGCCGGTGGACGAAATAAGGTCTTTTATATGAAAATACGAGGCTATCGGATATATTTTTTGAAGCGTTTCATCCGCTCTCTGCTCCGCCTGCAAAAAGTTTGCGGGGTCATACACGAATTTAAGCCCGGGGACGTTTTCTTTCAGCTCCAAAACCTGAGCTGCCTTTTCGCCGTATATATCTTTTTCGTTTTCGTGGTATAACGTAACGCCGTATTTTGCGGCTGCCTCTGCCGATTTATTGAGCAGATCAAAGACTTTTTCTTTTTTGTCCGCCGCGTTATAGAAGCTGAAAACGCGTATTTTATTACAGTTAAAGATCTTACAGAGCCTGCACAGACGGTCAAGCTGACAAAATAGTTTTTCCGTTGAAAATCCGTCGGACAAAGACACCTTTCCGTAAGGTGAGCCGAGCGACCAGACGGAAATCCCGTTTTCCGTCAACTTTTTTTGTATTTCCGATGCTTTTTCGTCTGTCAGGTCGGCGACGTTCACGCCGTCGACGCCGCGAAGCTCGGTATAGTATATTTCATTTCTCAAAAGCGCCTTAATTTGTCCGTCAAGCGACGGCGACGCTTCGTCCGAGAACGCGCATAATTTTATCATATCATGCCTCCGGTGCTTTCCAGTCGTATATTTTCGGCAGTTTTTTGAACGGCAGAGTAAACATACGGTCGTCTGTCGGCTCGCCGTCTCTTTGATGCTTTATGACATTTACGAGCATCTGCACGTCCGATATGGCGTGGCCGTGAACGCCGGGGCGGAAATACCAGAACAGATTTTGTCCGGCGCCCAAAAATCCAAACACCTCAGCCGCTGCCTCCGTCGTCTGATAAGAGCCCACCGGGTTGCCCCATATATCGCCCGCGGCTTCCGATACGAACAGCGTACGCGGCGCGACCATAGCCTTTAAAAAATGCGTGTCAAACGGAAGCTTTTCCTCACACTTGCGGTATTCTTCCATTCCTTCTCCCATCCAGAACCCGAAATTACGCATCAGATCGTCAAGCGTTTCGCTTCTCGATTCGGCAATGCCGCCCGGCTCCTCCTCGCCTTTCATATGGACGCGGTAACAGCCGCACGCGCCGGCGCACGTTTCGTTCGGGTTGACTATACGCGCACGCGTATCAAGAGCCCCGGCGAGCGCCGCGGTCTTGCCGCCGCGCGAATGACCGGAAAAGGCTATAAAATCCATATCAACGGGTAAATCGAGCTTTTCAAGAGCGTCGACGCAGCGTGAATAACCCCACGCCCACGCGCCGAGTGCGCCGAACGTGTATTCGGGATAAACTCCGTAAAGCGCTCCCTTGCCTCTTCCCTCGTTATTGTTATCGTGCGCCAACTCCGTGCGGTCAAAGAACACCCAGCCGACGCCTTTATCAAGCGCGGTATTCAGAAATTCACGGTCCATATGATACATCCAGCACATATCCCCGTCAACGATGACCGGTACTTTTCCTTCGAGCTTCTTCGGCAAAAGCACCTGCATACGAAACGATACCCGACTGTTCTTCGTACCTGCGTGGATCTTATAGCCTTTGCACACAGGCGACCAGTCAAGCAGCGCTTCGACATCAAAGTATTCGGGTTTGGGAGGCTGAGTACCGTACTGCAGCTCCACAGCGGTCTTGTAGATCTCCGCTCTTCTCATCTCCCACTGATCGGGCGTTTTTAAACGCTTTCCGTTGTCGAATACAAACGGGTCCGGCAGTTTGCCGAGAAGCTTATAATCCGTTATTTTAAGCGTATTTTCATTTACCTTTTCCATATTACGCTCCTTTGAAAATATTTTTTAATACCGCAGCCGCGGTTTTAAGCTCATTATCAAAATCAACCCAGCGGCACTCAAGCGAAATTCGTCCGTTATATCCGGCACCCGTAAGCTTGTCCGCCCATATTATAAGCGTTTCTTTATCCTCTTCCGTGGGGGCGGCTCTGTCGGCGTTCGGTCGCGCCAGATGTACGTGGCGCGGCTCGCCTTTTTTCAGCGTGTCGAAAACGGACAGATCCTCACCGTTTTTGAAAAAGTGGTAAAAGTCGACAAGACAGCCGAGATTTTTTAAGTTCGCTTTGCGGCAGATCTTTAAGCCCTCTTCAAACGTGTTTATAAGGTCCGTTTCGTCGTAACACAGCGGCTCGAGCGCTATTTCAACGCCGTATTCGTCCGCAAGCCTTGCGATACTGTATAAAATCTCCGAAAAACGCTTCTCCGTATCCGCCTTGTCCGCGCCTTCGGGCACACGCCGTAACCACCCGCAGCCGAAAACGCAGTAGGCGGCGTCAAGCAGGTTTGCGATCTCAAAGCTCTGCTTGCAGTAAGACAAAACCTTATCGAGCGAATCGTTATATAACGAAATACCGCCGCCGAAAAAGCCGTTGAAGCCCGGGGTTTTCAGCCCGAGCGCGCCTGCCTTTTTCTTTATTTCTTTCAGTTCTTCCGAGGATCTGTCATGCAGATACGCCATCGACATTTCAACGTAATCGAGCCCCGCGTCGTTCGCGGCGGCGAAATTGTCGGGCAGACAGCATACGCCGATTTCAAGCATAAAACACCTCAATATTTATGAGCGCTGACGCGCGTTATCAGTTGACGTACATCGGGATTATTTCTTTGTTTATCCGGTCTACGGGCATATCGTGGCCGAGTATGCAGACGGACGTCTTTTTATCGGGGAATATATAGACGGCCTGGCCGTACGCGCCGCCGGTAAGAAACCATTTGCCGTCAGACGAATTTGAAAAGCCGTAGCCGTAGCCGCCGCGCTCGCCGCGGGCTTTTTCTATCCATTCCGGTGTCAGAATCCGCTCACCTTCAAACTCGCCGCCGCAGGCGAGCATTAACCCGTACGCGCAGAGATCACGCGCCGTGGCGAACAAGCCCGTACCGCCAAGGGTATGGTTCTGCGGACACACGCCCCATGCGTTTCCGCGCCATTTGAGTACATCGAACATACGCGTCTGCAAAAACGCGCCGAGCGTGACGCCCGTGATCTTTTCAACAACGCGGCTGATAATATAATAATTCGTATCGCTGTATATAAAGGGGCCGTTTCCGGGCTCGTATATTATCGGCTGACTTAAAACGTGGTGTAAAAAATCCTTTCGTCCGTCCGCCCAGAAATCCATAACGTCTATATCTATGTTTGCCTCAGCTGAACAGCCCGTTTTATGGTGCATAACGTCGCACAGCCTTACGGTCTTCCACTTTTCGTCATATTTTTCGGGAAAGTATTTTGACAGGTACTTATAAACGGTATCCGTGTCCTTTATCTTTCCCTCGGCTTCAAGTATGCCGACGGCGCAGGAGGTGACTGATTTTGAGATCGAGTACACGTTGTGCGCGCCCGCGCCCATGCGGAACTGCTCCTCAACGTAGCAGTCCTTACACATCTCGGCCGCCATATACGCGCCGGGAGCATTTTTGCGCAAAAGCTCCGACAAAACGTCAAATCTTGATTTAATGCTCATTTTTTATCTATACCCGCCATGTAAACGTATACGCTTGAAAACTCCGCTTTTCTTTCCGAAACCTGCGCGCAGATTATATATCTGCCCGAAGGAAGCGTTGACAGGGCGTTTTCCGTATAGCCGAGCAGTTCTCCGTTTTCATCAAACAGACCGGAAAACAGTATGTTGTACGATACGTCGGTACCGCTGCCGTTTACAAGCTCTATCTTGCCGTCCGATATTTCCGTAAAAGGCACCCTCGACGCGTTCTGTTTTACGTGATCCGCCGCGGTCTCATTCCCGCCTATGGCTATATCGCCGTTCGTCTTGTAAACGTTTATGGTGTAAACTTCAAGCGGCACGTCGTTATAGCGTATAGTCGGCACGCCCTCCGCGACGTTTTCCTTTTTGCCGCACGATAAGACCGAAAACGAAAGGACAAGAAGCAGGATCAGGATCATAACCTTTTTCATATCACTCACCTATTATCATTATCTGAACGGTACGTTCGCGGCCTCTGGTCTGGTCCCAGTCTATAAAGTGTACGCGTCCGAATTCACCGAGGTCGGCGACGCCGTCGTCTATAACTATCGTGACGCTTCTGCCGATAACGGAGCTGCGCAGATGCGCGTCCGTGTTGTGGCAGCCGAAATTATCCTCGCCGCACTTCTTTGCAAAATCGAGCGCTTCTCTGCCGGGATGCAAGTACATACCCTCGTATCTGCACGTAGGTATCCATTCCTCGAACACGTTGACAAGGTCCTGCTGCAGCGTTTCAAGTCCGGTCATGGACTTGTCGAAAGCGCACTCCTGCGTTATTACAGAGCACGTCGTATGATGCGAATAAACGACGACTATGCCGTTCTGTATCTTCGATTCCGTGACCGCCGCCTTTACGTCCTCCGTAATGTCGTGGAAGCTTACGGCGCGGTGGTTCGATTGTACCTTGAATTTCTTTTTGAATACCATTTTTTTGCCCTCAAATCTTCTTTAAATCGTCCGCGGCGCGCCTCGTCGCGGCTATCATCTCGTCTATCATGGCTATCGGATCGGCGGCGTTCATTATACCGGAAGCGGCGCCGGCCGCCTCACTTCCCGCCATTATGAAATCGTAGACCTGCTGACCGTTCGTGATACCCGCCGCCTGCTCGACAAGTATGTCGGGGTAGATCTCTTTTATCACCTTTATGGAATCCTTGACGTAATCCATGGGTGAAACGCCGTTTCCGCCGCCTATTATCTGCGACGGCTCGGGGTTTATAATATCCGGGTGAAGCTGCGCTATCGCTTTCGCCTCCTCAAGCGTGTCGGCGCACGCAAAGACGAGAAAATCAAGCTCTCTCGCACGGTCGATGGTCTTTTTCATCTGCGGCAGGCTCATAGGCTTCTCACAGTGGTTTATGACGACGCCCTTCGCGCCCGCGGCGGCAAGCGCCTCCGGCAGAATGTCCGCCATGCCGCGCCCGGGGCGGAGCGTGTCCATATAAGGCGCCAAAACGATCAGGTGCTTCGTGTTTTCAACGACGCGGCGTATCTCGACCGCCGGAGTTATGAAAAGCACGTCTACGTCGTACTTCTCTGCGGCTTTGTCCGCGGCTTTCGCGTATTCAAGCACGGTGTCGCCGTATATGTAATTCTTTGTGCCTATCTCAAAATAAGGCGTTCTTATCTTCTGTTTCATCCCGTTAATCTCCTATCACGACTACGTTAAAGCCCATTATCCTGCCGAAAGCCGAAAGCGTTTCAACGTCAACGCCGTACACCATGGCGGAATGATGCGTACCGCCGGCAAGCGAATATTCCTTCAAGAACCGGGGCAAAGGCATATTCGGTTTCACCCAGCCTCTGACCTCGTTTTTATACGCCGCGTCGGTCCCGCCGCTCTGTATTACATCAACGGGGGCAAGGATAAGAGTGAAGCCCCATTCAGCCGGCGCAAGGTTTACGATAACGGCGCCTCCCGTTTTGAAGCATCCCACAAGAGAGGTCGTGTCGCCGCAGGAATTATACTCAAACGGCTTGTCGATTATCGACGGTTTGTTTTCGCATAAGCGCGGGTTCATCTCGCCCATGTGGCTCAAAAGGATCACGTCGTTTTTCCAGTCGGGGCAGAACATCTCGGTAAAGGTCGTGTCCGGAAACGCTTTTATAAGCGCCGAAACGAGCCCTGCGGTCAGATTGTCGCCCTCTCCGGCGTAGCCCTGTCCGCGTTCCATCACCTTACAGCATTCAACGAACGGGACCTTGGGCAAGCCCGATCTATCCGTATGCAAAAAGTTCACCGTAACGCCGTCAAGCTTTTCGGCTTTCATCCATTTGCGGACGGCGAGGCCGGCTTTTATCGCGGCTTTGTAGTTTTCCTCATTCGTAACTGATACGTTATATTTCTTTTTGTCCTTTTCCGCCTCGTCGTCTATTTCCTTTTCGGTTATCGTCGGCAGATATTTGTCGGCGTCCGCTTTCGTCATCCTTACCGTCGTAGTACCGATCTCTTCTTCATATTCTTTATCGGTTATTCTGAAATCGCCCATGCCTTCAAATTCTCCGCCGACCATGCCGATACGCGCGGTTTTGAAGCACTTTGCCGCGTACGCGGCTTTGATGCAGCCGCACAGCTCGTCGAGCACGGGAGAATTTGAAACGTGACCGACGCAGAGTTCAAAATCAATGTTGTTTCGGTTGAGCATATTGCACATATCCTGTACGCCGTGTATTCCGTGGTTGTCCATTATCCTGTCCTCGGTCTCGGCGTACGCCATTATTTCAAGATCGGGCGTGGTGTCGAAAACGATTATAGGCGCTTTCAGGCTTTTGAGCGCCCCGATGCTTTCAAGCGAGGGCGAGTACGCGAGGTGCTGCGTTATTACGGCGCAGATCCCGTCGTCCGCGTTGAATTTAGCGGCGGCAGCCTCAAATTCCGGCTTTATGCGGCAGATCTCGTCCGCCGGCACAACCTCAATACCGCGGTCCTCTATCATTTTTATGAGCTTGTTCATGTAAGCGACGCAGGATACTCTCCATTTTGAGCTTTTGTCGTCGTACAGCTTGATGTAAAAGGGCAGATAACCTACTTTGATCTTTTTCATAATGTTCTCCTTATTCTCCGTAAATCGAGCGTCTTGCGCCGTCTATAAGATTTTTTGCGTTATTGTACATCATATCGGAAACGTCTTCTTTCGTGCAGCCGAGCGTTTTGCACGCGCGTTTGAGTGCGAGCAGCTCTTCGTATGCGAAAAACGTTATCTTTTTTGCTTCTTCTTCGCTTACCTCGCGCAGATGTCTGTCCTGCTTCGGGTCGCCGTATAATCCGGGCGGAACTAAATTTATGTACGTTCCGTTTTCCTCTATCCTGTGCGTCCTCATTCTGAGGATCGGCATATCGGTGCCGAACATAACGTGCTTCGGTCCCGCGTGCCGTATCACCTCCGTTATCGCGTATTCACAGCAGTTTGCCGTAAAGTCGTACATAAGATCGGGGACCTTATATAAGTAATCGGTGAACGCGTTGCCTACGTCCTCTTTGACGTACGCGCGGCCGACGTGGGCGATTATAACGCGGACGTTCGGAAATTCGGCTTTTAATTCAAGTATCTGTTCAAGATTTACCGGGTCTTTAAGTCTGCCGTTTCTCGGTATGTGGAGCATTACGATAGCTCCCATTTCGTCCATGCGTTTGAGCTGGTTTTTCGGGAAAAAGTCGAAAATCCTTATCTCCGCCTCGGGTATGTACGCGGGAGAGAGGCTCAGGTATGATTTTATACCTAAAAAACCGCCGTCGCGTATCATCTTTTCCACCTCGTCCGCGCTCTGTTTCGGGTGGCTGTAATAAAGCGCCGGCCAGCCGGTCTTTTTCGAGCATTCGGCGACGTATTCGTTGTTCCTTTTGCCGCTCTCTATGCTGTGCACCTCGCTTGTAAACATGAGCGCGGAGACCTCCTTGCCCGGGAACATAAGGCGGTACGTCTCCTGCAAGTCCTCCACGCTGTTGTCGCGGGCGACGAGCTTCGGCCACAGGACCATCCTCATATCCTCGTTCTCCGGCAAGGGCTCCGTATACTTTTCAAGCCATACGTGCGTGTGCACGTCAAGGATTTTGTCGGGCAGAAAGTCTTTCAGTTCTTCTTCGTATATCCTTTTGTCGTTTTCGGTAACTTCAAATAAAGCCATATCAGATTCTCCGTCGTTTTTTCTTTGATTATAGCACGATAAAGAATAAAAGTAAAGACTTAAATTAAAAATATATATAAAAAATTGTATCAAAAATCAAATCGGTACAAAACGTCGAATTTTACAACATCCTATTGACAAAAGCCGAAATATATGTTATATTTGAACAAAGGACAAATATCAAGGAGAATGACCATGCCTTTCGTATCAGCAAAATGTACGTGCTGCGGCGCCGAGATCACCGTGGACGATACCAAGGAAGCCCTTATATGCGAACACTGTAATTCCGCGTTCATAGTGGAAAAAGCGATAGAACTGTATAACGCCGGGCACGAGACCGTCGAGTTTGAAATATATGACGGCGTGCTCAAAAGGTACAACGGAAGCTCGGAGGACGTTATAATACCGGACAACGTAAGGCGTATAGGCGGCGGCGCGTTTGCTAAGCACAACGAGCTGAAAAGCGTTATAATACCCGACAGCGTTACGGAAATAGGCGACTACGCTTTCGCGTACTGCGATTCTCTTTCAAAGATCACCTGCCCGGGTTATGAGGATCAGATGAACCGCGTGATATTTTCTCCGTACCTTACGTATTTCGGCGACCACTGCTTCCGCGGCTGTTTCAGCTTGCCCGCCGAGATAATATTTCTGAACAAAGGCAGGATATACCATGACGGAGAGCCCGTTTTCCGTCACTGCTACGACGAGGCGGAAAACGTAACGGTCATACAAAGAGGACACTCAAAGCCGCGTATGTTTTCAAAGGTCGGCTCCTTCGATATGGAGCTTGCGCCGCTTGCGAATTATCTTTTCGGTCTTGATTTCGATAAAAACAGGATCAGGTACGCGGACGGCCGCGACGGGTCGGATAAGGATAAGCCCGAGGATGAGGAGCGCCACTCTCATCATTCTCACCACTCAGACGGCGAGCACAGAGTTCACCGCTCCGATTTCTGGCGGCAGAACGGGCTCTGCGCGCACTGCGGCGGCACCTTCAACGTTTTCAAGAAATGCAGAACGTGCGGCAAGAAAAAGGATTATTGATAATACAGATCGCGCCGAAAGGCGCGGATACGGGGAGATCGCGCAGTACGGCCGCCCCGTTTTTTATATTTTACAATTACATTATTGACAAATTTTTATAAATGCGTATAATACATATTCGAGGTAATTGATATGGAATATTTTATAGGTCTTGACATCGGTACGTCAGCCGTAAAGGGCGCGCTTCTGTCCGAAGACGGGCGGCTCATAACGGTGACGGACAAAAAATTTGAATACGAAGACGAGGGCACGTTCAGACTGCTCGATCCGGAGGATTTCTGCAAGCGCTGTTTCGACGTTATACGTGATCTGTCGGACAAAGCGGACGGCAGGATAGCCGCGGTCTGTTTTTGCCACGCGTCCGGAAATCCGCTGTTCCTTGACGCGGATATGAAGCCGCTTACGCGCATAATCGGCTGGCAGAGCGTTATAGATCAGGCTGATATCGACGCGGTCTATACGAAAGAGGAGCAGGACGCGTTTTACCGCGTCGTCGGCTGGGGCTTCTTCAACGGTATGCCCGCCGCCGATCTTGCGTACATAAAGGTACATAAACCGGAAATTCTGGAAAAAACAAAGTTCTTTACAATGTCCGGCGAGTATCTGAATTACAAAATGACGGGCAAATGGGGCATATCTCATTCAATGGGTACGCCGTTTTACATGATCGACCAGGAAAAGGGCGAATATTATAAGCCCATGCTCGATAAATTCGGTTTTAATACGGATATGCTGCCGCCCATATACGAAAAAGGCACGGTTTTAGGCACGGTCCTGCCGGAAATGACGGAAAGGCTCGGGGTCGATACCGGCACAAAAATAGTTTTAGGCAGCTTCGACCATCCGTCCGGCGCGCTCGGCTCGGGCGTGCTCGAGCCCGGGCAGCTGCTCTTATCCTGCGGTACGTCGTGGGTGGAGCTGTTCCCCGTTACCGATCGCGGATTCGCGTTATCCACCGGCGGCCTTGTCGACCGCTTTACGCTTTACGGCGCGAAGTGGTGCGTTATGAAATCGCTTGAATCCATAGCGGTGAAGATAGACGAGCGGCGCGAGCATTTCTTCGGAAAAGTGCCGCACACCGTGTTCGACTGCTGCGCGGGCGAGGCTCCCTTCGGCTGCAACGGTCTGTTGTTCGATTTTACGGACGGCGATTTTGAACGCGCGAAGGGACACGACAGATGCGATATAGCCCGCGCGATCTTAGAGGGCGCGGCGATAATGCTGAAGGACAACCTGAAAGAGCTTGAAAAGTGCGGTCTGCACGCAGAAAGCATCACGGCGATAGGCGGCGTGACTAATTCACCGATCTGCATGCGCATCATATCCGAGGTACTCGGAAAAGAGATAAACGTCGTAAACGGCCAGTCCGCGGGCGCCGTCGGCTCCGCTCTGCTTGCCGGTATCGGTCTCGGCGTCTACAAGGACGAACGCGACGCTTTTGAAACGATGATGAGGCACAAGAAATGAAAAAGGAAACGTTAGAGGCCGCAAAAAACGCGTATATAACGGAAAGCGAATGTATACGCGAGATGGCGGGATATTTTGATGAAGAGGCCTACGGCAAAGCAGTTGAGCTTTTAATAAACGCGCCCCGCATAGGCGCGACCGGATGCGGACATTCGGGCATTCTGTGTCAGCACTTCGCGCATTTAATGTGCTGTATAGAACAGCCCGCCAAATTCATCTCCCCGGCGGAGGCGGTGCACGGCGGCACGGGCTTTTTACAGCCGGGCGACGTTTGCCTTTTCGCCTCGCGCGGCGGCAAGACGGCGGAGCTTTTGCCGATCATGGAGATCTGCAAAAAGAAAGGCGTAAAAATAATAACGGTGACGGAAAACACCGGTTCACCGTTGGCAAAGGGCGCGGACGTGGTGTTAAAACAGCACGTCAACCGCGAGACGGACAGATATAACTGTCAGGGCACGACGTCGACGACGTCGCTTTGCGTTATCTTCCACGTTTTGCAGACGATGATGATAGAGGAAACAGGCTTTAAAAACGAAAGGTTGGCCTTGATACATCCCGGCGGCGCCGTGGGTGAGAGGCTTAACAAATAAAAATCAAGAGGAGAGACAAAAAATGGAATTCAAGGTTTATCAGAAAGAATTGGAATTACAGTCGAGGGGCTGGATACCCACGTTTCACGACGTGTCAAAGGAAGTTATAGAGATAGTCGCCGCGTCCGGAGTAAAGAACGGCACGGTCACCATAGCGTCGCACCACACGACCTGCTCCGTCATGATACAGGAGTGCAGCCACGATATAGACAGCTTCGATATCGAATATTTACAGCACGATCTGCTTGATATAATGCGTAAGATGATACCGGATTTCGCGGAGGAGCATCAGTACCGTCATCCCGGTCCGATACATCTGCAATTCGGCCGCCACGTCGACGAGCCGGGCGACTTTACGAGCATGAACACGGACGGTCATCTGCGCTCCGTATTCTTCGGCAGAAGCGAGTGCATGACTATCAAGGACGGCGTGCTTGACGGCGGAGAATTCGCCCACATCTATTTCGTAGACTGGGATCACGTAAGAGCCCGCAGAAGACAGCTTAACATAACCGTTATGGGCACGACCGAGGACGTTGAAGACAGGAAGTGGAACAACGGCGAGGTCATAAACACGCTCCGCAAGTACACGGACGAGGAAAAGGCGGACGACGTCCACTACACGCTCCAGCAGAAGAGGTAAGGGACGAAAAAGTATAAAGTACTTACGTTTGCGGTGTTTTTGCTGTACGTGACGTACATGGCCGCAAAAAACGTATATACGACGGAAATAATAGAGATAGTGCGCCATTTCGGCGTATCTAAAAGCGACGCGAGCCTGGCGACCTCGTTTTCGTTCATCGGCTACGCGCTCTGTCAGCTGTTATTCGTAAAGATAATCGGGAAGATAAACGCAAAAAAGTATCTTTTGATCATTTCACCGATAAGCACCGCGCTTTTCGCCGTCGTGCCGTTCTGCTCGGCCGTTTGGCAGGTGTGGATCATCATGGGGATAGAGGGGGCGATACTTTCGGGCGTTTTCCCCGTTTGTCTTCTCGTTATAGGCGAATATCTGCCTGATAAACTGATACCCGCGGCAAACAAGGCGATGGGCGTGGCTTTCGCTTTATCGTTCGCACTCGACTATTTCTGCGCTTCGCTTTTCATAAAGGTCGCGGACTGGCGCCTCGGCTTCTATGTCTTCCCCGCTCTGTTCCTTTTGACCGCCGTATTTTTCAGCATAGTGCTGTCAAAATGCGAAAAGCAGGTGCGGGACGTCGGTGTTGACAAAGAGGACAAAAAGACGCATGGCAAAAAGGTCTTTTCGTTTCTTTTCACAGCCGGAATGACGGGGCTTCTTTCAAACCTCATATACTACGCCGTATCCAACTGGGTGCCGAATCTGTTGAACGAGGTGTTCGGGTTATCGCCGTCTTTATCCGTACTCATTTCCCTGCTCGTTCCCGTTACGGGTGCTCTGGGTTGTACGGTATGCCTTGTGATATGCAGAAAATTCGGCTTCTGGAAAACGACGATAGTGCTCGTTATGATCTCGGCTCTCATATCCGCTCTTTTATCGGGGATCTACCCGTTTGTATTTATCATAACGGTAATTCTCATCGTTATACTTTTGTTCATCGTCCGCGGCATATCGCACGTCGTGGGCTTTCAGGTGCCCGTTGAGGCGCGGCATATAACTCCGCCGGAGAGCGCCGGGACGGTTATAAACATTTTCGGCTGCGTCGGCGCCGCGGCGGGTCCTCCGCTTTTCGGCGCGCTGATAGACGGGACGGGCGGTTATACGGTGTTTTTCACAGTATCCGCCGCTGTCGCCGTGATACTCGGTGTATTTACGTTTTTGGGATACAAAAAGATAAGATATTAAAAAGGCTGCGAAACAGCCTTTTTAAGTTATATTTGCTTCGCAAGTTATATTCGGCTGACGCCGAGTTATATTCGCTTGCGCGAGTTATATTTGACTTACGTCAAGTTATGTTCGCCTGCGGCTTGAGCGGAGGGGACAGGGGGCTTGGGGGTTCTCGGCGAAGCCGAGCAAGAGGTTCCCCGCCGCGTCGAGCGGTGGGGGTTCACGGGTGGGCGACCTCCAAATATCGTCGCGACGCGACACCTTATTTCTTCTTTATTTTTTAATTGCCTTTACCGCTTCAAGTCCTTTTTCATAATTCTTCATATACCGCTTATACCCTTCAACGCCTTTTTTTCCGGGGTACAGCGTTTTTGTTTTTACGGATGAAAACACGGCTTTATCGAGCCACGCGGGCAGGGTGTTTTCTCCGCCTTCTACCATATACGCGGCAAGGAGCGCCATGCCGTAGGCGCCGCCCTCGGCGGCGGTTTCGGTTACGGATACGGGCGTATCGAGCGCGTCGGCAAGTATTTGCTGTGCAACGCCCGGTATTTTGAAAAGCCCGCCGTGCGCGGAGATCAAATCGGGCTTTATCCCCTCTTTTTCGGACAGCATTCGGACGCCCGAAACGATGGGCGCGAATATGGCGCATATCTGCGATTTGAAGAAATTCGCGAGGTTCAGCTCCGAATCAAACGGGCGGTAAACGAGCGGAAAACCGCGCTCGACCCCCGTTATCGGCTCGGGTGAGATGCAGTTATACGACGTCACGCCGCCGCAGTCGGGCGCTGCGTTTTTCGTGTTATTGTAAAGCAGGCCGTAAAGCTCCGTTTTATCGAGTTGCTTGCCGCACTTGCGCGCGAATTCGTCAAACAGACCGACCCAGAAGTCGACCTCGGTGCAGCCGTTGGTGCTGTGTATCAGCGCGGCGTCGGAGCCGTCGGGAGTTTTGAGCACGTCGACCTCGCGGTAAACGCGGGAAAGCGGCTTGTCAGTCACGAGCAGCGCGAAAACGGACGTTCCGGCGGACAGGTTGCCCGTGCCGGGTTTGACCGAATTCGTCGCGACCATGCCCGTACCCGCGTCGCCCTCTGGCGCGCAGACGGGGATCCCGGCGCAAAGCTCGCCCGAAGGATCGAGAAACCTCGCGCCCTCCTCCGTCAGATACGCGCCCTTATGACCCGCGGGACGCGGCGCCGGCAAAATAGAGCGGATATCCCATTTATAACCCATTGATCTTGCAATCTCATCAAATATCGCGACGTCCTTTTTGTCGTACTCTCCGTCCGTCACGGGGAACATTCCCGACGCCTCGCACATACCGACCTCGTTTCTGCCGGTCAGAAGCATATGGATATAGCCGGAAAGCGTGGTAAGATACGCGACGTCCTTTACGTGCTCCTCGCCGTCGAGCATCGACTGGTACAGATTCGACACGCTCCACCTCTGCGGAACGTGGAAATCAAAGCGGCGCGTCAGCTCGTCAGACGCCTGCTTCGATTTGGCGTTTCTCCACGTGCGGAAGGGCGTGAGCAGCTCAAGGTTTTTATCAAAAACGAGATAACCGTGCATCATAGCCGACACGCCTATCGCGTCCACCTTTTTCAGTTTTTCCCCCGTTTTGTTAAAGTAATCACGTGAAAGCGCCGCGCAGCTTGACTGCAAGCCCTCCTTCACCTGCCAAAGCGGATAGGTGAAACAGCCGTTCTCAAACCTGTTCTCCCAGTTATAACCGCCGCTGGCGATGACGTTGTAATTTCCGTCAAGCAGAACCGATTTTATGCGCGTCGAGCCTAATTCTATACCTAAAAACAAATTCTCCATATAAACCTCCGTAACTATAACGATTATATCAAAAATTTCGCATTATGTCAAGTCTTGACAAAACGCAAATTCAGTATTATAATAGAGAAAAAAAGGGGGCGGAATATGAAATCTTTTGACGGTAAGGAACTGTATACCGAACTGTGGGACGACGTTGAAAACCCGAAGGGCGTCGTACAGCTTTGCCACGGCATGGCGGAGTATTTGAAGCGTTACGACGATTTTGCAAAATTCCTTAATAAAAACGGTTATATCGTTTTCGGCGACGACCACAGAAGCTACGGAAGAACGGACAACAACGCCGGTATATGCGACGGCGAGTACGTCGGCGACACGATAAAGGACCTGCTTTTCATAAACGATTATCTTAAAAAGGAATATCCCGATCTGCCTATCGTGTTCTTCGGCCACAGCTACGGAAGCTGTTTAGGGCAGAGGTTCGTTCAGTTCGACACGGGTATTAAATGCTGCGTTTTAACGGGCGTTCTGACCGTTCCCCATTGCGCGGCTCGTGCGGGCAGGAGCCTTATGTCATGCGTTAAGCTCGCGGCGCCGAAAGCGAAATTCGGAATATCGGGCAAAAAGTTCAAGGACGAAAAAGAGGCGCCGAATTCATGGCTCACAAAGGACGTTGAAGTACGGCGCGAATATGAAAACGACCCGCTTTGCGGCGGAAAATCGTCGGTAAAGTATTATTACGGCTTTATGAAGCTTATGGACGAGGCGTCGGCGCCGGAAAATATGAAGGCGATAAGAGACGATCTTCCCATCGGCATATTCTGCGGCAAGGACGACAGCGTGGGCAGCTTCGGCAAAGGCCCGACGACTGTCTATAACAGATACAAAAAGTACGGCAAAAACGCGTACCTGAAGCTCTACGAAAACGACAGACACGAGATCTTGAACGAGCTCGATAAGGACGTTGTATATAACGATATACTCGAATTTATAAACAAAGCGGTGTTATAAAATACAGGCGGCCAAGGGAAAAGCCCGATAAGGAAGTTATTAACTACGCGTAAATGCGGTAAGTAAGTGCGCAATTATTGAAAAGAACAGGCTGGAAATTCTTCAGTCTGTTCTTTGTTGTTTGTCAGAGCTGAATTGCCGCGCAAAGCGCGTCAGCTAAATTGTTTGCCTATCGTCAAAACAGCTAAATTGAAAATCAAGGATTTTAAAGCTAAATTAAATTCGCCTCTTTCAGCTCGGCAAAGCCGAATTTAGCTTGCGACAGCAAATTTAGCT
>CADBSB010000048.1 GCA_902797235.1 uncultured Ruminococcus sp. | reverse complement strand
GCGCTTCCGCCCGTACCGAACATAAAGCCGATCGCAGCGATTATCATAAAGATAGGGGACGTCTGGTTGATCGCCGCAAAAGCGGTTGTTCCGCCGAAATTCGATACGAAAATACCGTCGACTATTCCGTATACGGATGCGAGCAAAATCGCAAAGATCGTCGGTAAAACGTATTTGAACAGTTTGCCGAGTGTAAAATGCTGTGTTAAAACCTGTGTGTTCTGATCCATGATTTTTTTCTCCGATTTTATATTTTTTTGTAATAATTAAAATTCTTTAATATAAGTATTGTCAGTTATTCCGTTACGTTTTTTAAATATTCTTCCATTCTTTCAAAAACTCTTTTTGTAAAAGCGACCGCGTCAACGACAGTCTTCGGGCCGGAAACGATATCGCCCGCGGCGAAAACGCCGGGGGTATTCGTTTCGCCGTTTTCGTTTACGTCAAACAGCCCTCTCTGCGTCAGCTTTACTCCGGCGGCTTTCATATCCGCGCCGGGGCCCTGACCGATCGCTATTATCACGGAATCCGTCGGTACGTCGAAAACGTCGGAATAATCCTCCTCAAAGCTCACGGATCCGTCCTCGTGTTCAATGCGGTTCACGCGCACGCATCTGACGGCGTTTTCCATGATACGCACGGCCTGCGCGTAGTGGATGAATTCAACGCCCTCTATCTGCGCCATTTCGACCTCTTCGTGATTCGCCGTCACATTCTCCTCGCCCATGAAATGCAGGATAGTGACGTGAGAATGCGCGCGCCTTATCGCGGTACGCGCCGCATCTATCGCCACGTTGCCCGCGCCGACGACGGCGACCCTTTGACCCAGATTAAACGCTTTCGGTGATTTAAGATAGTCAACGGCAAAATGGACGTGACCGAGCGTTTCGCCTATGAGCCCGAGCTTGTTCGGCCTGCCGGTGCCGGTCGAAACGAATACCGCCTTATATCCGTCCGGGAACAGGTCGTCTATCATTATATTCGTACCTATTCGCGTGTTCGGGCGGAAATGCAGACCCATACGGAGCATTATATCCTTATACAATTCAAGCAGGTCTCTTGAAAGACGAAAGGGCGGTATGCCGTACCGCAGAATGCCTCCTATATTGTCCTGCGCCTCGAACATCGTGACGTCATATCCGTGTAAAAGCAGTAAAAGCGACATCGTGATACCGGCGGGACCGGCGCCCGCGACGGCGATCTTTATCCCGTTCTTCTCTATTTTCGGTATCTCCATCGTTTCCAGGTAAAATCTTGAAACGAACTCCTCTATGCGGTAAAACATCACCGGCTCGCCCTTGAGCCCGCGTATGCAGTGGCCCGTGCAGTTCCTCTCGTGCGGACATATAACCGACGTGACGGCGGACAGGGGGTTATTATGGAAAAGTATTTCGCCTGCTTTTTTGATATTGCCGTTGAGAAATAAATCAACGACCTCCGGTATCTGTGTTTTGACCGGGCAGTTTGCGGAGCATTTAGCGTTTTTGCACCTCAGGCATCTTTCTGCTTCCTGTTTGATCGTAGACATACTGATTCTCCTTAAAAAGATGATTTTTTACGTTCAAGTTGTTGATTCAATTTGTTGATTTTGCTTTTCTTTTAGCCTTATCCGCATACTTTTCGCGTATGGCGAGCCCGATAGTGCCGTCAAGAACAAGTCTCGAAAGGTTACCGGCTATGCTGGACATGACCTCGTTTTTATCAAACGTGATCACCGCAAGGACAAGCTCAAGCGTTATCAGGACGCCGAATATGATCCACGATTTCTTTGCGCCGAGATTTTTAACAAAGCATAAAATAAGCAGTGCGATGATGATACATATCATCAGGCAGGCGTTTAAGCCGAAGCCCGGATGGATCAGCGTGCCGATAAGGCGAAGCACGACGCCGAGCGCTATAAGCAGTATCATCGTTTTGTACCACATCGCCGCCGACTTGCCGCTGCCTTTCAGTATGTACGTGATACCGCACGCAAGGGCAAAAGCGTTTACGACGTGCGCCGCGCCGTACAAGGAGGCCGTGGTTTTGTAGGTATCTTCGCTTGCCTCAAAACCGGACGGTATATTGCCGGTGAAAATGATCACGGCGCTGACGATACTTAAAGCGCATAACAGAAACATCAGAATAAGATGAACGATGACCAGCTTGCTTTTCTTTGTTTTTTCCATAATCAGAATTATCTCCTTTATTTTCAAAAATTATTTTTCGGATCCTTCTTTAGGTATCGTTATTTTGACCGACGTGCCGCCGCCTTCGCGCCGTGAGATAGTCAGCTTGCCTTTGCACATCATTTCAAGTCTTTCTTTGATATTATTCAAAGCGATATGAGGGTCGTTATCGTCGGAATTGCGTGCGGGATCGAAGCCGACGCCGTCGTCCTCCACGATT
>CADBSB010000047.1 GCA_902797235.1 uncultured Ruminococcus sp. | reverse complement strand
TGTCAAGTATATAGACCCGCGCAAGGAATAAGGAGGGGTTAAGATGGCTACTTTTGAAGGATATGAAAGACGCGAAGCGAAGATCTTGAGCGTTTTGAAAGAATACGGCATCTCCTCGATAGACGAGTGCAAAAAAATATGTGACGAAAAGGGCATCGACCCCTACACGATAGTACAGGAAACCCAGCCTATATGCTTTGAAAACGCAAAATGGGCTTACACCGTCGGCGCGGCTATCGCCATAAAGTGCGGATGCAAAAAAGCCGCCGACGCCGCCGCTATGATAGGCGTAGGACTTCAGAGCTTCTGCGTTCCCGGCTCTGTCGCGGAAAACAGAAAAGTCGGTTTGGGCCACGGCAACCTCGGCAAAATGCTTCTGTCCGAGGAAACGGAGTGCTTCTGCTTCTTAGCCGGTCACGAATCGTTCGCGGCGGCTGAGGGCGCGATAAAAATAGCGCTTAACGCAAACAAGGTAAGAGTTAAACCGCTCCGCGTTATTTTAAACGGTCTCGGCAAGGACGCGGCGTATATAATCTCCCGCATAAACGGCTTCACCTACTGCAAGACCGAATTCGATCCCTATACGGAAACCGTAAAGGTCGTCGAGAAAAAGCCGTTCTCAAAGGGCGCGAGAGCCTCTGTCAACTGCTACGGTGCGGACAACGTACCCGAGGGCGTTGCGATAATGAAGCTCGAGAACGTCGGCGTTTCCATTACCGGTAACTCCACCAACCCGACGAGATTCCAGCATCCCGTTGCCGGAACGTACAAGAAATGGTGCGTGGAAAACGGCAAGAACTATTTCTCCGTCGCATCCGGCGGCGGCACGGGCAGAACGCTTCATCCCGATAACATGGCTGCGGGTCCGTCCAGCTACGGCATGACCGATACGATGGGAAGAATGCACAGCGACGCTCAGTTCGCGGGCTCCTCCTCCGTCCCCGCCCACGTAGAGATGATGGGTCTTATCGGTATGGGCAACAACCCGATGGTCGGCGCGACAGTCGCCGTCGCGGTCGCTGTCGAAGAAGCGATGAACAAATAAACTTGATACAATACAAAAGACCGTCCGTCACGGGCGGTCTTTTGTTTTCGTTCAAATCAAACCGTAGGGCGGGGGCTTGCTCCCGCCGTCAAATGGGTTAGAACGGCAAACAGGGAAATCATAATAAACCCTTTTGATACGTCGTATCAGAATATAACTCCATTGTTATTTGTTACGGCAAGCTGTAAACAAAGCGAATTATGTATAACGTAACCGGAAGAAGTCTTTTCCTCCTTCTGAAGCGTTATCGTAAATCCGTCGATTTTGGCGAAAATTTTGTAATTTGACGCTTTTTGTACCTCAAACCCGAGCTCTGTGAACACCTTTTCAAACTCCTCAAACGACGAGGAGGTATTTATACCGCATATGTTTATATCGTCACGCATTATATCTATTTCCGTTATCATACTATCTACGGACAAACAATCGGGATAACCCGAACATCCGTAATTCAACGCATACGTTTCAATCGGTCCGGTAGTAGCCGCTTTATATATAGGATAAATGAAAATATCGTCGTTGCTTATACCGGTATTATTCCCGGGTCCGTCGGCCAGTTTATCCTTTAGTTTACGCGGTAATTCTGTAGTGCCTTTATGTGAAAACACCTTTTCAATATACTCGTCGATAATATTGCTTTCCGCCGTCGTTTCATTTTCGGTATTTACATTTTTATTCGCGAGAAAATCTCTGCTTGCCCGTAACACCGTATCTGACAGAGCGTTTGCATAATCGCGGTCGATTATCAAAGGCACCTCATATCCGCAGTACGTTTGCGCGAGATCGACCGCCGATTTACAGATTTCCTCATCAGTCGGCACGTATTTTGACGAAAGCTCCGACAGCATAGCTTCATATTCCGCTTTTTTTCCTTCACTTAAACCGCCTTTTTTAAGCGCGTTTCTCAAAACAGATACCTTAAACATACCAAGCGATTCCGAAGAGAATTCGTAGGCAACGTTTCCGTTCTCGTCAATGCTTCTGTTTGCAGATATGCCGCCGTATTCTTCATCCGTTTTAAATGTCCAAACGAAATGTGTAATACCGCTGCCGAAAGAAAAGACGTATTTTCCGAGTATTTTCTCCGCTGTCTCAACAGGCGTTATCTCTTTCAGCTCAAGCGCTTCAACACCCGGAAGATCGTTTAAATTTACGGTGGTTTCTTCAACACTTACCTCATATATCGGATTTATTTTTCCGTCTTCAAAATTCTTATATATATCGTCATAAAGCTTTTTAAAAAACTCGTCGTCGGGATACGACGGATCCCTCGTTTCCGTCTCAATTACCGCTTCTACTGTGCTCTCCTCCGCACCGGTTGATACCGGGTCGGTTTTTTCGCCCGCGAATTTCATTAAGACGAACGAGAAAGCGATAAGGCCGCAGACTACGGCGACTATGGCAACGCCCT
>CADBSB010000046.1 GCA_902797235.1 uncultured Ruminococcus sp. | reverse complement strand
TTACGCTTTTATCGAATATGGCGATGTATATGATATTCTCATTTGAAACAATGCTGCCGTTTGCATATCCGTTTGAGGCGCTCGGCGGATGTATAGTCGTAAACGCCGCCGTGTGCGCATTATCATCGCTTTATATGATACTGTCGATAAGAAAAACGACAATTATATACGAAATGAAGATGGATTATTAAAATTAGAATTTGTATCTGATTAGCGGTGAACCACATACTACAAGGTCGACAAGATATTGCCCTCCCGCCGCAGCCGTGAGGGCGTAAGCGCGGTGGCGACCATACGAAAAAACCGGCGAAGGTTTTAAAGCCCTCGCCGGTTTTTAAAATTGCCGTTTATTCAACGTAATCAAATCTGAACGCGCAGGCGGGGATGCCGGTGCTCGAGCAGATCGTAAGCTTTTCGGGGAAGCTGTCGCTGTACGCGGAGCCGTAGCCGATGCTGTTTATCGTGTTCTTAGCCGTGATCTTTACGGTGTCCTTATCTATTATTTCAATAGACGACGCGTTCGTCCACGTCTTTCTGCTGCCGGATATGACTTTTATTCCCTTTGCGGCGCTTCCGCTCGTTTTAAGTCCGTCGGCAACGTTTTTGAATTTTATCGTAGCCGACATTCTGTCCTCGGAGAATTCGCACGATACGGCGACGGGTCCCTCGACCTCTGCCGTCTTGCCCTCTACCTTCATATCCGCGAGGATTATCGTCGTCATACGCTGCGCTATCTCGTACTTGTTGTACGGGTGCAGGTTGTTCTTGACCGGCTCGTTCAAGCCGTAGTTTTTGTCCTTCCACAAGTCGGACGTCGGGCAGATGTGGGCGTTTTCAAGCATATTCGGTATGCCGCCCATGTTCATTCTGACCTGCGCGAAGTCGAACGCTATGTATATAGGCGGAAGCTCAACGATATATACGGGATAATTCTTGTGTATCTGATCGTGCGCGTTTCTTAAATACTCAATAAGCTTTGTGAAGCGGTACGCGTACGCGGTGTTGTTGTTGTTCGTATCCTGGCAGTCCGATTCGCCCTGATACCAGAGTATGCCCTTGATCGGCATCTTCTGGAACGCGTACATACCGTGGTTGTACATGAACGACGAAACGTGACCGTTTACGCCCGGCGCCGTATATACACCGCTTGCGTTTACCGTGCTTATGCCGAGCTCGTCTCTCACCTCGTTCGGCAGAAACGCGTGCAGAGCGCAGCCGTTTCCGTCAAATTCTATCATCGCTATCGGTACCTTGCGATCCATCTTGTTGTAGAGCATGAGAGCGGTGAAATAGCCGAGAGCGGAGAAGTCTTTTGCGCCCTCCTCGGGCTTCTGCCAGCCGCGTCTGTTGACGACGTCGCGCGAGACCTTGTTCGTGCCTATCGTTATGCCGCCGAAGTCGCCCGCGTAAGTTCTGTTGAGGCGGATCTGCAGGTCGTTATTGATCTCAACGTTTCTCGCTTCCTCGCTCGCCTTCGGTTCCTCTAAAATGTACGATACGGGGTACCAGATATTCGACTGACCGATGACCCAGTAAACGTCGCCGACGAGCACGTCGTCGTATTTGTATTCCTTGCCGCCGTCAGCGCCGTAAACGCGCAGGGTCTTGCCCTCCGTGCATTCCGGCAGCGTGCCGCCGAGCGTTATCGTCCATTCGCCGTTTTCTATGACGGCCGCGCCGTGAAGTCCGGAAAACTCCGCTTCAACTCTTTTTCCGTTCTGTGAATCGTCGGCCCAGCCCCAGATCCTTATATATTCGTTTCTTTGAAGTATCATGCCGTTTGCAAACGCACGCGATACGGTGAACGTTTCCGCGGGCTCCGCCTTCATCGCTTCCTCATTCTCGGTCACGACGGGGAGAGTTTCCTCCGGCTCAGTCTCTTCTTCGGTAGTCACCTCTGTTGTTACCTCCTCTGTTTCGGTTTCTGTTTCGGGCACCGTTTCGGTGTCGGTCGCGGGCACCGTGGTGTCCGGCGCGGTCGCCGTTTCCGCCGTCGTCGTCGCGGGCTGTTCGGTACAGCCGGCGATAAACGCGCAGAGCATAACGGCAAGTATTATAAGTGACAGTATTTTTTTCATCGTTTTCTCCTTTTGATCACTTGGATATACCAATAATATCACAATATTGGAAAAAAGTCAACGCTTTTATAGGTCAAAATTAAAATTTTATACTTTTCTATGCTAAAATTATATGGTACACTTTATTTGATAAAATAGGTTTAATATAACTATCATTCAGGAGTTTTTATGAAATATTTTGTTTTGCTGTGCGACGGCGCCGCCGATCGCAAAAACGAGCCTGCGGAGAAAACGCCGCTTGAAGCCGCCTCAAAGCCGACCGTCAATATGCTTTCATACAGAAGCTTCAACGGTTTTGTTTCCGGTTCTTTTGAAAAATACCGCGCCGATATAGACGCGGCGCATATAGCGGTCCTGGGCTTCGATCCCGGGCAGACGGAGGGATTTTTCCCGTTTGAAGCCGCAAACGCTGGCGCGTCCGCCTCAGGCGAGGATACCGTTTACAAGTGCTCGTTTTTGTCGCTGTCGGAAAAAAAGGAAGCGTACGAAAACAAAAAGCTTCTGAGCGTCGTGACTGATCTGACGAAAGAGGAGACGGCAAAGCTTATAAGCGCGCTGAACAAGGGTCTGTCCACGAAAATAAAGAAATTCTACGTTCTTTCCGCGTCGGAGGGGTGTCTTGTATGGAAGAGAGCGCCGGAAAACGTCGCGCTCACCGCGCCGTCGGACGTATCGGGTGCGATAGGCCGGTATCTGCCGACGGGAAGCTCGGGCGCGAAGATCGTGCCGCTGCTTGAAAAGAGCTGTGAAGTATTAGCCGATCATCCGGTCAACGTCAAAAGGCGCGAGGAGGGCAAAAAACCGGTCAGCACCATATGGCTGCACTCCCCGGAAAAGCTGCCGGCGATAGAGCCGTTTGAGGAAAAATGGAAGGTCACCTCCGCCGTCATAACGAATTCGCCCGTACTCAAGGGCGCGGCGGCGTGCCTGAAAATGAAGACCGCGGACGCCCCCGTAAAGGACGGCGCGGAAGATTTTGAAGCCGAGGCGAAGGCCGTTATCGACGAATTCAACGCCGGTACAGAGTTCGTTATGCTTCAAACGAGCGCCGTAAGCGAAGCCGCGCTTAATGGCGACCGCGAGAGCAAGATAAAGGCGATAGAAAACGTCGACAGTCTTGTTTTGGCGCCCGTTTACGAATATCTTTGCGGATCGGGCGATCAGTTCAAGATACTGTTTGACACGGTTTTGCCCGCGCCCGTCGCGGACAAGAGCTTTTCGGAGGATCCGGCGCCGTTCTTCATGTACAGCTCACAGCGTACGGAAGCGGGCTACAAGCCGTTTTCGGAGATAAACGCGGGCAAGGGCGGATTTCATCTGCCCGAGGGCGAGGGATATAAATTCATGTCGTTTTTGGTAAGGATCCCGGCGCCCGAAAAAGAGGAGACACAGGAAGAAAATGGACAACAGCAATAACGAAGAAAAACTCGATCTTACCGTAAAAGAGCAGGAAAAAGAGCCGAAGGATATAACGACGAAGGCGGGCAGGGATAAAGAAAAAAAGCCGATAATACGCGAGGTGTTCGACTGGGTCGAGATAATTGCGTTTTCGCTCGCTTTCGTGCTTCTGATGTTCTCTTACGTCGCAAGGCAGGCGAGGGTCGACGGCGGCTCCATGAAGGAGACGTTCCACGACGGCGAATCGATAATCATATCCGATCTTTTCTATAAGCCTAAGCAGGGCGACATAGTCGTTTTCCAGGTGCCGAACAGCCGTCTGACGACAGAGCCGATAATCAAACGCGTCATAGCCGTCGGCGGTCAGACCGTGTATATAGATTTCGACAACTGGAAGGTCTACGTTTACGACGACGCGTCTTTGACCGTCGATCAGGTGCTCGCGACAATCGAGCCGCTCGACGAGCCGTATATAGAGGCGATGCGCCAGTCGGATTACAGCAAATATTCGATGAACAGAGGCTCTTACGCGTACCCGCTGACTGTGGAGGAGGGCAAGATCTTCTGCATGGGCGACAACAGAAACGGCTCCACAGATTCAAGATCGAGCTACCTCGGCCAGATAGACGAGCGGTACGTGCTCGGCAAGGTCCTGTTCAGGATATGGCCGTTTACAACGAGATTTTAAAGAATAAATATAATTCAGAATTATGAATTCGGAATTCAACTGTCTTAATTCTTAATTCTGAATTCTTAATTTTACGGAGGTTTTTCTTGCCAACCGATATTATTCAATGGTTCCCGGGGCATATGGCGAAAACAAGGCGGCTCATTACCGAAAATCTGCCGTCCGTCGATATTGTCATAGAGCTGCTTGACGCGAGGATACCGTACAGCTCAAAAAATCCGGAATTGAAAAAGATTATAAAAGACAAGCCGCTTGTAACGGTGCTCAATAAATACACGCTCGCCGACCCGTCCGCGTTCGGACTTTGGCGCGCTTATTTTGAAAAAAAAGGGCAGGGCTGTATTTTTACCGACTGCGTGACGGGGTACGGCTTAGATAAAATGCGCGCGGCGATAAACGAGCAGCTGTCAGAGAAAATCAAAAGATATGAAGAAAAAGGCATGGCGGGCAGGCATATAAAGGCGATGATCGTCGGCATACCGAACGTGGGTAAATCGTCTCTTATAAACAAGCTCGCAAAAAGCAAGTCCGCGAGGGTGGAGAACCGCCCGGGCGTGACCGTGGCGAAGCAATGGGTGCCGACGTCGCTCGGTATCGATCTGCTCGATATGCCCGGCGTTCTGTGGCCGAAATTCGACGACAGGGCAGTCGGCGAAAATCTGGCGATCACGGGCGCCGTCAAGGACGAGGTGTTTGAGCGCGAGGTCGTGGCGTACGCCCTGTGCGAGAGATTGAAACGCCTTTATCCCGATTTACTGTGCGAAAGATACAAGCTCGACCGCGAATTCGTCGACTCCGCCGAGCCGTACGAGATATTCGAGGGCGTCGCTAAGAAACGCGGGCTGATAGTCAAGGGCGGCGAGATAAACGTCGACAGATGCGCCGATCTTTTGCTTGACGAGCTGCGCGCCGGAAAGATAGGAAAAATAACGCTGGAGAGACCGGAAAATGCTTGATTTTAAGTATGAGGACGAGGCAAAAAGCAACGGCTATACGCTCATTTGCGGCATAGACGAGGCGGGCAGAGGCCCATTGATGGGTCCCGTGTGCGCCGCCGCGGTGATCTTG
The DNA here is from genome assembly GCA_902797235.1 of uncultured Ruminococcus sp. GTDB lineage: Bacteria > Bacillota > Clostridia > Oscillospirales > CAG-272 > UBA1248. The sequence continues at coordinate 5,498 of CADBSB010000046.1, read as the reverse complement.
CCGCCGCATTTTGAGATAGAGGGCTTGAACGACAGTAAAAAGCTGACGGAGAAGAAAAGAGAAACGCTTTTTCCGATCATCACTTCGTCCGCCGTCGCCTATGGCATAGCGTACGCTACGGAAAAAGAGATAGACGAGCTGAATATTTTAAACGCCACTATGCTCGCGATGAACAGGGCGATAAAGGCGCTGTCGGTCAAAGCCGATTTTGCGCTGATAGACGGCAACTGCAGCAGAAACATTGAAATACCGTCAAAAACGATAGTCGGCGGGGACGCCAAATGCCCGTCGATTTCCGCCGCGTCGATACTCGCAAAGGTCAGCCGTGACAGACTTTGTTACGAGCTTGATAAAAAATACCCCGAATACGGCTTTGCAAAGCACAAGGGCTACGGCACGAAGGAGCATATGGACGCGCTTAAAAAATTCGGCCCGTGTCCGTGCCACAGAATGACTTTTTTAAAGTTTTTGAATAACGATGACAAGTAGGGAATTCGGCAATTTCGGCGAGAGCGTCGCGTGCAGATATTTAGAGGAAAAGGGCTATAAAATAGTTGCGCGAAATTATTACGTAAAAGGCGGAGAGCTCGACGTAGTAGCGGAGAACGGCAAGGTATTGGCGATAGTCGAGGTCAAGACGAGATACAGCGGAAAAAGCCTGGAGCACTACGGCCGCCCCGCCGCGTCGGTCGACCGGCGAAAGCAAAACGCCGTTGCAAGATCGGCAAAGCAGTACCTTTTCGACAATCCGACGGCGTTACAGCCGCGCCTCGACGTCATAGAGGTGACGGTAAGCAATCATTTCGACGTCGGCGGTCACTTGTGGTATTTTATAGACAGTATAAACCACATTGAAAATGCGTTTATGACGAGCAGCCGCGTGCGTTTCGGCAAAACGGACAGAAGACTTTTATAGTGGCAATATATCCGCGTAAGCATATTATAATATCGGAGACGGAAATTCGCGCTCTATATTATAATTCGGAGGTTTTGTAATGAATTGCTTATGCGATATTTTTGACGATGACAACATCTGGTTCATCATAATAATCGCGCTTATACTTTTTTGCTACTGTAACTGCGACAGCTGCCGCGGAAGAAGCAGATGAAAAAAACGCGGACGCCTGCCGTAAAGCAGGCGTCTGCTCCAGAATAAAACGGAGGACGTTATGAAGAAAATAATTGTTTATTATTCAATGTCGGGCAATACAAAATACGCGGCGGAGAAGATCGCAAAGGACACAGGCGCCGATACGTTAAGGATAGTGCCCGTCAAGGCGTACCCCGACAAGGGCGCGAAAAAGTTTTTATGGGGCGGCAAAAGCGCCGTTTTCGGGGACAAGCCTCCGCTTGAACCGTACGATTTCAAAGCGGATGATTACGATCTGATCGTTCTTGCAACCCCCGTTTGGGCGAGCAATATCACACCGCCAATGCGCACTTTCGTTTGCGACAACAAAGAAAAACTGGCGGGCAAAAAGTTCGCCGTGATCACCTGTTACGCCGGCGGCGGCGCCGAAAAAGCGATAGTAAAGCTGAAAAAACTGCTTGAAATACCGTCCTTTGAAGCCGAGCTGATCCTCACCGACCCGAAGGACAACCCCACCGAAGAAAACGAAAAGCGAATATCCGAATTTTGTGAAAAACTGAAATAATATCGCGTTTTATCCGTTTTCACTTCCAAAAAATGAAAATTTTTAAAGTTTTGGAAGTGAAAATCGATTTTAAGCGTTTGAAAACAGCAAAAATAAACCGACGGACAGCTTCAAGCTGTCCGCCGTGCGTTTTTTATTATAATTCTATATCCGCAGTGTGCGGGCGGTGGTCGGAGACGGTGAGTACGGGGATCCCGGCGGTTAATACGTTTATATCCTTTGATACGAAGATATAATCTATCTTTCGATCCGGATTGTCGGACGGGAAGCTGAACATATCCCCGCGACCGTCCGCGGTGTCCTTCATTTTCGCCCTTATCGGGTCGAGTATGTCGGAATCCGGCTGAACGTTGAAATCGCCCATCAGGATACAGCGCTTGTCTGAAAGATTTTTCAGTATCGTATCGCGCGCGTTTTCATGCTCGTCGCGGTTCAGGCCGAAATGCGTCGCGAGCACGTTAAGAGGCTCGCCGACGTTGACCGTAAGCTTTGCGAGGCAGCGCGTTTCGTAATATCCGTCGTATTTTTTCACCGTCGGGTCGGGTATGCCGACCGTTTCCGCCTTTATTATCGGATATTTCGACAGCACGGCGTTGCCGTAGGGGTTTACGCCGTTGAAATCTATAGCCTTTGCAAAATACCTATATTTGTATCCCGCTTTTTCGGCGAGTATTTCGGCCTGCGCCTCGTACGCCTGCGATCCGCCTTTTCCGCGCACCTCGTTTAAGCCCACAATATCCGCGCCCGATTCGGCTATCGTCTTTGCAAACAGCGGAAAGTCTATAAATCTTTCAATGTAATTCAGACAGTGCTGAATATTGAACGTCATTATTTTCAGCTTCATGGTATCAGAAATGTCTGCTTCCGCCGGAGAACGAGCCGCCTCCGCCCGATGAGCTCATGCCGCTGTGGTAGCTGCTTCCGCCGCCGCTCCTGCTCTGCGTTTCTATTACGGTCCTCGTCACGTTTCTGTATAAGAACATCTCGTTTATATTGCGCAGCATAAAGCTGTTCTGTACAATATAGTCGTTTGCGTACGTCGCGTACCTGACCCTGTTCATATTGGCTTTCTGTTTGCTTACGTTTATACCGCCGACGATAAGACCGACCACAACGGATATAATTCCGTACGTGACGTAGTCGCCTATCGTGCGCTTTGTTTCTATCTTGCCGGTCGCGGTCAGCTCGTCGATTATTTCAAGGTTGACCTCCATGGCTCTGGCGTACTGACCGTCGGACAGGTACGGATATACGATATCCTGCATCTTGTTGACCGTATCTCTCGTATAATTCTTCTCCATTTTACCCGTGCCGACGTTTGAGATATAGCGGTTGTTCGGGTCCATGTTGAGGTATATAACGGAGCCGGAGTATTCGTCGTCTATGCCGTAGCCGTTATAGTAATAGAAGTCTATCGCGTACTGCTCCTCCGTCGGGCCTAAGCCGTAGTTGGAGGTATCCGTTACTATGACTATGTCGTAGCCGTACTTGTTTACTATCTCGTTTATCTTGTTTGTCAGAGCCGCTTCCTCGGACGAGGTGAAAATATCGGCGTAATCGACTACCTTGGGCAGGTTTTTGCCATGCGTCCTTTCAGTGTATATATCCTCGGGATACCACGACGGGCGGCTCGCCGCGAACGCCGCGGGCACTAAAAGCACCAAAAGGAGAAGTGAAATGAAAATTATTGCAAATACTTTTTTCATGGCGCTCACCTCATCAAGAAGAATACGATAAGGAAGACGATCAGGGCGGTTATAAGGAACGGTATCCAGAACGCCCTCGCCTTTTTACCCTTGTCTATCGGAAGCTCGCCCACAAGCTTGCCCGTCTGACCGTTCATCGCAAAGCGGTAAAGCTTGCCGCCGTACTTGCAGTTGAACAGGTAAACGGGTAAAAGCACGTATTTTACGGACGGATTTTTAAGGCTCAGTCCGTTGTTGCGCAGCGTCGCGCTGCTGTATTTATCTGCGGCGTTTGCAAACGCCTTGACCGCGCTGTTCATCATACGCTGAGACGCCGTCGGAATGCTCGCGTCCGGGCCCTTGTCGTACCTGTCCGCCAAAAAGCCCGAAAGGTACTGACCGTCAAACGGAACTATCTGAGAATAATCGTAAGGCTCTATGCTGTTCATCAGATCGTCCGGCATTTTAGCCGAGCCGTCTACCGGTACGCGCCGGAAATCCATTTTTCCGTCGCATTCTATCAGATAGTGGCTCGTTTCCGTGTATCTGTAATTGCCCGACGTGTAGCTTGATGAGGTCACGCCGTCAAGCGATACCTTGCCGTCAAGCGTGCCGTCGAAAAGCCAGACGGGAACGTAAACGCCCTGCACCTCGTCTATCATCTGCTGAGAGAAGAAGTTGTTGGGGAGCAGCTTTTTGCCGCGGCAGAACTCCGCTATCTTTTCCTTTATGCCTTTTTTGTCCACCTTGAACGGGATAACGCCGTTGGGCTTCAGGGCGCCCGTCAGCTTTTCCATTATGATGACCTTGTTGTCGCAGTACGGGCAGTGCGTCGCCGCCGTAGTTCCGTCGGTTATGACCTCACCGCCGCAGGATTTGCATATGTAGACCGTCATTTCCGGCAGCGTTTCGTTCAAGTTTTCGGTGTACTTTTTGTCCCATTTGAACTCCGCTTCCGTCTTGTTCTGAAGGTACTGCTTTATCGTGCCTACCTCATACTCGTTGTCGCAGCTTCCGCATTTGAGCTTTCCGCTGTCCGTGTTGAAAACGAGCGCGGAGCCGCAGGCGGGACATTTGTATTCCTCGATCCTTTCGCTCTCCGACATGGTCTGCGGCTTTTTATCGAGCTCGGCGCCGCAGAATTCGCAGAATTTTTTGCCCGCCTCGTTTTCGCCGTTGCAGGACGGGCATCTTACGGTATCAGCCATTATATCATTCCTTTCTTTAAAAGATCATTATCCGTTTATATTCTATCACAGATTTTTATATATGTCAATCCTCATTTGTTATGATATTTATTCTTTTTTATAATTTTAATGCCGTCTTTTTCTTGACTTATACGCGATTTTATGGTATTATAATACGGAAAATAAAAATATTGAGGTTTGATATAATGATAGGAACAAACAACGTATCCCTGCAGTTCGGCGGCAGAACGCTTTTCGCGGGGGCGGACTTACAGTTCACGCGCGGCAACTGCTACGGCGTCATAGGCGCGAACGGCGCGGGAAAATCAACTTATTTGAAAATTTTATCGGGCGAGCTTGAGCCGACGAAGGGCGAGGTGTATAAAACGCCGAACGAGCGTCTTTCCGTGCTCAAACAGGATCACTACGCTTATAACGACTGCACGGCTCTGCGCACCGTGCTTTTAGGCAACCCGGAGCTTGTGAAAACAGGCGACGAGCGCGACGCGATTTATTCAAAGGAGGAAATGACCGAGGAGGACGGCGTAAGAGCGGGCGAGCTTGAAGAAAAATACGCCGAGCTCGGCGGCTACACCGCCGAATCCGACGCGGAGATACTGTTAAACGACTTGGGCATAACGGATGAATACCATTATACGGTCATGTCGGAGCTGACGGATTCGCAGAAGGTGAAGGTGCTATTGGCTCAGGCGCTTTTCGGAAACCCGGATATACTGCTTATGGACGAGCCGACGAACGGCCTTGATCTTGTCACCGTCAACTGGCTTGAGGATTTTTTAGCCGACCTCGACAGCACGGTCATAGTCGTGTCGCACGACAGACACTTTTTGAACAACGTCTGCACGCATATAGTCGACGTGGATTTCGGCAAGATAACGATGACCGTCGGCAACTACGATTTCTGGTTTGAATACACGCAGATAAGACAGCGCCAGATGAGAGAGCAGAAC
>CADBSB010000045.1 GCA_902797235.1 uncultured Ruminococcus sp. | reverse complement strand
TCGGACTTCTTCTTGCGTCTTACGCTGGGCTTTTCATAGCACTCTCTTTTGCGAAGCTCTGTCATTATGCCGGATCTTGCGCAGGCTCTCTTGAATTTCTTGAGCGCGCTGTCAAGCGATTCATTCTCTTTTACTCTGACTTCTGCCATTTTTTCATTTCACCCCCTTCGCATAAGAGCTGATTTGCTTTGTTATTATACAACCTTATTTGTATTTTGTCAAGTGTTATTTTGAATATTTTTGATTATTTTACAATCAAATTCAAAATTCTGCCCGGGACGTAGATCTCTTTGACTATCGTCTTACCGTCGAGCTGGGCGGTGAATTTGCCGGATTCCTTGACCGCGGCGACGGCGGCGTCCTTATCCGCGTCGGCGGGGATGACGACGGTTCCGCGCGATTTTCCGTTGAACTGGACGCCTATTTCGACCGTGCTGTCTACCGTCTTCGCCTCGTCGTACTCGGGCCACGGCGTTTTGGCAAGCATCGTTTTGTTGCCGAGGCTCTCCCACATTTCTTCGGTAAGATGCGGCGCGAACGGCGAGAGCAGCTTGATGAACGTCTCAACGTCGAATTTAGTGATGCTTCCCGCTTTTCCGAACTCGTTTATAAGCGTCATGAGCGCGGCGATCGCCGTATTATACTTCATAGCCTCTATATCGTCGCCGACCTTTTTGATCGTCTTGTGGAGCAGGCTTTCGATCTTACCGTCCTCCGTCTTCGCGGTCATTATGTCGGTCAGGCCCGCCACTCTTTCAAGGAATCTGCGGCAGCCCTTGACGGAATCGTCGTTCCACGGGGCGGCTGCGGTGTAATCGCCCATGAACAGCACATACGTGCGCAGCGTATCGGCGCCGTACTTTTCGACTATGTCGAGCGGGTCTATGACGTTGCCCGCGGATTTGCTCATTTTGTTTCCGTCAGGTCCCAAAATCAAGCCCTGATACGAGCGCTTTGCGTACGGCTCCTTTGTGTTGACCTCGCCTATATCGTATAAGAACCTGTGCCAGAAGCGCGAATACAGCAGGTGGCGCGTGACGTGCTCCATGCCGCCGTTATACCAGTCGACCGGCATCCAGTATTTCAGCTTGTCGGGATCTGCGAAAGCACGGTCGTTATGCGGGTCGATGAAGCGCAGGAAATACCACGAAGAGCCCGCCCACTGCGGCATTGTATCCGTCTCACGCTTCGCGTCGCCGCCGCATTTCGGGCATTTGCAGTTTACAAAGCTGTCTATACGAGCAAGCGGCGACTGGCCGTCCGTTCCCGGCTCGAAATTCTCGACCTCGGGCAAAACAAGCGGCAGCTCCTCGTACGGTACGCCGACCGTGCCGCACTTGGGACAATGTACGAGCGGTATCGGCTCGCCCCAGTATCTCTGGCGGTTGAACGCCCAGTCCTTCATTTTGTACTGAACGCCTTTTTTGCCGATGCCCTTCTCGCCCAGGTATTCAAGCATCGCGGCGATGGAATCCTTCTTGTTGTCGTACTGATTCAAGAAATCGGAGTTTATCATCCTGCCGTCGCCGGTGTAGGCTTCTTTTTCTATGTCTCCGCCCTCTATGACCTGAATTATATCTACGCCGAATTTCTTAGCGAATTCATAGTCTCTCTGGTCGTGCGCGGGAACCGCCATTATCGCGCCCGTGCCGTAGCCCATCATAACGTAGTCCGCTATGAATATGGGTATTTTCTTGCCGTTCACGGGGTTTACGGCGCACAGGCCGTCTAACTTCACGCCCGTTTTGTCCTTTACGAGCTGCGTGCGCTCGAACTCCGTCTTTTTGGCGCATTCCGCGCGGTACGCCTCGACCTCCGCCCAGTTTTTGATCTTATCCTTATATTTATCGAGCGTGGGATGCTCCGGCGCCATTACCATGAACGTTACGCCGTAGAGCGTATCGCATCTTGTTGTGTATATTTCAAGCTTTTCGTCCGTGCCGTCGAGCGTAAAATCGACGAAAGCGCCGGTTGACCTGCCTATCCACGTTATCTGCTGCTGTTTTATGCTGTCGGGGTAATCGACCTCGTCAAGACCCTCGAGCAGCTTGTCGGCGTAGGCGGTTATCTTTAAGTACCAGACGTCCTTCGGCAGCTGAATAACGTCGCTGTGGCAGACGTCGCACTTGCCGCCCTGAGAATCCTCGTTCGAAAGCACCACTTTGCAGTGCGGGCAGTAGTTTACAAGCGTTTTCGCGCGGAAAACGAGCCCGTGCTCAAACATTTTGAGGAATATCCACTGCGTCCATTTGTAGTAATCGGGTAAAGACGTTGAGATCTCGCGGCTCCAGTCGAAGCCGAAGCCTATTTTCTTCATCTGATCCTTGAAATGGTCGACGTTTTTCGTAGTTATAACGTGCGGATGCGTGTTCGTCTTTATGGCGTAGTTCTCCGCCGGAAGACCGAAGGAATCAAAGCCCATCGGAAACAGCACGTTATAGCCCTGCATCCTGCGCTTGTGCGAGACGACGTCAAGTCCGGAATACGCCTTTATATGACCGACGTGCATACCGGCGCCCGACGGGTACGGGAACTCTACCAGGGCGTAGAATTTAGGCTTTTTGCTTTCGTCCTCGGCGCGGAAAACGCCCGCGTCCTCCCATTTTTTCTGCCATTTCGGCTCTATCGTTTTAAAATCGTATTTCATTTATTTTTCCTCCCCGACCTCTATGGGTGATTTATCCTGCCAAAGTCTGTCAAGTTTATAAAACTCACGCGCACCGCCCGTGAATATATGGACTATTACCGTGCCGTAGTCGAGCACGTACCATTCGCCGCCCGCCTGACCGTCCGAGTGAAGCGGCTTTACGTTCGCCTCGCCGAGCTTATATTCGACCTCGTCCGCAAGAGATTTTACGTGCGTTGTCGACGTCGCGTTCGCTATAACGAAATAATCCGTCACGACCGTCTTGTCCCTTACCTGTATTATCTCAATGTTTTTCGCCAGTTTTTCATCAAGCACGGCTTTTATATATTCAGCCGTCTCCTTTGATGTTGCGTTTGCTAAGTCTGTCTTTTTTTCTTCCGCCATTTTTAATACCTCCATAGCGTAAGTTTGCCGCGTTAATCTGTGTGAGGGTAATCCTTTTTCCTCTATATGCTTCAACTGCCTCTCACAGCAGTCAAAAAATACTTTGTTTAAGTGTTGCTCCGTCAAAGGAGCCGAGAACAGGTCGTTTCTTATCTTTATACACGCCTCATACTGTCTGTTCGGCTCCGCAAAATCGGATAAAAATATTATCTTTTCATAAAGCGTCATATTCGGGGCGCCGGTACAGTGATAATTTATCATACCGAGAATTTCATCGTCTATCCCGAACAGCTTTTTCGCGTAATACGCGCCCGAGAGCTGATGCAGCGTCTGCTCGGCTCTCAGATAATCGTCCTCCGGTGTGATGCCGTACTCGGACAGTATTTCAAGCTGCCGATCTGTTGTCAGCTCCTTTGAAATATCGTGGCACAGCCCGGCGCGTATGAGCTTTGATATATCGGAATCCGGCAAACAGAGCCCGTCGCCTATCCTCTCCGCCGTCTCCGCCACGCCGAGACAATGCACGTACCGTTTTTCTGACAGGTGTTCTTTTATATATTCTTTAATATATGCGTTTTTTGCGCCGTACAGGTCGTTATCTTTTATATACGCGTAAACGTTATCGGGCAGGTACTGCGACGCGTCGCCGCCCTCCCGCAATATCCGTCTTACGTCCGTTGACGAGGCTACAACCGCGTCGTTATCGCAAACGAAGCACCGCGCGCCGAATTTTTCTTTGTACTGCTCGCCTTTGGCTTTCAGCTCTTCCCTGTCGTCGCCCGTGCGGGTGAGACACCATATCTCGGACAGATCGAATATCCGCCCCGGCTCGCGCCAGCTGTCAAGCGTTAAGAACATATCCGAGCCGACGAGGAAGCAGAGCGTGTCGGTTTCATTTGAAAAATGCTCAAGCGTAAGATACGTATAGCTCACGCCGCCTTTTTTTATCTCGTAGTCGCAGATTTCGATCTTTGGCGTGTCGGCGAAAGCGAGCTTAAGCATTTCGATACGCTTGTTCGGATCGTCGTCCTTTGCCGTGGGCTTGTGCGGGGAAATTAAGCTCGGCATTATCAGCAGTCTGTCCAAGTCCGCGGCTTTCAAAAAGTACTTCGCCGCGGCTATATGCCCTATGTGAGGTGGCGAGAACGTGCCGCCGTAAATACCTATCCTCACGGCAGTATGATCCTTTTTTCTCTGCGCTTTTTATCCTGCGTTTCGCGGTAGAGCAAAAATCTGTTGCCGACGACGAGGACGACGTCCGCGCCCGTCTTATCCGCCATTATATCCGCCGCCTCCCTGCTCGTATATGGCGAGTTTTCGAGCACGGATATTTTAATAAGCTCGTGCGCGGTCAGAGCATCCGATATTTGCTTTATCATATTATCCGATATTTCGTTTTTGCCGATCTGAAAAATCGGTTGTATTTTTGCGCCGAGATTTTTTAAAAACGCGCGTTGTTTGGAATTTAACATATTATACCTTTCAATTTTGCAGAGAATAAGGCGAGCGCCCGCCCTCTGTGCGATACTTTGTTTTTTTCATCCGGCAAAGCCTCGGCGAAGGTCTTGTTCAGATCCGTGCTGTAAAACACCGGATCGTAGCCGAAGCCGTCGTCGCCCCGCTTTTCGCGTAAGATCATACCGTGCGCCTCTCCGCGTGCGGAGATCACCTTTCCGTCGGGGAAAACGGCGGTCATAACGCAGACGAATTTCGCGCCGCGTTTTTCGTCCGGCACGTTTTCAAGCTCGTGAAGAAGTTTTTTTATGTTCTCCGCGTCGCCTTTGCCCGAATATCTTGCCGAGTGAACGCCGGGCGCGCCGCCTAACGCGTCAACGCACAGTCCCGAATCGTCCGCCACGCCGATATAGCCGAGCGACGCGGGAACGGAGGCTTTTATTTTTGAGTTTTCCTCAAACGTGTCGCCCGTTTCTTCAATTTCGTCCGTATAGCCTATGTCGGACAGCGACAGTACCTCACAGTCGGGCATAAGGCTTGATAAAATGGTGCAGAGCTCCGCGATTTTCTTTTTGTTGTTTGACGCTAAAACGAATTTCATCATTCAAACAGCGCGTTTATGAAATCCGCCGCTATGAACGGCTGCATATCATCGGCTTTTTCGCCCACGCCTATGAATTTTACGGGTATGCCGAGCTCGTCTTTAACGGAAATCACGATACCGCCCTTTGCCGTACCGTCGAGCTTTGTCAAAACAAGTCCCGTTATCTCAGCCGTGTTGCTGAATTCCTTTGCCTGGATAACGGCGTTCTGTCCCGTAGTCGCGTCAAGCACTAAAAGCGTTTCACGCGAGGAATCGGGCAGCTCGCGCCCGACAACGCGGTTTATTTTTGATAACTCGTCCATTAAGTTTTTCTTGTTGTGAAGACGTCCCGCCGTGTCTATTATGAGCACGTCCGCTCCTCTCGCCTTTGCGGCCGCCGCCGCGTCGAACACAACGGACGCGGGATCGGAGCCCTCCTCGTGCTTTATCATATCGACGCCTATCCTGTCAGCCCAGATGCCGAGCTGATCTATCGCGGCGGCTCTGAACGTGTCCGCGGCGGCGAGTATGACCTTTTTGCCCTGACCTTTAAGATAATTCGCTATCTTGGCGATAGACGTCGTTTTTCCCACGCCGTTTACGCCGATAACGAGTATCACGGACGGCTTTGACGACAGATCGAGCGGCTTTCCGTCCTCTATCATCTCGCCTATGATCTTCTTTAAGGCGTTGTACGCGTCCTCGGATTCCGTTATCCTGTTTTCCTGTATGGTTTTTCTTAATTTCGCTATTATCTTCTCCGTCGTCTCAACTCCGACGTCGGAGGTTATCAAAATCTCCTCAAGCTCGTCGAGCAGATCCTCATCGACCTTGCGCATCGATATGAAAAGGTCGTGCACGCGTCCGAAAAGCGCGTTTTTCGTCTTTTGCAGACCCGCTTTTAATTTCTCAAAAAATCCCATTTTATTATTCCAGCTTTCCTAACTTTTCCTCAATTTCGTCTATATCCACCGAAAGCACCTTCGAAATACCTTTTACCGGCATCGTAACGCCGTAAAGCTTTTCCGCGACCTCCATCGTGCCGCGTCTGTGCGTAATGAGTATGAACTGCGTTTTGTCCTGCGTTTCTCTTACGTACTGCGCAAATCTGTCAACGTTCACCTCGTCGAGCGCCGCCTCTATCTCGTCAAGCATGATGAACGGCGTGGGGTTGACCTCGATAAGCGCGAGGTATATGGCGATAGCCACGAACGACTGCTCGCCGCCCGACAAAAGCGAAAGGTTCTTTATAATCTTTCCGGGAGGCGCGACGTTTATCTCGATACCCGATTCAAGCACGTTGTCCGGCTCTGATAACACGAGCTCCGCCGTACCGCCGCCGAACAGACGCTTGAACACCTGGCCGAAATGTACGTTTATATTCTCAAACGCGCGGACAAAGCCCGTTTTCATCTCGCTGTCAAGGCGCTCTATGATCTGCAACAGCTCCGTTTCGGACGCCGTGAGGTCGCCTATCTGCGCCGTCAGCTCGTCGTGCTGTTTCTTTACCTCGGTATATTCCTCGATAGCGGAAACGTTTACGTGGCCGAGCGCGCGTATCTTGCCCTTCAGCTCCGTCTGACGCTTGTAAAGCTCGGGTCTGTTCGCTTCCGTTACCTCGGGGCAATTGTACTCCGCGGCCTTTTCCTTTGCCTCCGAATATGAGAATTCGTAGTTTTCTTCAAGCACGGTCTTTAATTTTTCGCGCTCGTTCTCCGCGTTTTCAAGCCTTGTCTCCGCCTGGATCTTTTTCTCAATGAGCTGCTGCTTCTGGTCGTTCTTTTCACGCTCCGAATTGATGGAGACGTTGTATTTGCCCTCCGTCTGTATGACCTTTTCGGACAGCTCTTTTATCTTGCCTTCAAGCTCTTTTATCTTTTCCTCATACGCGGAAAGGTCCGTGTTCGTCTGACCGGACAGTCTTGCGTTCTCATTCAGCTTGTTCCTGTGATTTTCAAGCTGGGTCTCCGCCGTCGCTATGCTCTGTCTTATGACGCTGCACGTGCTTTCGCTTTCTGAAAGCGACAGTCTGTACGCCTCCGTGCCGCGTCTGTTCTCTGCGGCTTTTATCCTCGCTTCTTCAAGCGCTGTACGAAGATTCTGCTGTTCGGCGTTCATTTCGTTCATCTTGTTATCGAGCTCGCCGCTCTGCTCTTCAAGCTGTCTGAGCGACGCGTTTATCTCGTCGAGCCGCTTTGAATCCTCCTCGCGCTGACGGCGGCGCGCCTCCGATTTTTCGGTTATGCCGTTTTTCTCCGCCTCTATCTCGTCGGCTCTGCCGTACGCCTCGTCAAGTCTCGCCTGCGCGACCTTGACGGCGGACGAAGCCTCGCTTTGAAGCGCGGCTATGATGCCGTCCTCGGCGGTGAGATTGTCGGAATCGAGCGACAGCCCGTCGTATTCCTTTTCAAGCTCGGAAAGCTTCTTCTGCGCCTCGTCCGCGGTCTTTCTGCACTTGTTCATCACCTCGGACAAAGCCTCTATCTCGCGGCCGCGCGACAGGATGCCGCTGTCCTTTACGCCGGAGCCGCCCGTGAAAGAGCCGCCCGCGTTTATCTGCTGACCGTCAAGCGTGACGAGCCTTATTTTGTACCCGAAAGCCCTCGCGCACTGCACGGCGTTATCGATGTTGTCGAACACCGCCGTTCTGCCGAGCAGGCTCTTGCAGATGTCGCCGAATTTCAAATCGACCGATACGAGGTCGGAGGCTATGCCCTCAAATCCGCGCATCGTTTTCAATTTTGCAATATTGTCCGACATATACGACGGTCTGACCGTCGCCACGGGCAAAAACGTGGTCCTGCCGGCGCCCGCGTTTTTCAGCGCGTACATCGCCGCCTTCGCCGCCGCCTCGTCCTCGACCACTATGTTCTGCAAAGCCGAGCCGAGCGTGCATTCTATCGCCGTCGTGTACTTTTCCGGAACGGATATAATCTGCGATACCGGCGCGTAAATGCCGCGCAGATTGCCGCGCTTGTATTCGTCCATAACGTAGCGCGTGGCGTGCGAATAGCCCTCGAAAAGCTCCTCCATGCGCTTTAATGCGTCGGATTTTCTCTCCGCGACCTGATAGGCGACATCCGCGTCGTCCTTTGAGCGTCTGTATCTCTGCTGTTCTTCGGTATTTTTGCCAAGTTTTTCTTTTATCTCGGATAACTTCTTCGCCGTCCCGGCGCGTTTGTCCGCGTACTGCTTCTCCGACTGCTCCGCCGCCGTAAGCTCGTTTTCAAGGCGTGCTATCGTCTCGTTCTGAGCGTTGATATACGCGTCAAGCTCCGCCGTTTTTTCCGTATCGGCGTTGTCGGACGTGTCCGTCACCGTCAGCCTTATGCGCAGATCTATCGCCTCGTCGCCCAAAATACGCGTTTTTTCCGAAATATCGGACAAGGTCCGGGCGCATTTGTCTATGTTTTCGCAAACCTCGTTATACGCCGCCTGCGCCGAATTCTCTCTGCCTCCGAGCTCCGCGTCCTTTTCCTCGGACGACGTCAGCGCCGCCTTGCGCTCGTTTCGCAGCTTTTCCGCGTCGGACAAGCTCTCTTTTAAATTCGATAAACGCTGCGTCAGCTCGTCTATCTTTTCTTTTAAATGCTGAGCCTCGGCTGACGCGAAGGCGGCTCTGTTTGACGCCTCCGTCCTCTCGTTCTGCGTTCTTGAAAGCTCGGTATTGCATCTCTCCGTCTCGCGCTTCAGCTCCTGCAATTTGTCAAACAGCTCGGTCGTCTGCCCTGCAAGTCTGTCCGCTTCGCCCTCGGTTATTTCAAGGTCGTTTTTGTATATCTCAAACGTGCCGCGCAGCGCCGCTATGCGCTTTGTAAGCTCCGCCATATCGTAAAGCCACAGGGCTATATCGAGCATACGCTTTTCCTCGTATATCTCCATATACTTGCGCGCCTTTTCCGATTCCTTTTCAAGCGGGCCCACGCGGGACGCCAAAACGCTGTTTATGTCGTTTAATCTCGTCAGATTTTCCTGCGTGGCGGTAAGCTTTTTAAAAGCCTCGTTTTTGCTGAATTTATATTTGGATATGCCCGCCGCCTCCTCAAACACGGCGCGGCGCTCCTCGCTTTTGAGCGATACTATCTCCGATATCTTGCCCTGACCTATGACGGAATAACCGCCCCTGCCTATACCGGTGTTCATGAACAGCGCGTGTATGTCCTTCAATCTGCACTGCTTGCCGTTTATAAGGTAATCGCTGTCGCCGCCGCGGAAATAACGGCGCGTGACGGTGACCTCGTCGTATTCTATCGGCAGCTTGTCCTCCTCGCCCGAGTTGTCGAGCGTGAGCGATACCTGCGCAAAGGAGGACGGCTTTCTCGTCTCCGCGCCGCCGAAAATGATGTCCTCCATTTTCGTTCCGCGTATGTTCCTTGACGATACCTCGCCCAAAACCCAGCGCATCGCGTCCGCTATGTTCGATTTACCGGATCCGTTCGGTCCTATTATTACCGTTATGCCCTCTTTGAAGGTCAGCGTTGTTTTTTCAGGGAAAGATTTGAAGCCCTGTAATTCGATCTGTTTTAAGTACATTACGTGACAATCTCCGCGGTATATTGCGGAATATCCTTTTCAATAAATTTGATGTCTTTCATGTTATAATGCGATAGCAGCCGCAATTTGTTTTCTTTATTATGCCCGACCGCGCGGGATATATGACCTATCGGCACGGCGACGGTAACGCTTTTTTCATTTACGTGTTCAATCAGCTTTGATAAAATATTGTAATATATCAAAGCGTCGCACTTTTCGCCTATCGCCTCGTCATAGCCGCCGCACGCTATCTCGTCTCCGCCTGTAAGCCCTTCGTTTGCCTGCAAGCCAACGCGGATGGTCGGGATATTATGCTTTATAAAAACCTCTTTGACCTTTGCCGTGCGGCGTATAAGCTCGTCTGTCGAATAAGGCTTGTACGCGCCGCGCTCCGCCATGAACGCAAGCTCCGTGTCCTTGAAGACTACAATCGGATATATCCTCGCGCCGTCCGCGTATTTGCAGATATCCTCCGCGGTCTTGATTTCGCTTTCTTCCGTCGCGCCGGGCAGACCCGTCATCATCTGACCTATAAAATCAAATCCTTTTGATTTGATAAGCTCCATAGCCTTAAACGACTGTTCCGCCGTGTGGCCGCGTCTGCACGCTTGCAGGACCGTATCGTCCGTCGACTGTATGCCGAGCTCGACGGTTTTTACGCCGTACTTTTTTAAGATTTCAAGTATCTCGTCGTCGATATAATCGGGTCTTGTCGAGCATCGTAAAGACGATACGACGCCGCGGTCTATATATGATTTGCCGAGCGTTAAAAGCCTTATCATCAGATCGCGGTCTATACCCGTAAACGACCCGCCGAAAAACGCTATCTCCGCGTGCTCGCCGTCTTTTAAAGTCGATGTCGCCCCGTCTATCGTTTTTTTAACGTCTTCCTCTTTGAATTCAAGGTGCTCCGTAATTTTTCTCTGGTTACAGAAAACACAGTCGTTCGGGCAGCCGAGGTGCGGAATGAAAACGGGGATGTTCTTATGTCTCATCGGTCAGCTCACCGAAAAGCACGAGGGCGTCGTGCGCCGCCTCCTGTTCAGCCGCGCGCTTGCTTTTGCCGTGTCCGCGACCTACGACGTTGTTCTGATACTTGACGCACATATAAAACGTCTTGTTGTGTCCAGGTCCCTCCTCGCCCGTCAACTCGTATTCGACCGATTCGCCGGGCTCTTTTTGAATGAACTGCTGTAAAAGCGATTTGTAGTCCGTGGTATGGACCGACGTTTTTTCTATCTGCGGGATGAGGAGCGGGTACAGAAATGTTTCCGCCGCGGATCGCCCGCCGTCAAGATATATCGCCGCCAAAAGCGCCTCGAACGCGTCGGCTACGATAGACGGATTTTCGCGCCCGCCGTTCTGCTCCTCGCCTTTGCCGAGATAAAGCGCCTCGCCCAAACCTATCTGCCGTCCGAGCGACGCGAGCGATTCCTCGCATACCGCCGCCGCGCGCATTTTGGTGAGCGTTCCCTCGGGCAGGTTTTTATATTTTTTAAACAGGTATTCGCTTGACAAAAATTCAAGTATCGCGTCGCCGAAAAATTCAAGCCGCTCGTTGAATTTAAGCTTCGCCCCGTCCCGCCCGTGCTCGTTCGCGTACGACGAGTGGGTAAGAGCCTCGATAAGAAGCTCCTTGTTTTTGAATTTGTAACCTATCGTTTCACAAAATCTTTCGTTCGTCATAACAACAATCCAATTCAGAATTCTCAAATTCAGAATTAAGAATTAGGACGGACGCCGCCGCGGTTTCCCCTGCGGGCGACCAATGGTCGCCCCTACAGGCTGCGCCGCTCCCCATTTTTAATGGAGGGGAACAGGGGGTT
>CADBSB010000044.1 GCA_902797235.1 uncultured Ruminococcus sp. | reverse complement strand
TCGCACGAGGCGATATGCGTTATCAACACGACGGAGCGCGACGCGCACATTGATTTGACGCTTTTTTACGAGGACAGACCGGTGAAGACCGGTTATTCCGCCGTCTGCGGCGCGATGAAGACGCATCATATCAGACTTGACAAGCAGGTGTCGGACAAGGGTGAGCTTATACCGCGCGACACGCCTTACGCGATACTCGTTGAATCGAGCGAGCCTATCGTCGTTCAGTACAGCCGCCTTGACACCTCGGCGGTCGAAATGGCGCTTATGACGACTATCGCGTACCCGGTCGACTAAATGAAATTTGCCGCAACGTGCCTTTTCGGGCTTGAAAAGCTGCTCGGGGAGGAGATAGACGCGCTCGGTCTCAAACGCGACAAAACGATAGACGGGCGCGTGATATTTGACGGCGAAATATCGGATATACCGCGCCTCAATATAAATCTCCGCTATGCCGAGAGGGTTTATATTATTCTCGGCACCTTTCCCGCGCGCACCTTTACCGAGCTGTTCGACGGCACGAGAGCGCTGCCGGTTTACGATTTTATCGGCAAGACCGACGCGTTCCCCGTCAAAGGTCACAGCATAAAAAGCGCGCTCACTTCCATCCCCGACTGTCAGAGCATTGTCAAAAAAGCCGCGGTAGAGGCGATGAAGGACAAATATAAAATCTCGTATTTTGAAGAAACGGGCGTTAAATATCAGATTGAATTTTTCATATTGAAAGACGAGGCGGCGGTTATGCTCGACACGTCGGGCGTGACGCTTCACAAACGCGGCTACCGCCCGGAATCGAACGCCGCGCCCCTGCGCGAGACGCTCGCGGCGGCGCTGTGCAAGCTGGCGCACATAAGAGAGGACAATCTTTTCTGGGACCCGTTCTGCGGCTCCGGCACTATCGCTGTCGAGGCGGCGCTTTTGATGAGCAATACCGCGCCGGGTATAAACCGCACATTTATATCGCAGGAATACCCGTGGATAGAAAAGTCCGACTGGGACAGGGCGTATGAGCAGGCGCGCGATATAATAAGGCGCGACTGTAAGTTCGAGGCTTACGCGTCGGATATAGACCCCGATTGCGTGAGGCTGACGGAGGAGAACGCACGGCGCGCGGGCGTTTTGCAGTATATAAAAAGCTTTGAGTACGACGCACGGAACGTGCAGACGTACGGGCGGCGCGGGACTATCGTGTGCAATCCCCCTTACGGCGAGCGTATGATGGATAAAGAGAGCGTCGAGGCGCTTTATAAAGAGGTCGGCGCGGCGTTTTCAAACCTCGGCTCGTGGCAGATATACGTCATATCGTCGTGCGACGATCTGCCGCGCCTTTTCGGGCGGCGTCCGGACAAGGTGAGAAAGCTCTATAACGGCATGATAAAATGCAACTACTACCAATTTTTTAAACCGAAGGATAAATGAAATGAAATACGAAAAACAACTTCAAGAATACGCAAAACTTGTGGTTAAGGTCGGCGTCAACATTCAGCCGGGCCAGTACGTGACGATACTGTCGCCGGTTTACGCCGCGGAATTTGCGCGGATGATACAAAAGGAAGCGTTTGAAGCCGGCGCGAAGGACGTAAATATCAACTTTAACGACCAGAAGGCGGACAGGACGCGCTTTACTTACGCGGAGGCGGAAACTCTGTCCGACATACCGGAATGGTTTCGTGAGATGCGCACGTTCTACGCGAGAAAGGGCGGTGCGTCGATACACATAAGCGGCGGCGACCCCGAGGCGTTCAAGGGCATAGACGGCGGCAAAATGCTCGCTTTCAGCCGCGCGATGAACAAGGCGAGCGAGGAGTTTTACGATCTGATGGACAAAGCCGTTTTCCCGTGGTGCGTCGTGGCGTACCCGTCCGAGGCATGGGCGAAAAAGGTTTTCCCGAACGATAAGCCCGCGGCGGCGACGGACAAGCTTTTCAAAGCGATTTTCAACTCCGTAAGGATCGGCAGGGGCGACGCGGCGAAAAAGTGGAGATCACACGACAGAGTGTTGAAGCGCCGCGCGAAGATCTTAAACAGCTATAATTTCAAAGAACTGCATTTTAAAAACGGGTCAGGCACCGATCTGCACGTCGGGCTCGTCAAAAACCACATCTGGCAGGGCGGCTCCGATAAAACGAACAAAAAGGTAAAATATATGCCGAATATGCCGACGGAGGAGATATTCACAATGCCGGATATGAATAACGTAAACGGCGTTGTGTTCTCATCCATGCCGCTTTCGTATCAGGGCACGCTCATAGAGAATTTCAGCCTCACGTTCAAGGACGGCGCCGTCGTGTCGCACACGGCGGAAAAGGGCGGCGAGGCGCTTGCCCGTCTGCTTGAAACGGACGAGGGAGCGAAGCGTTTGGGCGAGGCAGCGCTGATACCGTACGACAGTCCCATTTCAAATATGAAGATACTTTTCTATAACACGCTGTTTGACGAAAACGCGTCGTGTCATTTAGCGCTCGGTTCAAGCTATGCAAGCACCATAAAAGGCGGCGAGAAGATGTCAAAAGATGAAGCAAAGGCAAACGGCTCAAATGACAGCGGGATCCACGTCGATTTCATGTTCGGCACGCCCGATATGGATATTACGGGTAAAACGTATGATGATAAAGAAATAACCGTGTTTGACAAAGGTAATTTTGTATTTTAAGGAGGACGGTAAATTGAAAAAGCTTATATCATTGTTCCTTATTATCGCATCGCTTGCGGCGGTACTTTTCGGCTGTGTCGGTACGCAGGTGGAAACGACCGATACCGAAAAGGAAACGGAGCAAATAACGACGGAGGAGGTAACCACCGTGGAAGAAACGACGAGTGAGATAATCAAAGCCCCGGACGAGGACGACAGCCTTCTCGTATGGTACGACCATTCGTTTACGAAGACCGACCCGGAAAAACCGGCTGACACGGGTATGAGATCGTATACCGTTTATATGACGAAAGCCGAGGTCGAGGACGCGCAGATAGTTATATCGTCCGAGGACGCCAAGACAGGTCTTTCCGTCACCTGCACGCCGCTTGCGAATAAAAGCGGATATGAGATAGGTACGGAGATACTGCGGCAGTACTACATACTTTGCGGCAAAACGTATTATCCCGACCCGATAGCGCCGATGAACGATACGACGAGAGAGTTCGACATAGAGGCGGGCAAATCTCAGGCTATGTTCATCCGGATGAAGACGACGAAGGACACGCCCGCGGGCGACTACG
Source organism: uncultured Ruminococcus sp. (assembly GCA_902797235.1). Taxonomy (GTDB): domain Bacteria; phylum Bacillota; class Clostridia; order Oscillospirales; family CAG-272; genus UBA1248. The sequence continues at coordinate 37,718 of CADBSB010000044.1, read as the reverse complement.
AGGGCGTCGTTTCCGTCAAACAGGGCGAAAAGACCGTAAAACAGGTACGCTTATTCGCGCACGTCTGGGATATTGAACTGCCCGAGGTGCTTACGGGCGCCGCCGTTTCCGGTATGGGTGCGGGCGACATTTACCGCTTCCACGACAGAAGCAGCGGAGATTACTATAAAGCGTATTATGATTTCCTGCTCGATTACCACGTAAACGCGTACGAGCTGCCGTACGACGTTCTCGACGAGCGCGCGGACGCGTATATGAGCGATCCGAGAGTTAAATTTTTCAGACTTCCGTACATAGGCGACGACAACAAAATGGTCGCGTGGTACAACAAGCTGAAAACTAACGAGGAGTGGTTCAACAAAGCCTACTTCTACCCGTACGACGAGCCGGGCTCGATCGACGCTTTGAATCAGATGGCGGGCTACTGCCAGCGCATCAGACGTCTCTGCCCGGGCATAAAGATAGTCGTGCCGTTTTTCCAGGACGTCAAGTACGACAAGGAAAGAGACCAGGTCGCTTTCATGAGCGAGTTTATAGACATCTGGTGCCCCAAGACGTTCTGCTTCACAAAATCGACGGATAAGGCACAGGGCAGAAAGCTGCTTTACAACACGCAGCAGAAAAAGCAGTTTGCCGAATTCGGAGAAAGAATGAAGCAGGAGGCCGCGGAAGGCGATCAGATATGGTGGTACGTCTGCTGGGAGCCCGGTTTACCGTATCTTAATATGTACGTCGATATGCCGGGGCTTTATAACAAGCTTCTGTTCTGGCAGCAGAAGCAGTACGACGTGACGGGATTTTTGTACTGGTCGTGCACGTTCTGGGAGAGGGTCGAAAACCCGTGGACGAATATGGCGACGGTCGGCAAGGATTACAGAACGGGCCAGCTTTGGCTGTCGGAAAAAGTATTCGGCGACGGGTCGCTGTTATACCCCGGCTCCGTGCAGGACGTTGACGGCGCGTGCGGATCGTTCAGACTTACGATGATACGCGACGGCATAGAAGAGTACGAAATGCTCACCATGCTTGAAGCCGCGGCGGGAAGAGACAAGGTCGACGCGATAATCAAGACCGTATCCGAAAACATTGTCAACTTCACAAGTGACGCCGAGGCTATGGCGGCCGCGAGGATAACGCTCGGCAACGCGCTCGAGGCGGCGCTCAAAAACAAATGATAAAACCCGAGATATTATCTCCCGCCGGCAATATTGAAAAGCTGTACGCCGCCGTCCGCTTCGGCGCGGACGCGGTGTATCTGGCGGGTAAGCGCTATGGAATGAGAGCCGGCGCCGGCAATTTCACGGCGGACGAGCTCGATTCCGCGATAAAATACGCGCACAATAACGGCGTTAAGGTCTACGTGACTCTCAACACCATGCCGCGCGACGACGAGTACGGAGAGCTTAAAAAGTATATTTCACAGCTTGATGAAATGAAGCCGGACGCGTATATCGTTTCCGACGTCGGCGTCATGCAGACGCTGCACGAGCTGTGCCCCGACGCTGTGATACACGTATCAACTCAGGCGAGCGTTGTTTCTTCAAAGACCGCGGACACGTATATGCGGCTCTTCTGCGTGAAGCGCATCGTCCTCGCGCGCGAGCTGTCGCTTTGTGAGATCGCAAAGATAAGAAAAAACACAAGTCCCGAGCTGGAGCTTGAAACGTTCGTACACGGCGCCATGTGCGTGTCGTACAGCGGGCGGTGTCTGTTGTCAAACCATTTTACGGGGCGCGACGGCAACAGAGGCGAATGCGCACAGCCCTGCCGCTGGAATTACAAGCTCTTTAAATTAGAGGAGAGCAAGGACGAAACGCGCCGGCCCGGTATCGAGCAGACGGAGGACGGAACGTTTATTATGTCCTCGCGTGATATGTGTATGATCGAACATATACCCGAGTTATGTGAGGCGGGCATTTCGTCGTTTAAGATAGAGGGCAGGATGAAAAGCACGTACTACACCGCCGCAACCGCGCTCGCGTACAGGCAGGCGGTCGACGCGTACGTAAAATCGCCCGAAAGCTATGAAACCGATCCTTTGCTTGTGGAACTGCTTGAAAGCGTGACGCACAGAAAGTACGACACGGGATATTATTTCGACAAACCCATGTCAGACGCCAAAATAGTGGACGAGCCCGGGTATATCACGGAGCGCCCGTATTTCGGAATAGTCACGGGCTACGACAAAGAGAGCGGATACGCAGAGATAAGGCAGAAAAACAAGACCGTCTGCGGTGATAAGGTCCGTTTCCTCACCCCGTCGGGCGACACCGCGCCGTTTCGGATAGAGGAGATATTGAACGAAGAAAAGGAGAGCGTCATCTCAACTCCCCACCCGAAAATGCTATTCTATATAAAAACCCCCTATCCCGTGGGAGAGGGAGATATACTGCACTGACGTGCAGAATGAAGACGCTTCGCTAATGAAGAAATGAAGAAATGAAGACGCTTCGCTAATGAAGAAATGAAGAAATGAAGACGCTTCGCTGATGAAGAAATTTTCAAAAGCGCGGCGTCTTTATTCTTGGCGAAGCCATATCGAGCGCGATGCTTTGCAGTGCGCATATCGAGCTTTGCGAAAGCAAAGCATATCGAATTTTGCGTAAGCAAAATATATCGACTATGCTCTTTACAGCTTTTTCAATCTTTCTTCTCCTGCTTCTTCAAGTGTTATAGTATCGGGGGTTATTCCGAAAAGTGATTTTGCCGTATCAGTTCTTTCTTGATTCGGGTTCGTATCACCGTTTTCGATCAGCGCCGCGAGGTTTACGGACGTTTCCCACGTGCGGTACAGCGTTCCCGCCTGCTTGCCGCCGCGGAAATATTCGCTCCAGACGCCGAACTTATCGCGCATGGAAAGCATTTTGGATATAATCTTTTCGTTATAGCCCGCGGCGTAGAGCAAAAGTCCCGGCTCGTAGCCTACAATATCGGTACGCTTGTCAAAATCCGCTTTGACTTTTTCCGCCGTTTTCTTTATTATCTCTTTCGGTATCAGCGCCGTGCCGGTGAACGCGGGGCAGAGAACTGCGGCTTCCGTAACGTACCTCTTGCCGTACTCGTCGCCGTAGAAACGCGGCAATTTTCTGTTTACGCAGTCGGGGCAGACGTAGTCGTCGTTTTCATTTCTGAAACAGAGGCCGAAGCCGTGTCCGCACGCGCGGACGCCGTGGCGGAAATCGGGCTTATATCCTATGTCCGGCTTGTTTGCGTACAACACGCCGTCTTTGATAAAACTGTTTGGATATTCCTTTTCGATGAACGCCGCGTCCGCTTTGAGCTTTTGAATCAAAGCATCGTTTATTTTTACGTGTTTCTGATACGCAAGCGCCTTTAAAATCGACTGATGATAAAGCGCTGTCGCCTCCGCCGAGCCGTCGTTTAACGCGCTGCGCGGCAGAAAACCGCCCGCAACGTACGTTTCATCACCGTTGAACGGCAGAACGCTGCCGATCATCGCCTCATGCTGGCTTATAAGACAGTATTCCATAAGCGGCGATGCTTTTTCCAACAGCTCAAAATCGCCGGTTTTTTCAAAGTAAACCGCGAACATCAAAACGATGTAGCCCGTTATCTCGACCTTGTCGTTTTCATGTACGTGGAATGCGTGTTCAGCCATACCCTGCGCGTTATGGAGCTTGCCGTACCGTTCAAAAACGGACAGATAAAACGTCAGTAAAAGCTTTGCACGCTCATACGCGCCGCACGCTAAAAGGAAGCGCAAAACGCCGTAATTGTCGCGCACGTAGCAGAGGTGATAATTGTAGCCCGCGAGCACTGAGCCGTTGTAGGACTGCTGTGATACGACGGCGTCGTAGCCGTCGCAGACCTCGTTATAATATTTATCAACGTTAATCTTTCGTGTCGGTACCGAGAATTCCGGCACGGGCTTTGATATGAGATCGAAAACGCCCTCAGGCGTGTGTGAGAATGCCGCGGCTATGACGCAGTCGCGGCAGGTCACGTTAAAAGCCGTGTCGGACGTCCGCTTCAGCTCCGCGTCACCGTGGATCTTTACCGCCGCGTAACGCTTTTTTGACGACGTGTAGGCTTTCGGTTTGCCGTCCTTAAAAAAGTCGTAGATATAAACCGGCGCGCCCTCGTACGTTATCGCTATATACGTGTCCTCATACGGCGTGTCCTGCAAAACGGCGTTTTTAATTTCAAATTCGACAATCGCCCCGCCCTTTACCGCGCGGTAAAAAACGCTTTCATCCTCCGGCAGATAATCGGTTATAACGCATTTGTCCGATCTGTGCTCGTACTGTCTGTGCGAAATTTTCTTCGTTATAAATTCGCCGTCGACCGCCGCCGTAAAGCATTCCGGCGCGGAATAATCCGGCCCGAAAGCCTGAAATATATCCGCGCCTTTGCCGTATATGCAAACGCGGCCGTTGCCGAGACAATGGACTGTTGTGTTTTCCATAATGCACCCTTAAAAATTAAGAATTCAGACCTTGTAGGGGAGGGGTCTCCCCTCCCTAAAAAACAGCGCGTTTGTCGCGGTATCTTACGACACCGCGACAAACGCGGAAAGATACATATTATTCTTCGTCGGTGAACTGGACCGCGAGGTCCGCAAGCGCCTGGGCGTCGGGAACGGCGGGACAGCCGGACATGAGCTCGGAGGCGTTCTGCACCTTCGGAAACGCTACGACGTCACGCAAAGAATCCGCGCCGCACATTATCATCGCTATCCTGTCGATTCCTATGCCCGCGCCGCCGTGCGGAGGAGCGCCGTACTTATAGCCGTCGACCAGGAAGCCGAATTTGGCGTCTATCTCCTCGTCGGTCAGGCCGAGCAATTCGAACATCTTCTGCTGTAACTGCACGTTCGTTATGCGTATCGAACCGGAGAGCAGTTCCGTGCCGTTCAGCACCAGGTCGTACGCCTTTGCGCGTACGTTTTCGGGATCGGATTCGATGTACGGCAAACACTCGTCAAGCGGCATCGTGAACGGATGGTGCATGGCAAGCCATTTGCCCGTCTCCTCGTCGTACTCAAAGAACGGCATTTCCGTTATCCACGTAAACTCATAGCCCTCTTTTATTATATCGAGCTTTCTTGCGACTGTATTGCGCAGCTGTCCGAGAACCGGCAGAACCACTTTGTTCTTGTCCGCGACTATAAGCGCCGCGTCGCCTTTTTTCATTTTGAGCGCCGCCGTGATCTTTTCAAGATCCCCCTCGCCCAAGAATTTGGAGAACGGGCAGGACGGCTGATCCTCTGTCCAGCGTATATAAGCAAGACCCTTTGCGCCGATACCCTTTGCGGTCTCCGTAAGCTTGTCCATTTCCTTACGCGAAAGCGTCGCCGCGCCGTCCTCCGCCACTATGGCGCGTACCGAGCCTCCGTTTGCTAACGCGTCCGCAAACGGCGGGAACGCTATGCCCGCCACCGCGTCGGAGATGTTCTGTATCTTCATACCGAAACGAAGATCGGGCTTGTCGGAGCCGTAATCGTTCATCGCGTCGCGGAACGTCATCCTTCTTATCGGCAGCTTTACGTCAACGCCGAGCACGCGGGAGAACAGGGTGGAGAAGAAGCCCTCCACGACCTCCATTATATCCTCCTGCTCGACGAAAGACATTTCAAGGTCTATCTGCGTGAATTCCGGCTGTCTGTCGGCGCGTAAATCCTCGTCGCGGAAGCAGCGGGCGAGCTGTATATATCTGTCAAAACCCGACAGCATCAAAAGCTGTTTATATATCTGCGGCGACTGCGGCAGCGCGTACGTCTTTCCGTGATGAATACGTGACGGAACGAGATAGTCCCTCGCGCCCTCGGGCGTCGGTTTTATCATCATCGGCGTTTCGATTTCAATAAATCCGTTGTTATAGAAATATTCGCGCGCTATCTGCGCTATCTTATGGCGCATTATTATGTTTTTCTGTAAGGTCGGGCGGCGGAGGTCGAGGTATCTGTATTTGAGCCTTAACTCCTCCTTTGCCGTGGTGTTGTCCGTTATCTCAAACGGCGTGGTCTCCGCCTCGGAGATTATTTTCAGCTCGTCAACGGCTATTTCTATATCGCCGGTCTTTATGTTTTTGTTCACGCTTGATCTGGCACGTACTACGCCCTTTGCCGACAGCACGTATTCGCTTCTGACGGTGAACGCGAGGTCGAAAACTTCCTTCGGCGTCGCCTCGTCAAACGATAACTGTATTATGCCCTCTCTGTCGCGCAGGTCGATGAATATGAGCGAGCCCAAATCGCGCTGCTTCTGTACCCAGCCGCAGACCGTAACGCGCTGACCTATGTTTTTATTTGAGAGCTCTCCGCAGTAATGCGTTCTTTTATCCTCTTTGGTGAATAACTGTGACATTTTATTGTCCTCTCTTTGATATTATGGTGTCTATCTCGTCTAATTTTATTTCCGTCTGTTCGCTCGTCTTCATGTTTTTGAGCACGGCGCGGCCCGTTTCTATCTCGTTGTCGCCTATTATGACGGTATATCCGGCGCCGATCTTATCGGCGTATTTCATCTGCGATTTGAGGCTCCTGCCGACCACGTCGCACTCGGCGTAAACGCCCTTGGAGCGCAGATCGTAGACTATCTTCTGCGCCGCTTTCGCCGCCGCCTCGCCCAGCGGTGCGATATAAACGGCGGGCGCGATGTTTGACGGTATTTCCGTGCCGGACGTCTTCATAGCCGCGACAAGTCTGTCCATGCCCGCGGCAAAGCCGATGCCGGGCAGTCTCGGTCCGCCTATCTCTTCAACAAGTCCGTCGTATCTGCCGCCGGCGCATATCGTGAGATATTTGATCTCGCCGGTCTTTTCGTCCTTGTCTATCGGCGCTATGAATTCAAACACGGTCTTTGTGTAGTAATCAAGTCCGCGGACGATGCCGGGATCTACCTCATATCCTATACCGGCGTCCGATAAAAGCATTTTCAAGTTTTCCATGTGCGACGTGCAGTCCTCACATAAATAGTCTATGGTCTTCGGCGCGTTTTCGGCTATCTTTCCGCAGATCGGGCTCTTGCAGTCGAGTATGCGCATGGGGTTTGTTAAAAGTCTGCCCCTGCACGTATCGCACAGCTCATTTTCATACTGCTTGAAATACGATACGAGCGCCTCTCTGTATTTCGGGCGGCAACCTTTACAGCCTATGCTGTTTATCTTTAAATCAGCCTTGATTTTCAGCCGTTTGAGCAGCGTATCGGCGAGCGCTATCGTCTGCATATCGGAAGCGGGCGTTTCCGCGCCGAAAAGCTCAACCCCGAACTGGTAGAATTCTCTGTACCTTCCGGCGGCGGGCTTTTCGTATCTGAAACAGCTTGTAAAATAGTACAGTTTAAGCGGCATCGCCTCGCCTGACAGGCCGTTTTCTATTACGGAGCGGACGACGCACGCCGTTCCCTCGGGGCGGAGCGTCATGCTCCTGCCGTCCTTGTCGAGGAACGTATACATCTCCTTCTGCACGACGTCCGTGGTGTCGCCCACGCCGCGCGCGAATAACTCCGTACTCTCAAACGTCGGGAATCTTATCTCGCCGCAGCCGTAAAGCCCGGCGACCTCACGCGCCGTCTCTTCTATCTTTCTCCAGACGGGCGTGTCCTTCGGTAAAATATCCGACGTTCCTCTCGGTTTTATTATCATTTTATTTTCCCTCTTTTATGAATTTGATGTGCGATATGTCTCCCGTGACGGTAAGATAGGAATTGCCTATCTTATACGTCGACTGCATATCCTCTATATCAGCCACGTCGAAAGAATCGAGCGGGGTGGACAACCCCGTGCCCGTGTATTTGACGTAGCTTTCCTTTTTTGTCCAGACGCATATGAAGGTATCGAGCGGATCGTGGCTGCTCATTATCATATCATGCTCTCTCTTTGTGAAAAAGCGCTCCGATAGCTCATTGTAGTCGCGTTCGCATACCGTCTCGCAGTCCACGCCGACCTCGCTGTCGGACACGGCGGAGCACAAAAGCTCTTTTGTATGAGATACGTTATAAAAGATCTGCCTGTCTACTATATATTCCTTGCCGTATTCGTTTTTTGACAGCTCCAAAAGCTCGGGATCCGCGCCGAATTCGGCTATGCCTATGTCGGAGAGCACACGGCAGAAAAGTGAGCAGTAATCCGTCGCCGCCTTGGCGGAATCGTCGAATACCTTGCGGGAGTGAGTGTCTGCTCTGTCGTACAGCTCCCTGATGCTCAGACTTCCGGGATAGGCGTAATAAATGCTTATCATCTTCTCGGATCTATGTAGGAGAAGTATTTTTTGACGTACACGACGCCGGACAGCACGGTGAGCAGTACCGTTACAGACAGCATTATATAAGAAAGCAGATGTACGCCAAAAAGCCCGCCGTTTCTGAAAATTACCTCCTCCGTGAACACCACTATGAGCGAGGCGACGGAAACGACCGTCTTCATTTTGCCTAAGAAATTGGCTGATATTACCGTGCCGTCGTGATTCGACGCCACCATGCGTATCGACGTTATCGCAAGCTCGCGCAGAAGTATAATGCAGGCGCATATGACGACGAATAAACGGATATACGCAAATCTGTCGGAGCCGGCTATCGCTATGAGCGTGCCGAGTATGAGCATTTTATCGGCTATCGGGTCCAAAAACTTGCCGAAATCCGTCACCTGGTTCGTGCTTCTCGCTATCGCCCCGTCAAACAGATCGGTCAGGGCGGCTATGAGAAACAAAACCGCCGTGATGATATTGCAAACGTCTTTGTTAGACCACTGTATGAGTATGAAAATGATTATCGGCGGAACAAGACCTATCCTTGTAAGCGTAAGTAAGTTCGGTATGTTGAATACCCTGCCCGTGCTTTTTCTTTTTTCTGCCATGGTTTTATCCTTTCTTGCTTATGCCGACTAAATCATAGTCGTAGCAGTCGGTTATCCTGACGTTGACGAAATCGCCGTCTTTATGTAAGCCCTGACCTCTGTCAAGGTCGAAGAATATTTTGCCGTCCACGTCCGGCGCGTCAGCCTCCGAGCGACCGACGTATGCGCCCGACGCGCCGTCAAAGCCCTCGCAGAGCACCTTTATCGTTTTACGCAGCTTTTTTGCGTTGAGCTCGCTGCTTATATCTGCTTGCAGCGCCATTATCTTGTCGCATCTGTCCTGCTTTGTCTGCTCGTCTATCTGATCGGGGAAGTCGTATGCGGGCGTGTCCTCCTCACGCGAGTAGGCGAAGGCGCCGAGACGGTCGAACTTCGTTTCCTTTATAAAGTCGCACAGCTCCTCGAACTGTTCCACGGTCTCTCCGGGGAAGCCCGCTATTACGGTGGTGCGCAGGGTCACGTCCGGGATCTTTTCACGCAGGCGCTTTATCGCGCCCTCTATGGTCGCCCTGTCGCCGTGGCGGTTCATGTTTTTCAGCACCTCGTCATTTATATGCTGTATCGGCAGGTCGATATATTTTACCACTCTGTCGTTGTTCGCTATCTCGTCTATAAGCTCGTCCGTTATCTTGTCGGGGTAGAGGTATAAAAGCCTTATCCACGGTATATCCGTTTCCGCGCATATGCGGCGTATCAATTCCGGCAGAGAATACTTGCCGTACAGATCGAGACCGTAGCGCGACGTGTCCTGCGCTATGAGCGACAGCTCCTTGCAGCCGTCCGCCGCCAGAAGCTTCGCCTCCTCGACGAGGTCTTCCATCGGGCGCGAGCGGAATTTTCCGCGTATGAGCGGTATCGCGCAGTACGTGCAGCGGTTGTCGCACCCCTCGGCTATCTTCAGGTAAGCGGCGTACGGAGGCGTCGTGAGCATCCTGCCGCCGCCCAGCTCGGACGTGTTCTTGTCGTCAAACGCGGCGTACCGTTCGCCCGCGAGCGCTTTTTTCACGACCTCGGCTATCCGCTTTATGCTGCCCACGCCGACGAGCGCGTCGACCTCGGGCATCTGCTCGAATACCTGCTCGCGGTAGCGCTCCGCAAGACAGCCGGTTACGATTATTTTCTTCAAATGCCGGTGCTTTTTGAACCACGCGATATCGAGTATGTTGTCTATCGCTTCCTGCTTCGCGTCGTTTATGAACGCGCAGGTGTTTATGATTATAACGTCCGCTTCCGCTTCTTCGTTCGTTATCTCGTACCCCTCGTCGGCAAGTACTGAGAGCATCACCTCCGTGTCGAGCTGATTTTTACAGCATCCGAGCGAGACGAAACCGATTTTTATGTTCTTCATATGTTATCCTTTAATATTTTATAATAGCTTGCGAAGCAAATTTAGCTCGCCTTAAGCGAATTTAGCTCGGCAAAGCCGAATTTAGCTCACCAAAGGTGAATTTAGCTTTAATATCATAGCTTGAATTCAGCTGAATTATATGCAAAAAGCATATAGCTGAATTGAAAACCCGCAGTTTTCAGCTAAATTGAATTCGCAAAGGCGAATTCAGCTTTTTTGTCGAATATATTATACTATAATATTTTGAAATTACAAGTACATAAAATGTTATTTTTTACAAATATATCGTTTTTTGTATATCAAAGCCCAAATAAACCCGCTTAAAACTACGGATAAGCAGAGAAAGGGGAAGAGGTACGGCGTTTTGTGGTAGAAGCTCAAATCTTCCCGCAGCACTGCGTCGGTTGTCGCAAAGCCCTCGGTCAACGGCGTTACGCCGTCGAGAATTTCACCCGTCGACGATATTACGGTCGAATATCCCGCGGCGGACGAGCGTACCATATACCGTCTGCCCTCCACGGCGCGGAGTATCGCGTGGCCGTTGTGCTGGTATAACTGCACGGAATCCATCCACCACGAATCGTTCGTTGACTCCGTCAGTATCAGCGCGCCCTTCGCCGTTTCCTCGTAACCTATGCTCTCAAACGCGGAATCAAAGCATATGAACGCGCCGAGGCGGCCGAGCGCCGAATCGAAAACAACGCTCTCATCTCCCGGCGACAGATCGTCGCCAATGCTCGTAACGTCCTTCAAAAACGGCATCAGAGCTAAAACAAGCTCCTTTGCCGGCGTGAATTCGCCGAACGGGACGGGGTGCTGTTTTCTGTACGGACCTGTTATCTGCCCGTCGGGTGAGACGCAGTACGTAACGTTGTAGAATTTGTCCGCGTCGTATTCGTAGCAGCCGAATATCAGCACGACGTCATGCTCGCGGCTGAAATCGACGAGTTGTTTTCTGATGGACGGGTATTTTTCAAAATCTATTGAAATACAGCCCTCCGGCATCACTATCAGCTTTGCGCCGGTTTTTATTATTTCGTCCTTTGCCGCCTGCAAAAGCTTGTCCGTGACCGTATAAACGGAGCCGGTTTCCGTCCTGCCGGATACGATGTTTGACTGGTACGATGCGACAGTCACCTTTTCCGAATTTTCGTTTTTATTCTTATCGACCGCGTAAAGTATGCCGCCTGCGCCCATGTTCGTTACAAACAGAGAGACGGAGCAGACAAGGCAGATGATCGCCGTTTTTTTATTTTTGTGCTTTATAAGCTCATACAACCCGTACGCGAGCGCGGCGTTGATCGTGACGATCATGAACGATATGAAATACGAGCCGAATAAAGACGCCGTCTGTATGCCCAAAATATTGCTCTGCTGTGTAACGCCGAGGCGCGCCCACGGCGTCGCGAGAGGTCCGAGCGTGAACAGGAATTCGATCATGACGTATAAGCACGCCGAAAACGGTACGAAAAGCCACGGGTATTTTTTGTTAAGTTCAGTTCTGATGAACAGCCCGGTGAAAAACGGGAAAAGCGCGAACAAAACGGATAAAATAAGCCCCGAGCCTATCCACGACAGAGCGACGTACGCAACGGCTTCGCCCGTAGTAAACTTCAGATATTCAAGCGGGTACTGATATGTAAACCAGTAGAAAATACATGCGTAAAAGACGGAGCCGAAAAGGTAGCCGTACCCGTAATATTTGACCGGTTTGTGCGGCTTTTCCGCTTCTTTTATAAGCACGTAAAACAGGGGGATCATGGTAAAGAATATAAGAACACCCGCCTTGTACCACGTAAAGCAAAGCCCCGTAAGCGCCGCGCTTGCCGCTATCAGTAAAACGTTCATTTAAAAATCCTTATAAAACCAAATGTTATCCTGATCCGCCTCAAAGCTTTTACCCGTAAGGTAGGACAAAGAGCCTGAACCACGGTCAAACACGAGCTTGTAGGAGTAAAGCGCCTGATATTTATAGCCCGCTTTTTTGTCCTCGCGGTTTATACCGTACTTTCCGTCGCCTAGAAGCGGATGGCCGACGTATGATAAATGCGAGCGGATCTGATGCGTTTTGCCCGTGTATAACCGCACCTCAAGCAGGGCGCTGTCGTCTTTTGCCTTCAACACCTTATATCCCGTGACGATCTTCACCCTGCCTTGCTTCGGCTTGTCGTATACCGTAACAACGTTGTTTTTTTTGTCCTTATATAAGTACGCGGTCAGCGTCGCCTCTTTCTTTTCAGGCACGCCGTGCACGGCGCAGAGGTAGTATTTCGATACGGTCCTGCCGCGTATGATTTCGTTCATATCGCGCAGAGCCGCCGCGTTTTTCGCGGCTATAACAAGTCCGCCCGTGTTTCTGTCTATGCGGTTGCAGAGAGAGGGGATAAAAGAGTTTTCCTGCTCGGGCTTGTACTCGCCTTTTTGATACAGGTATGCTTTTATATGCTCTATAAGCGTGTTCTGCTCGCCCTCCTCGTCCGGGTGGCAGAGAAGCCCCGGGCGTTTGTCGCAAATTATGATGTTTTCATCCTCGTAAACGATGTCGAGCGCGGGCTTCAGGGTATAAAAAAGGTCTTTTTCGCTGTTTTCGGAGAAAAACTCCGGCGGCAGAAAGCATAAAACAACGTCACCGGGCATAAGGGTCGTGCCCGGCTCCGCTCTTTTTCTGTTGACCTTAATCTTTTTGGTCCGTATCGCCTTGTATAAAAGCGAGGACGGCAGGTTTTTACACGCCTTTGACATGAATTTGTCAAGGCGCTGATTTGCGTCGTTATCGTTTATTATAAATTCCTTCAAAGCTCTATTATCTGATCTCCGTCTTTTGCAACATAATTTTTCTTGACCCCGAGCTGTTCCATCCAGCCGCGGACTTCTATCGTTTTGAATACGTGCGTGTTATATCCTAACCCCGCGTCGTTGTTCCAGAGCCAGTCGGGAGTGCACCATATACACGCGGTCGGCGCTATCGCCTGATATACGTCGAAATCGACGCCGTTCTGTCCGTGATGCGCCATCTGCACCATATCGCTCTTTAAATTATCGCCTTGCATCGAAAGCAGCTTTTTGCCCGCGTCGATACCTAAATCGCCCAAAAACAGAACGGTCTTGCCGCCGAGCGTCATTCTGAAAACGGAGGTGGAGTTGTTTATGCAGTTGAACTTGTAAATCGGGTCGGCGGTGTATAGATACTCGAATTTCGCGCCCTTCACCTCATATTCGTCGCTTTGATAGACTATGCAGATCTTGTCGGCGAATTTCGGTAGGTTTTTATAAAATTTGATTATCGCGTGCGCCTCGTTCGTCTCGTACTTTTCAAAGAACTGCGCGGACGGGAAATTGTAGTAAACGCGGTCAAATTCGACCTCGCCTTTGCCGTCTTCAACTATTTTGTTGAAAGCGGAGATATGGTCGTCGTGCGCGTGGGAGAAAAACCACGCGTCGATATGCGGCTTATCCTGCCCCGATATTTCGCGCAGCTTTGACAACAGCTTCGGCTTATCGAATTCATACCCGCCGTCGATGACGATAAGCCCACCCTCCCCGGTGGTAACGATAAAGCTGTTCATCTGTCTGTTCGATTCGGACGTGAGCATATAAATTCTGTTTTTCATTTTATGACCTCTTTTTTAGTTATGAGCGGCGCTGCCGCGTTTAGAGTTATGATTTTTGCCTGCGGCAAAAAGTTATGAGTTCGGCTTACGCCGAACGTTTTTTATATTATACTACTCTTTATTATTTGTGTCAAGATGATTTTTAAGACAAATGTCGGACAATTCGCACACATCGCACGACGGCGAGCGTGCGGAGCAGACGTCGCGGCCGAACATGACGAAGCGGTGGCAGAGCGCGGCCTGCTCGCCGGGCTCTACTATCGCCGACAGCGCTTTTTCCGTCTTTTCGGGCGACAGCGGCTTTATATCGTCGCCGCAGAGACCGAGACGCGCGGAAATCCTTATACAATGCGTGTCCGCGACGATCGCGGGCTTGCCGAAAATATCGCCTAAAATCAGATTCGCTATCTTCCGCCCGACGCCGGAGAGCGTCAAAAGATCTTCCATATTGTCGGGCACTTTGCCGTTATAAACCGTAACTATCCGCACGGACATCGCCTTCAAATCGCGCGCCTTGCTGTTGTAGAGCCCGCAGGAGAATATGTATTTTGCGATCTCGTCCTGTTCCGCTTCCGCCATGGCGTAAACGTCGGGGTATCTTTCAAACAGCGCGGGGCAGACTATATTCACCCGCTCGTCCGTGCACTGCGCCGAAAGCCGCCCCATAACGAGCAGGCGCCACGGATCGCCGCCGTAGGAAAGCGAACAAACGGCGCCCGGATATTTCTGCGAAAGCCTTGCGCAGATCTGTTTTGCCAATAAAATTTTGTCCATATCTTATCCTTATTTTCAAAAAATACTTGAATTCGCCGTTACCTTATGGTATTATTTGGTATCAACATTGAGAATAATTAAACGAGGCGTAAAGATGAGAAGAGCAGACGGAAGAACCATAAAAATAAACGATCCCATGTACAGCGTCATATCCTATATAATGGACAAGCGCGTGGATTCGATGAATATGACTACGGTAGACATACCGCTCGACCCTTTGACCGCGTATATACACAAAATGCGCAAGGAAAAGGGAATGGTGTTTTCATATATGGGCATTTTCCTTGCCGCGTATCTGCGCACCGCGTGCGAATACCCGGCGCTGAACAGATTCGTTATAAACAAGCGCGTTTACGCAAGAAACGAATTCTGCGTGGGTCTGGTCGTACTTAAAACGGATACGGACCACGGCATAATGTCAAAGATCTATTTCGATATGACGGACACCATATTCGAGGTGCAGAAGAAAATCGACGAGTATATAGCGGAAAACCGCACGTCCGAGACGGACAACAAGACGGAGAAAATGTTAAACGTCCTCTTGAACGTCCCCGGACTTCCCAACTTCGCCGTAGGACTTTTCAAATTCATGGACAAGCACAATCTTCTGCCGAAAAGCGTCATAGACGCCTCGCCTTTCCATGAATCGCTGCTGTTATCAAACCTCGCGTCCATACGTACGAATCACATATATCACCACGTTTACGAATTCGGGACGACGAGCATGAGCGTTACCATGGGCAACCCGCGGATAGTGCCGAAATTAAAGCGCGACGAGGTCGTTTTCGAGCATACGCTCCCCTTGGGCGTCGTAATGGACGAGAGGATCTGCCCCGGCTCATATTTCGCCGCCGTTTTCAAGCGGTTAACGCAGTATCTTAAAAATCCGGCTCTGCTCGAGGTGCCGCCGGAGAAGGTCGAGCACGACCCTACCTGACGACGGAGAGCTTGTCTATACCGATATCAAGCAAAAACGGGATCAGCTCCTCCGCAACGGTCTCCCCGCATACGACGGGGCAGACGGCGGGGGGACAGATAACGTTCATATCCGATAATATCCTGCCGCCGCATTCTCCGGTCGGCAGGGTCTCTTTTTGTGAGAAAAACGCGTCGCGTATGCTCATAGCCTTATCGGGCGTTCTAAATTTTACACCGTTATCAGAAATTCCGGCTTTTTTCGGCAGGCAGAGCAGAGAACTGCAAAGCGTATCAAGCCCGTCCGCGCCGGTTTTTTCGCTTATCATAAACGTTATAAACTTTTTGTCGGCGTATTCGGGATAAATGTTTTTGCCGACGAGATATTTTTCGATTTCATAACCGGTATATCCGTACCTGTTCGCGTCAAGCGTTATCTTCATCGGCTCGCCGCCGTA
Source organism: uncultured Ruminococcus sp. (assembly GCA_902797235.1). Lineage (GTDB taxonomy): Bacteria > Bacillota > Clostridia > Oscillospirales > CAG-272 > UBA1248. The sequence continues at coordinate 21,798 of CADBSB010000044.1, read as the reverse complement.
TAAAACAAAGCCGTGATCCGTCAGCTTTGTTTTTGTTTTTTCAACAAGCGGGATAAACGCGGACAAGTGCTCTTTATACGTTGAAAGATATTCATTCAGCCCGTCGAGCGAGGCTAAGATCAGGTACGACGGACTTGTGGAGGCAAACGCGGAAAGCGCGGCTTTTACGGTCTTTGCCGGCACTGGATAACGTACGTGCAGGTACGCCGCGCCCGTCAGCGCGGGAAGCGTTTTGTGCGCGGAGGTGCAGTAAATATCGGCGTATTTATACGGATCGTCGCCCGTAAAATGCAAGTACGCTCCGTGCGCTCCGTCAACGAAAAGAAGCGCGCCGTACTCCTTACAAACTTTTGAAATGTCTGACAGATCGGTCGTTTTGCCGAGATAGTCGGGCGTCGTAATAAACACCGCGTCAACGCCTTTGTTTGCCTTTAAAACACGCCTTACGCCGTCCGCCGTTACGGTAACGGATATATACGTATCGTCTTCGTGCGGCGGCAGCCATATAACCTCCGTGCCGCAGAGCGCAGCGCCGTATAAAAACGATTTATGCGCGTTTCTTGATGCGGTTATAACAGGCGTTTTGCCCTTTATCTGCGAGAGCAGATATATCATGGCTTTTACGCAGAGCGACGATCCCTCGGCGGAATAATAAGTAGGACAGCCGAATATTTCAGATGCGTTTTTTTCGCTTTCCGCTATTATGCCGGACGGCGAAAAAAGCTCGTCCGCGCCGTAAAGCTCGGTAATATCGTATTTTTCAAACCCCAAAAAGCCCCTGCCCTTATGACCGGGCGTGTGCAGGCGCAGGGGGTTTTTCTTTTCGTATTCCTTTATAAAATCAATTATCGGCGTCCTCATCTGACAGTCGGTCGACCTCCGCCATTATCGCGCATTCTATGCGCTTTTTGAACAACTCGCAGCCGTACTTGTAAACGCCCTTGACCGAGCCGGTCGCATGATAAGCGTTCGCCGCGCAGCCGCCGGAGCAGTAAAGCCGCGCCCAGCAACCTCTGCATTCTTCGTGAGCGTAGACGTTACAGCCTTCGAATTCGCTTTGAATTTCCGTATTTGTAACGCCGTTCCAAATATCGCCTAACTTGAATTTTTCCTCACCTACGAACTGGTGGCACGGATATAAGTCTCCCCCGGGCGTTACCGCCATGTATTCGGTGCCCGAGCCGCAGCCCGATATGCGTTTGTAAATGCACGGCCCGCCTTCAAGGTTTATCATATAGTGATAGAAAGTAAAGGGTTTTCCCTCTTTTCGCCTTTGTATCAGAAGCTTTGCAAGCTCCTCGTACTGCTTGAATATTACGGGCTTGTCCTCCTCGGTAAGCGCCGACGGACTGTCGGGTGAGCATACCACGGGCTCCATCGAAAGCTCGTTAAAGCCTGAATCGAGCATCACGTTTATATCTTTTAAGAAATCGGGATTTGCGTGCGTGAACGTGCCGCGCATATAATACGACTTGTCGCCGCGCGCTTTTACGAGGCGCTGAAATTTCGGAACGATCACGTCAAAGCTGCCTTTTCCGCTCGCGTCCACCCTGTACCTGTCGTGAATTTCTTTCCGCCCGTCGAGGCTGAGCACCACGTTTGACATTTCACGGTTGCAGAAATCTATCACGTCGTCGTCAATAAGCACGCCGTTCGTGGTCAGCGTAAAGCGGAAATTCTTGTTGTGATCTTTTTCAACGGAGCGCGCGTACTGCACAAGCTTCTTTACCACGTCAAAATTAAGAAGCGGCTCGCCGCCGAAAAAGTCTACTTCGAGGTTTTTGCGGCTGCCCGAGTTTTCAATAAGAAAATCAAGCGCGCGCTTACCCACCTCAAACGACATGAGCGCGCTTTTTCCTCGGTATCTGCCCTGTCCCGCAAAGCAGTATTCGCAGACGAGATTGCAGGCGTGCGAAACGTGCAGGCAAAGCGCTTTTATAACGCCGGACGTGCGTTTTTTCAGTTCCGGCGCCATATTCTCGTAAGTGTCGGGTGTGAATAACTGTCCCCCGGCTTTCAGCTCTTCTATCTGTTCAAGGCATTCGGCGGCATCAGCGGCTGTCACGCCGTACTTATCGCAAAGCTGTTTTATTATCTCATCCTTCGGCGTGCTCTCGTACATCGCGACCGCGTCGTACGCTAAATCGTCCATTTCATGCACCGCCCCAGAGCAGACGTCGAGAACGATGTTGTGGTTGTTTAATTTGTATTGATGTATCATTAAAAGGAAAACCTTTCAAATTAAGAATTCAGAATTAAGGTGTCGGTTACGCGAACCCCCGCGCGACCTTGTCACGCGGGGAACCCCTACCGCCGACGAATTGTGAGCCGCAATTTGCGGCTCCTTTGGGGTTCCCCGCCCCCGTGAACCCCCAACGCTCTCAGGTTCGCGTCGGGGAACCCCGGGTCCCCTATCCAGGAACCCCCACCGCTTTTCGCGGCGGGGAACCCCAGACCACCCCAAACCCCGCCATCCCCCCCGAAGTTTCGGGGCTTCCGCAGACACGGGTCGTCGAGGGCGCCGACCCCTACGGAAAGGCACGGTGATCGTTAGTTTGCGGGGCCGGTGACGGCGGGAGCATAGTTCCCCATGTGACACGGTCACGTGGGGGTTCACGTAAGGTGAATATAACTTCAAAAGGGCTGCCGCAGCAGCCCTTTTTGAATTGTTTATTTTTTGCCGTTCTCGCAGCTCTGGTTGGCTATGCCGCAGCTTGTTTTGCAGGCTGACTGGCAGGAAGTCTGGCACTCACCGCAGCCGCCGTTTTTTGCGCTCTCGCACAGATCGCGGGTCTTTATGGTTTTGATATGCTTCATATCTTTGCCTCCTGTACTTTTATTCAATTTATATTATCACAAATCACGCGTTTTGTCAAGGGGTGATTTTACGCTTTTTTCTTTTTTACGACAAAGAACACGATCAGGCCGACGCCTATAACGCCTGCGGCGGCGCCCAGTATCACGGGGACAACGGGGAATTTGCCGTTTTCATTCTCACCCGTCGTTTCCGCCGGTTTATTTGTCGTTACTTCTTCCGCGGTTGTGTTTACGGTCGTTATCTCGTCCGTTTCCGTTTCGGTCATTTCGGGCGAGGCGACCTTTACGGTCACCGGCTGCGTGTATAAAGTGTAAGTGTTTGACGAATTGATCGCGTACGTGTATTCAAGCGCGTACTGATATTCGCCCTCGCCGTCAAACGTTATAACGTTACCGTCGCCCACGGTCATACCGTCGGACAACGGGATGATCCTGACGCTGTCCGAAACGTCGGATACTTCGCGCTTGTACGTCGTCATCTCCGCCGAGGCTTTAAGCGTTTCGCCCGGCTGTATCTCATATTCGTACGATTTTGAGACAAGAGATTTCGCCCACTTTGCGGGTATCTTGCAGTTGTTCGTCGTAATGCCGTTATAGCCCGCCATAAAGAAATCTATGTAATCCCCCTTGTCGTCTATCGTCCACGGCCAGGTGGTAAGTCCGCGCATATTCGCGTTCTTTACGAATTCTTTCGTATGGCCGGAGTACGAGGGATTGTACGTGGAGCCGAGCTTCTGCGTCTTGTTCAGCACGGCTTTTACCTGTTTTTCGCCGGTGTCGCCCGACACGAGCGGATTGCAGAGGAAGCCCGCAGACATCTCGGGGAATATCTCTTTGAGGTTCTTTATCTGCGAATCGTGGAACGTTATGACGGATACCTGATCCTCAACGCCGTACTCGCCGACGAGCGACCGGAATTTTTCGACGAGCGCCTTGCTCGTGCTCTTTATCTCAACGAATATCTGTATATCCTTGCCCTTCAAAGCCGTAAAGTACTCTTCAAGGTACGGGATCCTGCATTCTGAATATTTCTTGTTGTTCGGGAACTGCTTGTTTACGATAAGCTCGCGGAGCTGATCGGACGTAGCGCTCTCCATTGTGAGGTTTCCGCCCGCCGTTCTCGCCGTCGTCGCGTCGTGCATTACCATCAGCATTCCGTCTTTTGTTATGTAAATATCGTTTTCAACGCAGTCCGCGCCGTTTTCATACGCTAAAAGCGAGCCCTCGACCGTGTTTTCCGGCGCCTGTATCGGCAGACCTCTGTGACCGATGTTCAGCGGTACGCGGAAAAGCTTACTGCCGGACATGGAATTTTCTATAACGTCGTACATCAGCGCCGTGTTGTCCGTCACCGCGCCGTGACCGCCCGCCGCGGCTATCGCGAAGGCCTGAGCTTTTGCAGTAACGGATGACGATGCGCCGACCCATACGGCTATAAGTCTGTCGTAGAGATATTTTACGTTCTCCGTCGTTGCAACGGTGTCGGGTATCACGGCGATCGACGCAAACGCGGCGTTCGTGCGCTGTCTGATACCGAGAAGCTCTTTATTTGTAAGCGAAGTTTTGCCTTTCAGCTCGTTTGTAAGATCGAGCACGCCGCGGCAGACCGTGTACGCTTTTCTCGCCCTTAACACGAGCTCGTCTTTTTCGCTCATGATGAACACGTCTTTTACGCCGTTGTCGTATAAGTACGCGCAGATCGCGTCGGCCGCCGCCTCGTCGCTGACCTTGAACGTCGGCATTATGACGCCGTTTAGCGCGGTCAGCGCGTCCGAAACGGTCGAAAAAGCTTTTCCGTCGTTATCCGTGACCTCAAGCTTTGAATTGACGTTGAATATCGCGTTTGCCGGTATCGCTTCGGATTTTGCGATATTATCGAGCTTTTCTTTACTTAAAACGTATTCGGATAACGTGTATCCGCCTATTACACCGAGATCGGACTGCGCTATTTCGGTAAACGCGGGAGCGGAAGACGTCCCGCCCGTGCGGATGTACGTGACCTTAATATCACGAACGGCGAGTATGCAGAAGTTTGCCTGCAGACCTATGCCGCCGGTTGAATAGACCGTCGCGTCCGTGCAGTCGACGCCGACCTCGCCGTTTATCGAATGTATCGCGCGGTCGCCCTTGACGGTCGCCTTTACCTCGTCGAACGTGCTGTCCGAGAAGGAATGTCCGGAAATGCCGCCCTTTGAGGTGACGCTCCACGTATCCTGCTCCGTGCGGCACGCGAATTCAACGCCGTTCGCCGCGTCGGAATTGTAGCGGAAGCACATATGGTAATACGGATAATTCAGATTCTGAGCGCGGTAGATTATCGAGCCCCAGCGCCCGCCGTCGCGCGGCTGCAGCATCGCGGCGTGTATCGTTATCTCATAGTTGCCGTACTTATCGAGCGAATCGGGCAGAAATACGCGCGTGAATTCGCGCCCGACGGCGTCGACGTACAGAATCCCGTCCTTTACGTAAACCTTATCCCCGTGTCCTTCGGGATAACGGAAACCCTCGGGTATACCGTTCGTAAAATCGGTCTCGTATAAGACCGTACCGTTTTCCGGCTCGGCGCTCTGCTCGGCGTAGATTACGCCGGACAGCGGCAGCATGATGAGAAGAGCCGTAAGAATGATGCAAAACGCTTTTTTCATTTGTCAGATCCTTTCTTTACTGATGATAATAAAAGCACCGTCCCCGCGGCGGCGAACAAAGCCGCGGAAACAAGCATGATAACGACCGGCGCGGGAAGATAAAACGTCCCGCCGTCTTTTATGTACGTTATAAAATCGGTCTTTACCGCCTCCGATACGGCGGATAACAGTGAAGTCATTGGTTTTCGTCCTCCGCGCTTTCTACAAAATACGTCGCCTCCATATCGGCGGTGGAGAGCGCGAAAGCGAGCGGGTACATCTCAAACGCCGCGCCGACGCTGCGCGCGTCCTCGGTGCCCGCAAAGCCCATGTGATACCTTATCGCAAACGCCTCCTCGCGCGTCAGGCGCATAAAGCCGGAGATTATGTAGACGGATTTTTCACCGTGGCCGTAGGGCAGCTTATCCTTGAACTCGTAAAACGGCACCTCCGTCCACTTGCCCGTCACCTTGTCCTTTTTGTTTCGCGTTGAGACTATATAACAGTCGGTCTTGCACACGTCGTGCAAAAGCGCCGCTATCGCCGCCGTTTCTTCCGAAGCGTTCAAACCGTACGTCTCCTTTACGCGCGGACGCGCAAGGTAATCACATAAACACTTATACACGTTCAGACTGTGCTCGCAGAGGCCTCCCTCGCGTGAGAGGTGATACTGCGTCGACGCCGGAGCGGTGAAGAAATCCGACTTGTTTATAAGATAATCAAGCAGCTTATCCGCGCCGTCGCGTTTTATCTTATCCTTATATATCTCAATAAATTCCGATTTTAAGCTTTCGGTCGACATACCGCGCCTCCTTATACCGTTTTACTATCCTGATTATATCACATAAAAGCCCAAAAATCAAGCCCGTTTGATATTATCTTTAAAATAAAACTTAAAATACACAAAATAAGTATTGATTTTCTTAAAAGGCGGGTATATAATGTATTATGGAAAAAAATTTGAACGGAAACGAGGATAATCAAATGAAGAAGATCACAAAAGCCGTAATTCCCGCCGCGGGCCTCGGCACGCGTATGCTGCCAATTTCAAGGACGGTACCGAAGGAGATCTTGCCGATAGTCGACAGGCCTTCAATGGAATACCTGATAAGAGAAGCCGTAGGCGCCGGAATAAAGGACATACTTATAATCACCGGCAGAAACAAAGAGGCTATCGAAAATTATTTTGATTATTCGATAGAATATAAGGACACGCTCGAAAAGAAGAACAAGGAGAAGGAGCTTGCCGACATGGAGGAGGTCTGCTCCCTTGCTAACATTTATTTCCTGCGCCAGAAGGAGGCGAAGGGCCTCGGTCACGCGGTGCTTTGCGCCGAAAAATTCGTGGGGGAAGAGCCGTTCGCGGTCCTTTACGGCGACGACGTTATGGTAGCCGATACCCCCGTTACCAAGCAGCTCTGCGACGTTGCGGAGAAGTACGACAAGGCCGTTGTCGGCGTGTGCGAGGTCCCGTATGAAGACCTTAAAAAATACTGCTCGATGAAAACGGAAAAGCAGTACGACGAGCGCACGTACTTAACGACCGATATGGTGGAGAAGCCGCAGACCAAGGAGGAAATGTTCTCCAACCTCGCCATCCTCGGCAGAGTCGTCCTCACGCCCGATATATTCGATATATTGAGGCACACCGCGCCGGGCAAGGGCGGTGAATTGCAGCTGACAGACGCGATGAAGGAGCTGGCGAAAACAAAGGGCGTAATATCATATAAATACGAGGGCAAGCGCTACGATATGGGAAGCAAGCTCGGATTTTTGCAGGCGAATATAGAGACGGCGCTCAAGCACCCCGAAATAAAGGACGCGTTTGAAGCGTATTTAAAGAATCTGTACGACGAATTATTTTAAAATACAACCGTTATAAAAGAGAGGAAACATTATGGACAGAGTATCAAAGACCAATTACTATCTTGATATCGCGCAAACCGTGCTTGAAAGAAGCACGTGTCTTCGCGGTAAGTTCGGAGCCATCATAGTCAAGAACGATTCCATAGTTTCAACGGGCTACAACGGCGCGCCGAGAGGAAGAAAGAACTGCACGGACATAGGCGAATGCGCGTGCGGATCTCTCGGCTCCGGCTGCTCCGTAAACAACGAGCTCTGCCGTTCCGTCCACGCGGAGGCCAACTGCATAATCTCGGCAACGAGAGAGCAGATGCTCGATTCCACGCTTTACTTATGCGGCATAGACGCGCCGAGCGGAGAGATAAAGGCGGATACGTGCAGCTGTCAGGCTTGCAAGCGTCTCATAATCAACGCCGGTATCTCAAAGGTCATAGTCAGAAGCTCGCCCACCTGCTTCATCTCCTACAACGTCCGCGACTGGGTGTTGAACGACGACAGCATAGGCGGACAGTGATAACGGTAAGAAAACTGCTGCCGGAGGATATGGATAAAGCGGCGGAGCTTGAGCGGGTCTGTTTTTCACGTCCGTGGAGCAAACGGGAGCTGTCGGCGTCCGCCTGCCATCCGTGCGCCGTTTACCTTGCCGCGCTCGACGGCGGCGAGGTCATAGGCTACGCCGGGATGTACGTTGCGGCGGATGCGGCGGAGATAAACAATATCGCCGTATTCCCGGAATACAGACGGCGCGGCGCTGCCACGGCGCTCATAAACGGGCTGGTCGATGCCTGCAAGGAGCGCGGAGTTAAAAAGCTGTCGCTCGACGTGCGCGAATCGAATACCGCGGCGCTTTGTCTGTATAAAAAAAACGGTTTTTTCCGCGTCGGCAAAAGGCGCGGATATTACACGGCTCCGAAAGAGGACGCCGTACTTCTTGATAAGGATATATAATGCTGTATCTTGCAATTGAATCATCCTGCGACGAAACGGCCGTCGCCGTCGTGCGCTCGCCCGAGGGCAGGGACGAGTTTGAGGTGCTCTCGAACGAGATAAATTCCCAGGTCGACATACACGCCGAATACGGAGGCGTTGTGCCGGAGATAGCGTCGAGAGCCCACGTTGAGGCGATAGCGCCGCTGACGTACAAGGCTTTGTCAGACGCGAACGTTAAGCCCGAGCAGATAGACGTCGTCGCCGTCACCACGGAGCCGGGGCTCATCGGGGCGCTTCTCGTCGGCGTGAATTTCGCCAAGGGCTTTGCGTACTCCTACGGCAAACGGCTCATCGGCGTAAATCACATAAAAGGCCACGTCGCCGCAAACTATATAAACGGTAAAATAAATAAGCCGTTTATCGCCTTTGTCGCGTCGGGCGGTCATACTTCGATCATCAACGCAGCATCGTACACCGATTTTGAAACGGTAGGCAGAACGCTTGACGACGCGATAGGCGAGGCGTTTGACAAAATAGGCCGCAGGATGGGTCTTAATTACCCGTGCGGCGCGGAAATGGACAGGCTTGCCGCAAAGGGCGACCCGTCGGCGTTCAGATTCCCCGCCGTGCATATGAAGGACGGGTCCTTCAATTTTTCTCTGTCCGGCTTAAAAACGCATATAGTGAATATGCTGAACACCGCGGAGATGAAGGGCGGGACGCTCTGCCGCGAGGATATATGCGCGTCGCTTACAAAGGTCATATGCGACAGCGTCGTGCATCAGCTCGACCAATGCTTTAAAAAGTATAAGTATAAAACGCTCCTCGCCGCGGGCGGCGTGCTTGCAAACTCGCATCTGAGAAAAGCCCTGTCGGACTTCTGTGCGGCGCGTGAAATAGATTTTCACGTCCCGCCGCTTTCCCTCTGCGGCGACAACGGCGTAATGATAGCCGCGGCGGCGAAATACGAGCTTGAAGCGGGCGCCGGATCCGATATGAGCCTTGACGGAAAACCGTCGTCAAAAGACGACTGGAAACGCGTGTAAACAAAAAACGCTGTCAAGAGCAAATTTCAAAATAAAAAAATTTGGTTACTTTTTCACAAAATAACGGCGAGTATTTTGTGCGTAATGGTCTACGGCAAATATTAACAGACTGTAAATCGGTCAAGGGCCGAAACAGCTTTTTATGCACTTTTTAACTGCATAAAAGAACAAAAATTCGGGCGTCCGGATCAAAATTACAAAATGTGGAATTCCACACACAAAAAACGTATAAAATTGTTAATTCCGCGTTAAACTGCGGATTTCAAACTCAAAAAAGACCGTTTCGGAGCTTAAAAATGTGGAAAACCCTGTGGAATTTGTGGATTTTCGGGGGATTTTCAAAGGCGTCTGAGTGAATAAAAACAGCTTTTTCGAGGGTGGAAAATACAAAAAAACTGTCAAAAAACGGGAATTTTTGACATATTAACTCGCAATATATCAAATGTTAAATAATTGTTAAATATGAGGAGAAACGAAAAATGAACGACAAGTATGACGCATACGTTGAAGCCGCTGTCGGCAAGTACAGGGATCTTATGTACGAGCAGCTTGAAAGAGCGGACAGGATCAAAAGCGTAAAGGAGTTTACGGACTATGATAAGCTCGACAAGCTCGTGATAGGCGTATGCGGAGGAGACGGCATAGGTCCGACTATAACGGCAGCCGCGGAGAAGATTTTAAGAGCGCTTTTAGCTGTTGACATAAATAAAGGAAAAATAGAAATAAGGACGATCGACGGTCTTACGATAGAGAACCGCATAGCCTGCGGCAAGGCCATACCGGACGACGTTATGGAGGAGCTTTACAAATGCCACGTCATCTTAAAAGGCCCGACGACGACGCCGCACGCCGGCGACGGATTGCCGAATATAGAGAGCGCAAACGTGATGATGCGCAAAAAGCTCGACCTTTTCGCAAACGTCCGCCCGGTCAAGGTACCGGCGCAGGGCATAGACTGGACGTTCTTCCGTGAAAATACGGAGGGCTCCTACGCCGTCGGCAGCAAGGGCGTGAACGTTTCGGACGAGCTGGCGGTCGATTTCTGCATAACTACGACAGAAGGCACGGAGAGGATAGCGAGACTTGCGTATGAATTCGCGCGCAAAAACGGCAAAAAACGCGTGTCTGTCGTAACCAAGGCTAACGTTATAAAGACGACGGACGGAAAATTCCTTAACATCTGCAAAAAGATAGGCGAGGAATATCCCGAAATAACGACGGACGAGTGGTTTATAGACATAATGACCGCGAAGCTCGTCGACGAGAAGAGAAGACGCGATTTTGAGGTGTTCATTCTGCCTAACCTCTACGGCGACATAATAACGGACGAGGCGGCGGAATTCCAGGGCGGCGTAGGCACCGCCGGTTCCGCGAACATAGGCAAAAGGTACGCGATGTTCGAGGCGATACACGGCTCCGCACCGAGAATGGTCGAGGAAGGCCGCGCAAAGTACGCCGATCCGTGTTCGATGCTCCGCGCAACGGCGATGCTTTTGTCGCACATCGGCAAGCAGGACGAGGCGGACAGATTAACGAAAGCCCTCGATTTTTGTATGCTCGAGGACAAGCGCCTCGTCATAACGGGACGCGACACGGGCGCGACGTGCGAGCAGTACGCCGAGTACGTAAGAGAAAATCTCAAATGAAAAAAGTACCGGAACAACAAGAATTTGACATTACCGGCATACCCGCCATAGCGGACAGAGCGACGGCGGTGCCGGACGAGCAGATACCGGACGCGGTGATAAAGCGCCTGCCGCGGTATTTCAGATGCCTGCGCGAGCTATATAACCGCGATATAATGAAAATATCGTCGGCGGAGCTGTCCGAAATAACGGGGCTCAGCGCGCCGCAGCTAAGGCAGGACCTCAAATATTTCGGCGGCCTCGGTCAGCGCGGCTACGGCTATAACGTAAAAAAGCTCTATACGTGCATAAGCGAGTATTTAGGCGTGGGCAAAAAATACACGGCGGTCATTATCGGCGCGGGCAATCTCGGAAAAGCCCTGTCGAACAGCCGTCTGCTTGAACAGCGCGGCGTGTGGATAAAGGGCGTTTTCGATATTTCGGATAAGGTCATAGGAAAGACCGTAGCGGACAATACCGTGCGCCACGTAAAGGAAGTAAAGGAATTCTGCAAAAACAACCGTGTGGATATAGCCGTGCTCTGCATACCGGCAAACGAAAGCACGGAATTATGCGATATAATATCGGGTACCGGCGTGCGCGGCGTTTGGAATTTCAGCCCGTGCGAGCTTGACGAAAAGAGCGTCGGCGTGCCCGTTGTAAACATCTGCGCCGCCGATTCGCTTATGATACTTATGCGCGAAATGTCGGAAATCAAGGACAAACGCCAATGAAAATAAAACTCAACTTTAATGAAAACATAATAAACGTCCCCGCGGAGGAGGTCTTAGCCGACCTCGGCTCCATGTCGGGGGACGAGCTGCGCGTTCTTTTATACGTCTGCGCCGAGCCGGGCTTCCGCGCCGATACGGAGAGCGGCAGGGCGTACGCAATAAAAACGCTCGATATGCAGTGGGCGGAAATAGAGCACGCGTTATCGTCTCTTACAGCGCGCGGTATCATCAAATCCGGCATCGAGGGCGCGGAGATAGAATCAAAGCCCAAGAAGATAAAGGCGTCCGTCAAGGCGGACAGTCCGCCGTACAGCAAGGCGGAGGCGTCGGACATCATAGAGCGCAGCACGGACTTACACAGGATAATAAACGCCGACGTGCCGAGGATAACGGGCCACGCCGTAAACAGCAACGAGGCGATGATAATAGTATCGCTTTACGATTATCTGAGGCTCAGCGCCGAAAGTATAGTCAAAATAGTGGAATTCTGCCGCGAGAAGGAAAAGGACAAGAGCAAGGACGGCGTTTCCTTCCGCGTCGTTGAGCGCACCGCGTACAGTCTGTTTGACGATAATATCACGACGCCAGATGAAATTGACGCGTTTATAGCGAGGGAAAGGGTCAAAAATTCCGTAACGGAAAAGATAAGAGAGGTTTTCGGCATAGGTCAGAGGGCGCTCATAGCAAAGGAAAAAAATCTTATAAACGCGTGGGTCGACACGTACGGGTACGGTATGGATATGATAGAGCGCGCGTATGAGGCGACAATCAAAGCCATAAACAAGCCGTCGCTCGACTACGCGGGCTCCATACTCAAACGCTGGTTTGAGGAGGGTATAAAAACGCCCGATCAGATAGAGGAAAACGACAAGCAGAAGCCGAAGCAGAAGACGGAAAAACCGAAAAAAACCGCCGAAAGTTTTGACGCGGACGAATTTATGGAAGCGGCGATGAAGCGCAGCTACGGCAGTAAGTAAACGGAGGAAAAAATGTCTTTTTACCGCGAAGATTACGTAAAAGTCAAAAAGAACTTTGAGGACAGAAGAAGAAACGCAGAAGATAAAGCCCTTGAAGATAAAAGAAAGATAGCCTGCGCCGATATTCCCGGATTGAAAGAGATATGCGACAAGCTTGACGCAACGGGTCCGCGCGTATACGCCGCGGCGCTTGAAGGCAAGGAAAGCTACGCGAAAAAGCTTATGGCGATAAGGCGCGAAAACGAGGAGCTTTTAAAGAAGCAAAGCGAACTCCTTTTGTCGCACGGCTACCCCGAGGACTATTTTGATATAGAGTATAACTGCCCGATCTGTCACGACGAGGGAAACGTGAACGGTAAAATGTGCGTCTGCATGAAAAACGAACTCATAAAAGCCGGATATGAATCATCGGGGATCTCGGGGCTTTGCGATAAAATGTCGTTTGACACGTTCGATCTTTCGTACTATTCCGGCGCGGACAGAAAGAACATGGAGGTAATAGTGGAGCGCGCACGCGATTTCGCGGAGGATTTCAGGGACACGGGCTCCGGTTCTATCCTGTTTTTCGGCGGCACGGGTCTCGGTAAAACTCATCTTTCCGTCGCCGTTGCCAAACGCGTTATAGAGGGCGGCCACTGGTGCGTTTATACCACCGCCGGCACGCTTTTCACGGATTTGCGCGATACGAGATTTACGGACGATAAAAGCGAGCGCGACAATATAAATAAGTACTACGACTGCGAGCTGCTTGTGATAGACGATCTCGGCACGGAGCTGAACGGCCGCGACGTGGTCCCGTTCTTATACAATCTCTTGAACAGCCGTATAAACACCAAAAAATCTACGCTCATAAGCACGAATTTAAGCCAGAACAAGCTGCTCGAGCTGTACGACGACCGTATTGTTTCCCGTCTGTTCGGCGAATTTCTGCCGTTCAGGTTCACGGGCAAAGACGTCCGTATGCAGAAGCTTCAGAGATGATTTTTATAATGTCTCTTTTCGTGTTTTTCCGCTTTTGATAAATAACGGTCTTACCGTCTTTTATATAATACGAATACCGTATGGATCTATACGATATTTTAACCCCCTGCGATAAAAACCGCTTCTTAATCGCTTTTATCTCTTTTTTATCGGGTAAAAACGGCACGGCGCGGCCGTCGGGCGAAAACGTCACGGAAAAAACAACATATTTATACTTTTGCCCGTAGCGTTCCGCCTCAAAGCAAACGGACAGCGGATCGAATGAAAAAATCTTATACGTAAGTTTGTTATAAGTACATAAAGGCGCGTTCTCCGCGCTTTTTTTGTACCGCTTTATAATATCCGATATGAATTTATTTATCTTATCCGCGGCTTTGCCGTCAACAGCGCGCGGGTAATTCATTATTACGCGGCGCCTTACGCCGTCTTTTGTTTTGTCAGATACCTCTTTAATATTTTCAATATCCATAATATACCCCCCTTATATAATATATTCCGTATATAAGGTTGACAAAACAGATTTGATTTGATATAATCGGATATAGTGAAAAAAGTTTGTAAGGACTTTATTCATTTGAATTTTTTGTAAATAGTTGCATTATGGTGAAGCTTTTCAGACAAAAAAAGCGTCTTATATATATGAAGGCATACCAAAAGGTAATGATTTGATTATATAAGGAGAAGAAAATGAAAAAAATCACGGCTATCATTCTGCTTGTTTAAAGTTACGTATAAATCAGGCTTATTAGATATACCGGATGAGATACTGTTCCACGAAAAAAAGAATTGAGCTGCCACCTTCCCCAACAGGGGAAGGCAGTCAATAGGCGTCGGCTGAGCCGACGAATTGTGCGCCGCAATTTGCGGCTCCTTTGGGGTTCCCCTCCCCCCTATCCACCCCAAACCCCGCCATCCCCCCGAACAATCGGGGCTTTTGCGGCGGGAGCAAGCCCCACCCCTACGTGTGTATCAATCAAAATTTCAGATTAAAAAGCGGCCTTTCGGTCGCTTTTTGTTATATCTGTTTCCCTTGCTTGAACTGGCTTTGGTAGAGATCGTAATAGAAGCCGCGTTTGTTCAAAAGCTCTGCGTGCGTGCCGCGCTCTACTATGTCGCCCGACCTCATTACGAGTATCTCGTCGGCGTTAAGTACCGTCGACAGACGGTGGGCGACGATGAAAGCCGTCCTGCCCTCGGTCAGCGCGTCGAACGCCGCCTGTATCTTCTTTTCCGTCACCGTGTCGATGGACGATGTCGCCTCGTCGAGTATCAGCATATCGGGTCGGCAGAGCATCACGCGGGCGATACATAAAAGCTGTTTCTGCCCGGCGGACAGCCCTCCGCCGTCCTCGCCTATGACCGTGTCGTACCCGTCAGGCAGTCTCGTTATGAATCCGTGCGCGTGCGCGGCTTTCGCCGCCCCGATTATCTCCTCACGGCTCGCGCCGGGCTTCGATACCGCTATGTTGTCAGCTACCGTCCCGTACCGTAACCACGTGTCCTGCAAAACCATTCCGAAGCGACAGCGCAGGGCGCGGCGGCTCATATCACGGACGTCCACGCCGCCGACAGAAATGCTTCCGCCCGTCACGTCGTAGAAACGCATCAACAGATTTATGAGCGTCGTTTTACCGCAGCCCGTCGGTCCCACTATCGCCGTGTGTTTGCCCTCGCGCGCATCAAAATCCATGTGCTTTATAAGCGGCTTGTCGGGCAGGTATGAAAACGACATATCATCGATTTTAACGTCGTTTGATTTTATCTCGTTATCGCGTTTCCCGTCCGGCGCCTCTTCCTTCTGTTCCAAAAAGCCGAATATACGCTCCGCGCACGCAAACGCGCTCTGAAGCTCGGCTATCACGCCCGAAATCTCGTTGAACGGCTTTGTGTACTTGTTTGCGTACGCCAAAAAGCTCGCCAGCGCGCCGACGGTCATCCCGCCGCCCGCTATCACCGACAGAGCTCCGGTCAGCGCCACCGCGCCGTAGACTACCGCGTTTATGAACCGCGTGGACGGGTTTGTGAGGGATGAGAAGAACGTCGCTTTCATCGACGATCTTCTTAAATTTTCGTTATACTTATCGAATTTCGCCGCCGCCTCAGCCTCCGCGCCGAGCGCTCGCACGGTCTTCTGCTCGCCGACGGTCTCGGTTATGTACGCCGTCTGCGCCGCCGTATCGGACGTTTGCTTTGAGAACATACCGAACGTTTTTTTGGCTATGAGCCGCGCCGTGAAAAGCGAAAGCGGCGTCAAAAGCACCACGACCGCGGTGACGGACGGCTTTATCGTCAGCATATATATAAGCGTGCCGACTATGAGCGATACGCCGGAGAAAAGCTGTGTGAAGCCGAGAAGCAGACCGTCCGAGAACGTCTCCGCGTCGTTTGTGAAGCGCGACAGCGTGTCGCCCGTCGGATGGCTGTCAAGGTAAGACATCGGCAGGGTGTGGATCTTGTCAAACGTTTCTTTGCGTAAGTCCGCCGTGATCTTATATGCCGCGCGGTTTGCAAGCGCCGTCATTATATACTGCACTACCGCCGCGGAAGCGGAGAAAACGGCGATCTTTATAAGTATGACGGTAAGAGCGGAGAAGTCCACGCCGTCCCTTCCGGTCAAGAGATCTATCGCGCCGCCGAAAAGCTTTGGAATGTAAAGCGACAATCCGGCGAATAACGCGGACAAGACCATTATAACGGCGAAGATCGGTATCTGCTTTTTGATCCTCTGCAAAATTTTTTTCAAAAGGGCTTTATTCATCATCTTCACCGCCCTTCTGTGACACGTATATCTGCTTATAAATATCGCAGGTCGAAAGCAGCTCGTCGTGTTTTCCGTACCCGACTATCTTTCCGTCGTCCACTACGGCTATCGCGTCCGAATTGCGCACGCTCGATATCCTCTGCGCGGCGATTATCACCGTCATATCCTTTGAATACTCGAAGATCGACGATCTCATCCTCGCATCCGTCGCGTAGTCGAGCGCGGAGGAGCTGTCGTCAAGTATGAGTATCCTCGGGTTTCTCGCAAGTGCGCGCGCAACGCAGAGGCGCTGTTTCTGCCCGCCCGAGAAATTGCGCCCGTTCTGCTCGACCTTGCAGTCAAGCCCGCCCTTGTCGCGCACGAAATCGAGCGCGCACGCGGCGGCAAGCGCTTTTTCAAGCGTGTCGTCGTTTATTTCGCCCGCGCCGAAGCTGAGATTTTCGCGCAGAGTGCCCGCGAAAAGCGCCGCCCTTTGCGGCACAACTCCGACGGTTTTTCTCAGATTTTCCTCTGAATATTCTTTAATATCGCGCCCGAAAAGCGTTATTTTGCCGCCGTCCGCGTCGTAAAACCGGCTGATGAGCGACAATATGGACGATTTACCGGAGCCCGTGCCGCCCGTTATGCCGAGCGTTTGACCCTTTTTAAGCTCCAGATCAATGTGAGAAAGCGCCTCAACGCCGCCGTATGAGAGCGAAACGTCGTCAAATTTAACGGCGACGTCACTGTCGTCCGCTCCCTTTTCGCCGTATTCGATCGACGGTTTTGCGTCAAGCACGGCGGAAACGCGCTTTGCGCTCGACAGCGCTTTCGTTATGTTTATCGTCAGATCAGCGAGCTTTATAAGCTCCACGAGCACCATGACGGTGAGGTTGTACATCGCCACGACCTCGCCCTGCGTAAGCGTCCCGGCGCTCACCTTTACGGCGCCCGAATACATAAGCGCGGCGACGGCGATGTTGACGATGACGAGCGTGACGGGGTTCAAGAGAGCCGATAAGCGGCCGGATGAAAGCTGTGTCTTTAAAAGCGCCTTGTTATCTTTGTCAAACTCCGCTTTTTCGCGCTCCTCGATCCCAAACGCGCGTATGACGCGCACGCCGTCAAGATTTTCCTTTGCGGCGCGGACGGTTTTTGAAAGCTTTTCCTGTACTTTGCCGTACAGCTTCATACCGAAAAGCATTATGACGTACACGAAAACGAGCAGTACGGGAACCGCGGCGGCGAATCTCAGAGCCGGCTGTACGCTTATGACAAAGCACGCGGCGACCGCGCCGAAAACGACGAAGGGCGAGCGCAGAAGCAGCCGCAGCGTTAAATTCACGCCGTTTTGTATGCGCGTAACGTCGCTCGTCATATTAGTTATAAGCGAGGACGCGCCGAATTTATCGAGGTCGGAGTACGACAGCTTGCCTATGTGTCTGAAAAGCGCGCCGCGTAAGTCCGCCGAAAAGCCGGTCGCCGCCTTTGCGGCAAAATACTGCGCGACGATCGCAAAGCCGAAGCCGAGCGCACCGAAAAGTATGAGCAAAAGAAAGCACCGTATGACAAAGCCCTTGTCGCCCTTATCTATGCCGTTGTCTATCATATACGACACGATAAAAGGCACGGCTATTTCAAGCGCCACCTCGCACAGCTTGAGAAGCGGCGCCAGAATACTCTGCGCTCTGTATTTTTTTAAGTATTTTAAAAGCTTTTTCATTGACTTTTTCGTCTCACCGATGTAAAATAATGATATGAAACACGAAATAGATCCCGTATATGATGAAAATTCAAAAATACTGATATTGGGCAGCTTTCCGTCGGAGGCGTCAAGGATGTGCGGATTTTATTACGGCCACCCTCAAAACCGCTTCTGGCGCGTTTTGCCGCGCGTTTTAGAAAAAGACCTGAACGGCGGAAAAGAAGAAAAGATCAGATTTCTTCTCGATAACAATATCGCGCTGTGGGACGTCATAGGCTCCTGCACCGTGTCGGGTTCCTCCGATTCAAGCATTAAGGACGTTATACCGAACGATATAGCGCCCATACTCAAAGCCGCAGACATAAAAGCGGTGTATTTGAACGGCAAATTGGCGAATAAGCTTTTTGAAAAGTATATCAACTGCGATATACCGCATATCTGCCTGCCGTCCACAAGCCCGGCAAACGCCGTGTACTCGCTTGACAGACTTGTGTCGGAATGGTCCGTTATACGTTATAATCTTTAAAGGTCTTATTGTCCGTAAAGTCTTTGTTTTCCGTAAATCTCTGTCTTATATTTGACAGGCTGCCCGATGTTATCAGATAACTGTATTCAATAGGCTTATACGATATGAGGCGGAGCATGTATAAAGGCGCAACGTAGTTCGTAGGTCCCGCCGCGGGGTCCTTCGTTCCGTCGTGACAGTAGCGCCCGGCGATGAATCTCGTCGCCGCCGGAACGTATAAGCCTATGCCGTAATCATCCCCGTCCACCCAGGCGCACCACGTCTCGGTGTTGTTTTCTTTTAAGGGGAATCTGTGACGCGGCCAGTCCTCAGGCCAGAATATAAGGTCACGTCGCACCTCGAGCGTGTCGTTCTGCCACGGTTTGTCGCCGTTGTAGAAATAGAAGTTATCGAGATAGCTTACGGTATAAAACGCCGGTATCTCCTGGCTTGTAACGGGATGCTCGTAGCCCGACCAGTCCGTGAATTTGTTGTCGACCGTCAGTATATCGTCCTTTATCGTATATTTGTTCTCCATATAGCTGTACGTGTACCGGCCTATATGTCCCCAGTCGCGCGGACGGCATTTCACCCACACGAAGCCGTCGCCCGCCTTATAGTCTATCAGCTTGCTTTTTTTATTTCCGCGGTCGCCGCCCTGTACGGGGTTGTAGACCCAAGGGTTACCCATGAATTCGCCTTTTATGAAAGGCGGCTCGCCCGTGCCGTAGTATGACTGCTGTACGAGCCTGCCCGTGTCAGAGTGGTTCAACATATTCGTCAGACCGTCTATCCCGCACCGCTTGTCCTCGTAGTAGGACAGACCGCCGCCCCATACGAGCTCGACGCCGACCTTTAAGATCTCGTTTTCTATAAAATACGTGCCGCCCTCAGGCACTTTTTCGACCGACACGGTTATATCGTCTATCACCGCCTCGCCCTCGCCGCGGACTTCGACCCTTAAATCGAATAAACCGTAAGCGAGCTTGCCTTCAAGGAATCCCTCGGTAAAGCTCTCGAAAACGCCGTGCTCGTCCGCGGGCAGATAAAACAGTTCTCTTACCGTTTCGCCGCATGACGTGAAATAGAAGCTGCCGACGGCGGGGGCGTCGCTGTGATACTCGATTTTAAATCTGTTGTATTTTTCGGCTGTATAATTCATTTTCTCAAACTCCTCAAAAGCTTTATTTCCGCGGCGTAACCGTCGTTGTCGTTCGGCGTTTCAAGCTCGAAAGGCAGGTCTTTCAGCGCCGGATGGTTTATTATTCTTTCGATATTATCCAAGCCTATAAAGCCCTGGCCTATCTTTTCGTGCCTGTCCTTATGGGCGCCCTTCGGGTTTTTGCTGTCGTTCAAATGTACGGCGAAAAGGCGGTCAAGCCCTATTATCCTGTCAAATTCTTCAAGCGTTTTATCAAACCCGTCGCCTACGTCGTAGCCGCCGTCGGAAATATGGCACGTATCGAGGCACACGCCCAAATGCTCCTTGTATTCACAGCCGTCGATTATCGTCTTTAACTCCTCGAACGTCGCGCCTATCTCGCTGCCCTTGCCCGCCATCGTTTCAAGCAGGATCGTCGTCTTCATTTCGCGTCTCATGTTGTTGTTCAGCATTTCAAGTATGTATTTTATGCCGATCTCGACCCCCTGCCCGACGTGGCTGCCCGGGTGGAAATTGTAGAGACTGTCCGGGATATGCTCCAAAATATCTATATCGTCGGCAAACACCATATTCGCAAATTCGCGGGTCTTCTGCTCCGCTGAGGCGGGATTGAGCGTATACGGCGCGTGCGCGACTATTTTTCCGAAATTGTTTTCTTTCATATAGGAAACGAGCGCCGCCGCGTCGTCCGGATCGAATTTTTTGACCGAGCCGCCGCGCGGATTGCGCGTAAAGAACTGAAACGTGTTCGCGCCGAGCTCCGTCGCAGTCCTGCCCATGGCAAGATACCCGGCGGACGATGATAAATGACAGCCGATATAAAACATGATAGATCACCTCTGTGCTTTAATTATGATTATTCTATCATATAAAACCGTTTCTGTCAATAAAAATTCAGAATTAAGGATTAAGAATTCAGATCAGATAAGTCTTGACAGATAGTTTTATTTCGGTTATAATGATAAAAGTGATCTGAAAGGAATGACAGAAATGAATAAAGTGAAAAAACTTATATCTGTATTGCTTGCCGTTATATTCGCGCTGTCCGTCTGCTCATGTGCAAAGCCGGAAGAGCAGACGACGGATACGGATAAGGAGACCGAAGCTGTGACGGTAACGGAAAAAACAACGGATACGGAAACGGAAACGGAAGAGATAACGACTGAGGCGGAAACGGAGCCGGAGCCCGTAAAGGAACTTGTGATCTGCAAGCCAGGCGACAAGCGCTGCGATTTTGTCATAGTCTACGACAAAAACGCGGATGTACCGCTTACCGCGGAGGTCGAAACGCTGTCCGCTATAATTAAGAACCATACCGGCGCGGAAACGCGCACGGCCGATTCCTCAAAAAATAATAAAAAAGAAATCGTTTTATCGTCAAAAGAACGCGCAGAGACAAAGGAAATGCTCGGCGGTTTGAACGACGGCGAGTACGCCGTGCGCCTTATACCGGGCGAGACCGACGGGGAAGGGAAACTTTTGATAGCGACGACGACTTACGCCTCCGTCCGCACCTGCGCGGAGTATCTTATGGAAACGTATTACGATGATGAAAAGGGATTTTCCGTACCGTACGACCTTGATATAAAGGGGACGGAAAAAGAACTGAAATTGATAAAGAGCAGTATAAAAAAGAAGCTCCGCGACCCGTACACCCTGCTTGAAAACGGCGTTTATTACGCATACGGCACGGGCTGGAAGCTGTTCAAGAACACGAGCGGCAAGCTTGACGGAGCATGGAAAAAGGTCGATATTGAGGTGAATATCGCCCACCCCGAAACTGACGGCGGCAGCCACTGGGCGCCCGAGGTGCATAAATATAACGGCAAATATTATATGTTCACCACGTACTTGAACAGCGTGACGAATCACCGCGGCTGTATAATATTGAAATCCGATTCACCCGACGGACCGTTTGTTGAGATAACGGACGGATTCATCACCCCGTCAGACTGGGATTGTATCGACGGAACGTTTTACGTAGACCCCGACGGCCGGATGTGGATGGTGTTCGTGCATGAGTGGACGTCGATGAAAGACGGCGTCGGCTCCTTCACCGCCGCAAAGCTGTCGGACGATCTGACGCACT
>CADBSB010000043.1 GCA_902797235.1 uncultured Ruminococcus sp. | reverse complement strand
TTTCATCGCGTGCAAGAATGCAAGAAAAACGTGCAAGAAACTATGAAATTGTGTTTATTCGAATTATCAGAAGTCCTTATATTATAAAGGTTTACGCCATCACGAAACCGACACTCTCCTTTATTCTTTCGAGTCAGCCCCGTTATGACCTCTTCGATACCTCTCCGTATGTAATTTTTGCGCCGTTTTTTTTCGGCGGCGGATGTAGTATACCACATTTTTATAAAAAAATCAAGGGGTTTGCGCATATTTTACGTGATTTTTGAAAAAGTTTATTTCTCTTCTCTATGCCGTCCCGGCGTCTTTCGTCTTTACTTATTCATATTTATGTGCTATGATGATTTCATGATATAAATACGGATAAGGGGGTACGGTAATGAAAAGAGTTTTGCTTCTCGGTGATTCGATACGGATGGGGTACGACGAGTACGTGAAAGAGCTGCTTGACGGGGAGTTTGAGGTGGTATACGACGACGCCGACAACGGGCGGTTTTCCGCTTACACTCTGTGGCAGGCCAACCAGTTTTTCAAAAATTGCGGCAGATTTGACGTCGTTCACTGGAACAACGGCTACTGGGATATGAATATAGAATATCCCATGACGGAGGCAATGCACCCGGTCGACGAATACGTTTGCTTTCTTAAAAGGATCCTGAAAGAAATTCGCAGAAACGGCGCCGTTCCGGTCTTTGCCACGACAACACCGATACTGTCCGCCAAGGCAGCCCGGGAGGTTATAGGCGAGGGCGTACAGTTCACCGCGTACAAAAACGAATGGGTCAAGGAGTACAATTCTGCTGCCGTGAAGCTGATGCAAAGCGAGGGCGTCATGATAAACGATCTTTATTCCCTCTGCATGAAAGACCCGCATTTTTACAAATGTCCCGACCTTCTCCACCTGACCGAAGAGGGTTACCGCCTATGCGCCGCTCAGACCGCGCAGGCGATACGCGACGCCGCGAAGAGCGTTTGAATGTCATAAAAAGACAAAAGGAACTGCCGGAAATTGCAGTTCCTTTTCGTTATTTCATTTTCAGTCTGATATTTCGCAGGTAAAGCGATTGGTGTACGGCGCCTCAGCCTCCGTCGTATGGAGCTGTTCCGTCGTCGTGCTTTTCAACAGCTTATATGACAGCTCGTTTTCCGTCTCCGCCGGGTCGAAGTTATCACCATTATAAAGTACGGTGATTTCCGCTGTCCTGTTTGCCTCCGAATACGCGGCGGTGAATTTTATGCGCGGATCCGCCAATGTCGGCAGTATGATCTGCTCCGTCAGCTCCTCGAACGCGAGCCTTATGCGGTATCTCGCACGCGGTGAAATATCGTTCTGTATGCAGAAGCGGTCGATCTCCGAGACGGCTCCGAAAAAGTCGAAGTCCCTGTCTTCAACGCTGATATCGAGCATTTTCTGTCTGCGGATGAACCGTTTTGTGAGCTCCTTCTGCGGATCGTCGAATATCTGCTCCGGCGTACCGTCCTCATATATTCCTCCCTGGTCCATATAGAAAACGCGGTTGCAGATCGAACGCGCGAAATTCATCTCGTGCGTGACTATCATCATGGTCTTCCCTTCCTCCGCGAGATCCCTGATGACCGCCTGCACTTCTCCGACCATCGTGGGGTCGAGCGCGCTAGTCGGCTCGTCGAAAAGGATTATTTCGGGATCCATGGCGAGTGTGCGCGCTATCGCCACACGCTGCTTCTGACCGCCCGAGAGCTGATCCGGATAGTGGAATTCACGCCCGGCGAGACCCACGCGTTTAAGCAGCGCGACGCCCGTTTCATACGCCTCTTTCTTTGATTTTTTGAGTATATCAACGGGCGCGAGCATTATATTCTCAATTACCGTAAGATGCGAGAACAGGTTGAACGACTGAAAGACCATGCCCATTCTGCGTCTTGCTTTTGTTATATCGTAATTCTTCGCGGTTATGTCGACGCCGTCGAAAAGTATCTTTCCGCCCGTCGGTTTATCGAGCATATTTATGCAGCGCAAAAGCGTTGATTTTCCCGTACCGGAGGGTCCGATGACCGATATAACGTCGCCGTTGTTTATAACGGTGTTCACGTCCTTTAAGGGCGTTGCGCTTTCGTACTTCTTTTGAAGATGTATGAGCTCTATCATTTTCCGGACACTCCTTTCACTATTTTTTCACGCTTGCGGCGTTTCGGATCGATTTTGAATTCCACGCGCTTGACTATAAACGTCAGTATCGCCGCCAGGATGAAGTAGATGATCGCCACGGCGATCAATGGGAAGAACGCCTCGTACGTTCTGCTCCTTACAATATCGCCCATTTTCGTCAAGTCCTGCACCGCTACGTAGCCGACGATAGCCGTCGCCTTTATCAGCTCGGTTATCGAGCCCTTATACGCCGGCATGAAATACGGCAAAGCCTGCGGCAATATCACGCGGAAGAACGCGCGGAAGTTGGTATAACCGAGCGCGTACGCCGCCTCTAACTGTCCCTTGTCTATCGCGGAGACGGCTGACTTTACGGATTCAAACGTGCCGGCGGCGAACACGAGCGTGAAGCCGATTATCGACACCAGCGTGCCGGAGACCGCAACGTTTCCGAAAATAATGTAGTATAAGATCATCAGCAAAACGACTACCGGCATACCGCGTATGAGCCATACGCAGAAGCGCGCGATCGCGTTCGCGGCGGGGTTGCCGTTTCTGCACGCCATGAACACGAAGAAGCCGAGAAGCGTGCCGAGGATTATCGACATGACGGTTATGAGAAACGTAGTTCCTATTCCCTTCAAAAACAGCTTCCAGCGGTTTTCGCGTATGAACGTTTTTTTGAAGCTCTCGGCTACAGATTCAAAGAAATTCAGATTTTCATCCGCTCCCTCGTTTCTTACCATCAGGACGGTTCCGCCGGAATAATCCGGCTCGGAGAACAGCATACTTTCCTTTCTCTCCTCCGTTATGCTTATGGCGCAGCAGGCCGTATCGTACTTGCCGGACTGCACCGCGGATATAAGCGCGTCCATGCTGACTTCCGTAACGGTCATACCGTAACCGTTATCGCGGCAGAAAAGATAAAGCAGTTCAATTTCGTACCCTGCCTGCAGCCCTCCGTCTTTTAAGAACGTGAACGGAGCCCCGTCTATGGTACAGGCGCTTACCGTACCGTTCGTCGCGGGCAGCGTGCGGTAATCGGGAGCGTCGACCTCAGCGACGTCCTCCGCGTCGACCCATTTGTCCTGTAAGGCTTTAAGCGTCCCGTCGCTTTTCATTTGCGATATGTAATCGCTCAATTCGTTGCACAAAGCCTCGCCCTTATCGCTTTTCTGGAAGATATATCCGTAATCGAGCGTTTCGAGCAGGTCGGGCAAGTACGTTACGGTCTTGTCCTGCGCCATCATATACCGCGCGCTCGGCTCGTCGTTCGCTACAGCGTCCGCCTTTTTGCTTTTCAAGGCGTTCAAAGCGTCCGCCATGGTGTTGTAATACAGTATTTTCGCTTCCGGCAAAACCTTCAGCACGTGCTCCGGAAAATTCGTCCCCGTCATAACGGCGATATTCGCGTGCTCAAGCTCCGACAGGCTCGTAATGCTTTTCGTCTCCGTATCGCGCACCATGACGCCTACCTCGCCGACGAACGTCGGCTCGGAAAAACGTATGCTCTCCTGCCTCTCCGGCGTTATGAACAGGTTGGCGAAAATACAGTCTACGTCGCCGGTAAGCGCCGCGGCGACGATGCTCTCGTAATCGTAGACTTTGAATTCAAGCGTAGCGCCGAGCCACGCGGCAAAACGCATGGCAAGCTCTATATCGTACCCGCCGAGCTCCGTGCCGACGTAATAAGTGAACGGCATATTCATACCGCTTGTAGCCACGGTCAGATGTATATCAGACGTTTTCAGAACGGGAATATCGGGCAGCTTTTCATCGTGCTTTATGAGCCAGCGCTGCTTCATGTCCTCAAGCGTCCCGTCGGCTTTTAATTCGGCTAAAAAAGTATTGATCTTGCCTTCAAGATCGGGTATCTTCGTTACGGGTGAGATCGCAACGGCGCCCTTGTTCCCCTCTCCGACCGTCTCGTCAAGCAGGCGCACGCCGCTCATGCCGTTATAGATCGCCGTCTCCATGGCGATCCTGTTAAAGACAAAAGCGTCTATCTTGCCCTGACTTACGGAGGTGTACGCCGACATATCGTCCTTGAAATACTCGACCTTCGCATTCGGAAGGACTTCCATTACAAGCCTGTCCTCCGCCGTGTCCGACGCAACGCCTATCTTACGCCCCTTTTCGTTTAACTGTGATAAAGACGTTATCTGATCCGAGCTCACCTTGCCGCATCCGGCAAACAGGGCGATCACGGCGGCGAAAATAAACAAAGCCGATAAGGCGAAGCAAATCGTCCGCCTTACTTTCATATCATTTGTTTTCCGCATATTTTTCATACTGACCCTTTATGGATTATTTTAGTTTAAACCATTTTATCATATATGAGAGAATATGTCAAGTATAAATACGAGGTTTAAAAAAAAGAAAATGAAGACGCCTTCGCCTTTGATCAGCTCCGAAGGAGCGTCTTCATCAGCGAAAGCGTCTTCATCAGCGTCAGCGTCTTCATTAGCGCCAGCGTCTTCATCAGCGTAAGCGTCATTGCAGGTCATTCTCTTTCAAATGGACGAAGCAGCTAAATTACTCGCATACGCTCGCAGCTAAATTGAAACCTTACGGTTTGCAGCTAAATTGAAAATCAGAGATTTTCGGCTAAATAAAATTCGCCTTTTAGCTCGGCGGAGCCGAATTTAGCTTGCATAGCAAATTTAGCTATGCAAAGCATAATTTAGCTCGCCGCAAGGCGAATTTAGCTTTTTTTATTCGGTAAACAACGGTGTGGAATAGTATCTGTCTCCGCTGTCGGGTAAGAGAGCGACGATTAACTTGCCCTTGTTTTCGGGGCGTTTGGCGAGAGTTACGGCGGCGTGCAGCGCGGCGCCGGAGGAGATACCGACCGATATTCCCTCTTTCTTTGCCAAGAGCTTTGAGGCGGCGAAGGCGTCCTCGTTTGCCACCGGCAAGACTTCGTCGTAGACCTTTGTGTTCAGTACGTCGGGAACGAAGCCCGCGCCTATGCCCTGTATCTTATGCGGACCGGCTTTGCCCTGCGAAAGCACGGGGGACGTCTCCGGCTCGACGGCGACGACCTTGACGGACGGCTTCTGCTCCTTCAAAAATTCGCCCGTACCGGTTATCGTTCCGCCGGTGCCGACGCCCGCGACGAATATATCGACCGCGCCGTCGGTATCAGCCCAAATTTCGGGGCCTGTGGTTGCCTTGTGGATCGCGGGGTTTGCGGGGTTGACGAACTGGCCGGGGATAAAGCTGTCCGGTATTTCCGCGGCAAGCTCCTCCGCTTTGGCGATCGCGCCCTTCATGCCCTTCGCGCCCTCGGTCAGAACTATCTCCGCGCCGTAGGCCTTTAAAATATTTCTTCTCTCAACGCTCATCGTCTCGGGCATCGTCAGGATTATTCTGTATCCCTTTGCGGCGGCGATGGACGCGAGGCCTATGCCGGTATTGCCGGACGTCGGCTCGATTATGACGGAGCCGGGCTTCAGCTGTCCTTTTTCTTCCGCGTCCTCTATCATCGCCTTTGCGATCCTGTCCTTTACCGATCCCGCGGGATTGAAGTATTCGAGCTTGACTATGAGCTTCGCTTGCAGTCCGAGCTCCTTTTCAAGATTTGATACCTCAACGAGAGGCGTGTTTCCTATGAGCTCTATCGCTCCCTTATAAATTTTTGACATTTTCTTTATCTCCTTTAAAACATTTGTTTATTTCAGCGCGGCAAACCCGTTTTCGAGGTCCGCGATTATATCGTCTATATGCTCCGTACCGATAGACAGACGGATCGTGCTTTCGTGTATGTCGTTCTTTTCAAGCTCCTCGGACGACAGCTGCGAGTGCGTTGTGGACGCCGGGTGTATGACGAGCGATTTTACGTCCGCGACGTTTGCTAAAAGCGAGAATATCTTTAAGTTGTCTATGAATTTCCACGCCTCTTCCCTGCCGCCTTTTATATCGAACGTAAAGATCGACGCGCCGCCGTTCGGGAAATATCTTTCATACAGCTCGTGCTGAGGATGATCGGGCAGCGACGGATGATTTACCTTTGCGACGAGCGGATGCTTTGACAGGTATTCGACCACCTTTTTCGTGTTCTCCGCGTGGCGTTCAAGTCGAAGCGACAGAGTTTCGACGCCCTGCAAAAGCAAGAACGCGTTGAACGGTGAAATAGCCGCGCCCGTGTCGCGCAAAAGTATCGCGCGGATGTACGTTACGAAAGCGGCGGGACCTACGACGTCGGCAAAAGATACGCCGTGGTAGCTCGGGTTCGGCTTGGCTATCGGTGCGTACCTGTCGGCGTATTTTTTCCAGTCGAACTTGCCGGAATCAACTATGATGCCGCCGAGCGTTGTGCCGTGGCCGCCTAAGAATTTTGTGGCGGAATGTACCACTATATCCGCTCCGTGCTCTATCGGACGGATAAGGTACGGCGTGCCGAACGTGTTGTCTATCACAACGGGTATGCCGTGCGCGTGGGCTATTTCGGACAGCGCCTCGATATCCGGTATATCGCTGTTCGGGTTGCCGAGCGTCTCGATGAATATCGCCTTTGTATTCGGTTTGATCGAAGCCGTCACCTCGCCGAGATCATGTATGTCGACAAACGACGTTTCCACGCCGAACTGCGGGAGCGTGTGCGCGAGCAGGTTGTAGCTGCCGCCGTAAATCGTCTTCTGCGCCACGATATGATCGCCCTTCTGCGCCAGCGCCTCAATCGTGTAGGTTATAGCCGCCGCGCCGGACGCGAGCGCCAGAGCCGCAGCTCCGCCCTCAAGCGCCGCAACTCTTTTTTCAAGCACGTCCTGCGTGGAGTTCGTAAGTCTGCCGTAAATGTTTCCGGGATCGGCAAGGCCGAAGCGCGCCGCGGCGTGTGCGCTGTTGTGGAATACGTATGATGTCGTCTGATATATCGGGACCGCTCTTGAATCGGTCGCGGGGTCCGCCTGCTCCTGACCTACGTGAAGCTGCAGCGTTTCAAATCTGTACTCGCTCATTTTTGTTACCTCTCTTTTGTTTTGCTGCCGCTATTATACACCAACTTTGCCTATTTGTCAAATACATAGTATGAATATTCAGGTATAGCCCGGGACTATAACGATGAAAGGTACTTTTTTATTTCGTCGATATAAACGGAGGCGACCTTGCTTCTTATCATATTCTTTTTTGTTATATATCCTATTTCCATTCTTTTGCCGACAACGTCCTCGTCCGCTTCAAACGGCACGGCGGCGAAATAGTCGCCGTTCAGCTCCTCGCAGATAATGCCGGAGCAAAGCGTGTAACCGTTCAAGCCCACCATTAAATTCAGCATCGTCGCGCGGTCGTTCGCCTTTATCGTCCTCGGATATTCCGCGGTGCTCAAAAGCTCCTCGGCGTAGTAGAACGAGCCCGCGGCTCCCTGTTCAAACGACAGACACGGATATTCCACCAGGTCTTCGAACTTTATAGACTTTTTCTTTGCCAGCGGATGGCCTTTCCAAAGGTAAACGAACGCCTCGCACTCTATAAGCTCTGAAAATTCAAGATCGTTTGCGCGCAGAATCTTATCTATCGCCGCGCGGTTGAAATCGCTTTTATATAAAATTCCTATCTCGCTTTTGCCGCTCGCAACGTCGTCTATGACGTCCCTCGTCATAGTCTCGCGTATGGCAAACTCGTACTCGTCCGTGCCGAAATGCTTTACGGTCTCCACAAAGCTCTTTACGGCAAAGGAATAATGCTGTGTTGAGATACCGAATTTCTTTTTATGCGCGCCGGTCTTTACGTACTTGTCGGCAAGCATATCGTACTGCCAGACGGTCTGGCGGGCGTACTGTATGAACTCCGCGCCGTCGTTTGTAAGCACGGCGCCCTTTGCGCCTCTGTTGAATATTGTTATTCCCGTCTCTTTTTCAAGCTCTTTTATTGAATTTGTAAGCGACGGCTGCGCCACGTACAGAATTTCCGCCGCTCTGTTGAACGAGCCGCTGTCCGCTATGGCGACGGCGTATTTCAACTGCTGTATGGTCATATGTTCCCCCAAATCAAAAGCATTCGCCTATTTAACCTATCGGATTTATAGGTATAATATCACAAAACGGCGATCAAGTCAAGTCTAAGGTGTAAATTTTTTGTTTGAGCGCATATTTTATATAATTACCTATTGACAAAGTAGGTTTTTGCGCCTATAATGTGTTCAGCAAAAAAAGCGAGGTGATTATCATGGCGTTATACAGTGAAAAGGTAATGGATCATTTCAGAAATCCGCGCAACGTCGGCGTTATAGAGGACGCGGACGGCGTGGGCGAGGTCGGCAACGCGAAATGCGGCGACATAATGAAAATATATCTGAAAATAGAAAACGATATAATAAAGGACGTGAAATTTGAGACGTTCGGCTGCGGCTCCGCAATAGCGTCAAGCTCGATGGCGACGGAGCTGATAAAGGGCAAGCCCGTGTCGGACGCTCTGACGCTGACGAACAAGGCGGTAGCCGAGGCGCTCGACGGACTTCCGGCGTATAAGATGCACTGCTCCGTTTTAGCCGAGGAGGCGATAAAAAAGGCGCTGCAGGATTATTACGAGAAAAACGGCATTGAGTACGATCATTCACAGTTCCCCGAATGTGAGGACTGCGCGCATTGTTGTGAGTAATTAAATAACGCTCACAAGAGTAATTCATAAAAGCTGCCGTCGCCCGGCAGTCTTTTTTTGCAAAAAAAATGTGAAAACCGACGAAATTTATTGCTATCCGGTATTGAAAAATGTAAAATTTTATGATATAATTGATATGTTGCTTGTATTACGAAAGATACCGAAGGGGAACGTATGAATTTAGGAGAGATCATCGCGGTAAATTTTACGGCTGTGACGTTGCTGATAATACTTTTGATAAGCCGCCATATGACAAAAAGGAACAGACGCGCCGCGGACAAGCTTTTTACCGTCATAATAATTATCGGTATAGCGGGACCGGTGCTTGAAACGTTCAGCTTTATAATAGACGGTAAGGGCGGCGCGTTTTTGCGCGTCATAAATATCATCGACAACAGTCTTCTCTACGCCTGCACGGCGACGGTGGCTGTGGCGTGGGTATGGTACGTATATCTTAATCTTTACCGCGATACGAAGAAGATCAAAAAGAAATTCATGCCCATGGTCGTCATCTGGGGCGCTTTGCTTGTGACCTTATTCATAAATCCGTTTACGGGATTTCTTTTCAAGGTGGATGAAAACAACGTTTATTCAAGACAACCCGTCGGTTATATCTTCTACGCGTTCCTCATAAGCTCGTATATCATAAGCCTCATAATGTATTACAAATTCCGCCATAAGCACGGGGAGACGCAGTTTTTCCCTATATGGATGTTTTTGACGCCTTTGTTCATCGCCTGCATAGTACAGATGATATTCTACGGGCTTTCCGCCGCGTGGGTTGGCTGCGCCGTAGGTCTGATCGGCATTTACATGAACATACAGAGCAAGCTCTCGCTCGTCGACAGTCTTACGGGATTATACAACCGCGCGTACATAGAGCACAAGCTGATAGTGGCGCGCGGTAACCAGAAGTACGCGTACGGCGGCATAATGCTCGATATGGACGAATTCAAGCAGATAAACGACACGTACGGTCACTCCGCCGGCGACAACGCTCTGATAGACGTGGCAAAAATATTGAACGCCGCGTCTGACAGAAGCACCCTCGCCTTCCGCTTCGCGGGCGATGAATTCATAGTGCTCGTAAGATCGGATACGGGAAATGCGGACGAGCTTGAAGAAAAAACGAAAAAGATAAAAGAAAGAATAATCAAAGAAGCCGAAAAATTCAACGAGAACAGCAAATCACCGTATAAGATAGCGTTTTCAATGGGACACGCGCTGTACGACACAAGCGTGACGGACGACGTTTTCTTCCATAATATGGATATGGAAATGTATAAGGAAAAAGAACAGCACAGGGCTTTAAGGAACAGATAAACTGCAAAGAGCCGCCGCAAAAACGCGGCGGCTCTTTTTATGCCTTGACAGAGTTATTTTACTGATTTTCCACCATGTATAAAACTATCTTTGCACAGCGTTCTGCCGCCTTCGCCTCAAACACGGTGTAATCGACGAATTCGGTCTCATCCGGCTTATCGGAGATAGCGCGGATTATTACGAAGGGGATATCGTTCAGATGACACACCTGCCCTACCGCGCCGCCCTCCATTTCACAACACAGTCCGCCGAAATTCGATATTATCGTATCTCTCTGCTCCGCCGTCGAAATAAACTGATCTCCCGAGCAGACCCTGCCCTCGCGCACGTTTATCTCCGGTGCGCATTCCAGAACCGCTCTTACGGCGTCGGCGCGCATCAATTCGTCCGCGGGAAAGGCGTATAATCCCGTGTACGGCACCTCTCCCGGATCAAATCCGAGATACGTGGCGTTGAAATCGTGCTGGACGACGTCAGATGAAACGACTATATCGCCTATGTCTATACTGTTGTCAAGCGATCCCGCGACGCCCGTGTTGATTATCTTTGTGCATCCGAAATCGTTTATAAGGGTGTTCGCGCAGATGCCCGCGTTGACCTTGCCCATGCCGCACTTGACGATGACGACGTTTTTGCCGCTTATCTTGCCCTCGCAGAACTCCATGTCGCAGACCTCGGTGGTCTTCGTTATATTCGCCGCCTCTTTTAAGGATTTTATCTCAACGTCCATAGCGGCGATAATACCTATAACCTCCGGTTTGACGCTTTGCGAGCATCCGGAGAGGATCGCGACAGATAAAATAACAACTATTATAATAACGGAAAATAATCTTTTTTTCATAAACTCAGCTGCCTCCGCTTTTTACTTTATGAGCTTGTTTTCAAGCGCGTCGAGCTGTTTTTGCGTCAATCCCGTTGACAAAAGGTATTCGACCGCCTCGGCTTTGAGATCGGCTTTTTCGGCGTCGTCAACGTCGTATAAGCCGTTTAACGTTTTTATAAGGTTGTTTTTAACTATTATATCATAAATTTCTTCGCCCGGTTTTACGTTATAGAAATTGTAAAACGTGAGCATATAGTCGTTTTTAACGTCGTCAAGCGGCGCGCCGGCAAAACATTCGATAATCGCGCACAGTATCCCCGTGCGGTCCTTGCCTTCCTTACAGTGTATGAGGAACGGACCGTCGTTTTCGATTATGAAAAGCAAACATTCCTTTACCTTTTCGCCGAAATTCACCGCCTCAAAATCGTAGCCCATTTCGGAATTCAGTATTTTGCATCTGCCGTAATAACTGCCCTCAAACGCGTCAAAGCCCTTCATTACCTCTTCCGAATCGTTTAAGTTGATCACGGATTTTATGCCCGCGGCTTCCATAGCCGCCATGGCGTACGTGTCTCTGCAAAGCGACGGGTCTATCGGTGTACTGCTTCTGTATATAAGATTTTCTTTTATACCGGTAACGCTTACGGCACGGAAATTGGCATACTGTTCGTCCGATAACGCTTTATAGTCTTCTCTTTCATTCGATCTTTTGAGGTTTCTTATTGTGTAATCGTCAAAAAATCCCTTTTTCTCTTTTAAGACGAGCGTTATTTCGGGTACCTTTATATTCCATTTATAGCCCGGTTCTTCTTCGATCGTTTCCTTTACGCCGACACCGGCCTCGTCCGCAAACGAGCCCATGTTTACGGCGACGGCGACCGTATCATCCTCGTAATCGAAGCGGCAGATCATTTTTCCGCTGTCCACGTCCGTGTACGCGGTGCCGACGGGTACGTCGAATTTCTTATCGCCGACCGTGACTGTTATTATATCGCCCACCTCTATACCGTACCGCTTCAACACATCAAAAGTGGTATCGAGCATGACGTTGCCGTGCTTGCTTATCTCCTTGACCGCTACCTTCGCCGGCTTTTCGGTCCTGCCCGCGCATCCGGCGGCGGGTATAACCATAAACGCCGCCAAGGCTATGCAAAGCATTTTTTTCCTGATGTTTTTCATATTGCCGCCCTTTTTTCAATCG
>CADBSB010000042.1 GCA_902797235.1 uncultured Ruminococcus sp. | reverse complement strand
GGAGATTCGAACTCCGGACACCTTGATTAAAAGTCAAGTGCTCTACCTACTGAGCTAATGAGTCGGATATCGGGCTTTGTTTATCAAAGCCTATGTATTCTACCACAAAAAAGCGTTTTTGTCAAGGGGTTTTTGAAAATATTTCTTTTATAATCGCTTTTATGACGTTAATCCTTTTTCATCGCGGCGCGTTTCGCGGCGGCGAGCATGAGCTTTATGCGGTTGAGCTGGTTTACCTCGGACGCGCCGGGGTCGTAGTCGACGGCGGCGATATTCGCCTCCGGGTAGACCTTTTTCATCTGTTTTATGACGCCCTTGCCGACGACGTGGTTGGGCAGGCACGCGAAAGGCTGTATGCAGACTACGTTCGGTACGCCGCTGCTTATCAGCTCCGCCATTTCGCCCGCCAGAAACCACCCTTCGCCGTATTGATTTCCGACGGAAAGGAACGGTTTCGTAAGCTCCGCGACCTTTCCGATGTTCATTGAGGTTTCAAACCTCCTGCTCTTTTCTATCGCCTCCCTCGCGGGCTTTCTGATAGCCGACAGAGCCTTTATGCCCGCCTTTGATACGAGCGAAGCCGTCCAGCTCTTGCCGAAATATTTGTGCTTGTAATCGAGGTTGAAAAGATAGTAGGCGAAAAAGTCAAGCAGATCGGGCACCGTCGCCTCCGCGCCCTCGCGCTCGAGCAGCTCCACTATCTTATTGTTCGCAAGCGGCATATATTTTACGAGTATCTCGCCGACAACGCCCACGCGCGGCTTTCTCACCGTATCGTCTATCGGCAGTTCGTCAAAGTCCTTGACTATCCCCTCGCATATCTTTTTTACGCTCGTTTTGTTATTGCCGAGCAGAGCGTCTATGCAGATCTTCTGCCATTTGTCGCGCAGAGCGTCCGCGGAGCCTTTTTCAAGCTCGTACGGGCGCGTTCGGTACAGACAGCGCATTATAAGGTCGCCGTAGCAGAGCGCGCGCATACCCTCTGACAGCATTTTGCCCGTGATCTTGAATCCGTCGTTCTTTTCCATGTTGTTGAAATTGAGCGATATGACCGGAATATGCGACAAACCCGCCTTTTCGAGCGCGCGGCGGATAAATCCGACGTAATTGCTCGCGCGGCAGCAGCCGCCCGTCTGCGTCATCAAAAGCGCCAGCTTATCCGTGTCGTACTTGCCTGAAAGCACCGCGTCCATGAGCTGACCGACCATTACGATGGACGGATAACACGCGTCGTTGTTTACGAATTTAAGACCCGTATCGACTATGCTCCTGCTCGTGTTTTCAAGCATTACGACGTTATAGCCGTACTTTTTGAAAACGGGACCGAGGATCGTAAAATGTATCGGGCTCATGTCGGGCGCGAGTATCGTGTAGCCCTGCTCGTACATCTCTTTGGTGAACGCTTCGCGCTCGTACTTTATCGGCACGGGCTTCGCTTTTACGTCGCAGCCGCGGCGCATATCCATTGCCGCAAGAAGACTGCGCACCCTTATCCTCGCCGCGCCTAAATTGTTGACCTCGTCTATCTTTAAAACGGTGTACAGTTTATTGCTTTTTTCAAGTATCTCCGCCACCTGATCCGTCGTCACCGCGTCAAGTCCGCAGCCGAAGGAGTTGAGCTGCAACAGCTCTAAATCGTCGCGCTTCGATACGAATTCCGCCGCCGCGTACATGCGCGAATGGAATACCCACTGGTCGACCACGCGCAAAGGCCGCGCGGAGCCGCCGTCGTACGGCAGACTGTCCTCGGTGAAAACGTAGAGACCGTAGGAGTTTATAAGCTCCGGTATGCTGTGGTTTATCTCCGCGTCTATGTGGTACGGACGGCCCGCCAATACTATCCCGCGCCCTTTGCTTTTCTCCATTTCGGATAAAAATTCCGCGCCTTTTTTTCTTACGTCCGCTTTTGCGGCGCGCATTTCCGCCCACGCCGCGGCCGCCGCCTCTTTTGCCTCGTCTGAGGGGACGTTCCATACGTCACGGCAGAATTTTACAAGTCTGTCGGCGGCGATCTTTTCGCTTGTCATCGCCAAAAACGGTCTGTAATACGTCACGTCGCCGTCCGTCACCGCCTCGACGTTGTTTTTAAGATTTTCCGGGTACGATACGACGATAGGGCAGTTGTAGTTGTTTTCAGCCGCCTTCGTTTCCTTATATTCGTACATCACGCACGGGTGGAATATCGTCTTTATGCCGTGATTTATCAGCCATTGTACGTGGCCGTGCGCGAGCTTTGCGGGGTAGCATTCCGATTCGGACGGGATCGATTCCATACCGAGCTCGTATATCTTTCGTGACGAAAACGGAGACAAAACGACCGAAAAGCCGAGTTTTTTGAAGAACGTCGCCCAGAACGGATAGTTTTCGTAAATATTCAGCACGCGCGGTATGCCTATGACGCCGCGCGGCGCCTGATCGGCAGGCAGACTTTCGTAGTCAAAAATACGCTCGCGCTTGTATTCGAACATATTCGGCACACCCGAACGCCCCGCCTTGCCCGTCATTTTTTCGCATCTGTTGCCGGAGATGTGGCGCGTGCCGTCGCTGAACGTGCTGACGGTCAGTAAACACTTGTTTTCACAGCCCGCGCAGTGCGTCGTTTTTGTCGTATACGTAAGGTTTTTGAGTTCATTTTCATCTATTATGCCGCTTTTTCCCGACGATACGTCGGCGCAAAGCGCCGCGCCGAACGCGCCCATAAGTCCGGAAATATCGGGGCATATCACCTCCGCGCCGGAGACGAGCTCAAACGCGCGGAGCACGGCTTTGTTGTAAAACGTTCCGCCCTGCGCGACTACGTGACGGCCGAGATCCGCGGCGGACGATAATTTTATGACCTTGAAAAGCGCGTTTTTGATTACGGAGTACGCAAGTCCGGCGGAAATGTCGGACACCTCCGCGCCCTCCTTCTGCGCCTGCTTTACGTTTGAGTTCATGAAGACGGTGCAGCGCGTGCCGAGATCGACCGGGGCTTTCGCAAACAGCGCCTCGCGTGCAAAGCCCTCCGCGGTGAAGCCGAGCGAAGCGGCGAAATTCTCGATGAAAGAGCCGCAGCCGGATGAACAGGCCTCATTCAGTAAAACCGTGTCCACCGTGCCGTTTTTCAGACGTATGCACTTCATATCCTGCCCGCCTATGTCGAGCACGCAGTCAACGTCCGGCATGAAATGCGCGGCGGCTGTCGCATGCGCGATCGTCTCAACGACGCCGTTATCAAGGCGGAAAGCCGCCTTTAAAAGCGCCTCGCCGTAGCCCGTGGAGCAGGCGCCGGCTATCGTCGCGCCCTCCGGCAGCTTTTCGTACAGCTCGGCAAGCATTTTCGACGCCGTGGTCACGGGGTCACCCATATTGTTCGAATAAGCGGAGAAGAGAAGCTCGCCGTTATCGGATATGAGCGCCATTTTCGTCGTCGTGCTGCCGGCGTCTATGCCGAGGCGGCAGCTGCCTTTGTACGCGGAAAGATCGCCCTTTTTGAGCGTCGCTTTTGCGTGCCGCTCGTTGAACTCTTTGAACTGTTCCTCGTTTTCAAACAGCGGCGGCAGGCGTTTCAATTCGAATTCTATTTTTATCTCGCCTTCAAGCAGCTTTACGAGCCCGGACACCGGTCTTCCGGCCGTTCCGTCTGCCTCGAGCGCCGCGCCGAGCGCGGCGAAAAGGTGGGAATTGTCCGGGTCTACGACGTGATCGTCGTCGAGTTTAAGCGTTCTGCGGAACGCTTTTTTCAGCTCCGGCAGGTAGTGGAGCGGTCCGCCTAAAAACGCGACCGTGCCTCGTATCGGCTTGCCGCACGCGAGGCCGGAAACGGTCTGATTCACGACCGCCTGGAATACCGACGCCGCTATGTCGGACACCGCCGCGCCCTCGTTTATGAGAGGCTGGATGTCCGTTTTTGCAAAAACTCCGCAGCGCGCGGCTATCGGGTAAAGCTCTTTATAGCTTTCCGCAGCTTTGTTCAGGCCGTCCGCGTCCGTCTGCAAAAGCGCCGCCATCTGGTCTATGAACGCGCCCGTGCCGCCGGCGCAGACGCCGTTCATCCTCTCGTCAAGTCCGCCTTTGAAATATATTATCTTCGCGTCCTCGCCGCCGAGCTCTATCGCAACGTCGGTCTGCGGATAGTATTTTTCAAGCGCGCCGGAGGTCGCCACGACCTCCTGGACGAACCGTATGTCAAGCGCCTTTGCAAGGCTTATCGCGCCGGAGCCCGTTATTCTTATATCCGCGTCAAAATTCCCGAGCGCGTCGATCGCCCCGGAGATAAGCTCTTTAAGCGTCTGCCTCGTCTTTGCAAGGTGGCGCTTGTACTGTCCGTATATTATCCGCCCGTCTTTGTCAAGAACAACGAGCTTGACCGTCGTCGAGCCTATGTCGATACCGCATCTGTATATCAAGGATAGTTTACCTTTCGTGAAAAAATATATCTGTTTATACCGGAAAAAATAAAATGGTTACATTACTTTTGGGGAAGGGGGACCACGCCGGGGTTCCCCGCCGCGAACAGCGGTGGGGGTTCGCGGGCAGCGGTGGATGAGGCGAACACTCGGCGGCGGGAGCAATCCCCCGCCCTACGGCTGAAAACTCAAAAATTATTGTATCGCCTTAATTGCAACCGGAGATTTAAGTTTAAAATTATACTCTTTCCCCGTTATTTCCGCTCCGTTCACCGTTAGTTTGTCAAAGCCTCTGACCTCCTCCGGAAGCGTCACGCCGAGCGTGTATTCTTTGGGCGCCGTGACGTTCAGCTCAAACGATTTGCGGGATAACGACCAGCTTACGCTTATAACGCCGTCCGGCGTGTTCACGGTGCCCTGCGCGAAGCGCAGACCGGACGTGTGCGGCGCTATTTTCACCGTCTTTTCCGGTACGGTTCGAGGTATGTCAAGACCTAAAATATCGCGGCTCAGAAGCACGCCGATATGCGCCATAAAGCCGTGGCAGCGGCTTGACGTGCCGCTTACGGTCTCCCACAGCGTCCCCGGACCTTCTTTCAACATATGGCCGCAGAGACGGCGTATTTCCTTCAGCATAACGTCGGTATAGCCGAGCTTTGAGAGCATATCGAGCCTTATGCAAAGCCCTATGAACATATTCGCCGCGCCGATGTCGAGCGTCGGCGGTTTTCTGTTCGGCGCCGGGCCCAATTCATTCACCACGGCGTCGATAAGACCGGGGCATTCTTCCTCCGAAAACAGTCCGCCCCAGAGCATCGTGTACTGCGCCGCCTCGCTGTAAAACGGCTTGCCTTTCAGCTTTCCGTCCTTGTATTCAAGGCTGTCGTGCAGGATGAAGCGCGGGTCGTAACCGCCGCCGTCTATCGTCGTTTCTTTCAGGGTTTTCCTTATCTTTGCGGCGTGCTCCCTCGCCTCCGGCACGCCGTAAAGCAGATCGTAGCATTCAAGCGAGTATGCGTACAGGACGTTCGCCGCGCTTGATATGGGATAAACGTATTCGCGGTTGTTTGAAAGCGACCAGTCGACGAAAACGGTGCTGTGCGATTCAAACAGACCGTGCTCTCCGCAGAGCTTCGAAACGCCGTCAAAAAATCCGTCTATGCGCGGCTTCATCCTGTCTATAAGTTCTCTGTCACCCGTTCTTTCGTAATACTCGCGTATCTCCGCAATGAGCCAGAACGACCACGTCGTAAGCGCCCCGTTTTTGAAGTCGCCCGTCGCGGGATAGCACTGCGGGAAAAAGCCGTAATAGCAGTCTTCCGCTGGCTCGCAGAG
>CADBSB010000041.1 GCA_902797235.1 uncultured Ruminococcus sp. | reverse complement strand
TTTTTCGCGCTTATGTGAACGGTGTTCTCAAATATGCCGTCATACCCTTCGCCGTCCGACAGATCGGATTTGTTTATTACGGCTATGACCGGGCAGGTCAGTTTTTTCAGCTGTTCTATAAGCTCCTTATCACCCGCGGGGTCGTCTGAGCCGTCGAACACCGCGAGCACGAGCTCGGCGTTTTCCATTGTGCTTACAGCACGCTCAACGCCTATGCGCTCCACCGTGTCGTCCGTTTGGCGTATACCCGCCGTGTCGGACAGTTTAAGCTTAATCTGTCCGCAGATCATACTGCCGGTCACAACGTCGCGCGTGGTGCCGGGTATCTCCGTAACTATCGCCGTCTGCTCGCCCGTAAGCATATTCAATAAAGACGATTTTCCCACGTTCGTTTTTCCGACGATGGCGGTCTTAACGCCGCCGCACACCGCGGAGCCGGTCTTATACGTGCCTTTGAGCTTTTCCGCACGGGATATGAGCTCCATTATCTTTTCTTTAAGCTCCGTCACCGTCACGTCAGTCATATCCTCGTCGGGATAGTCTATATACGCGTACGTCGCGGCTATGAGGTGCTTTAATTCATTATATAAAAATTCCGCCTCACAGGAGAGAAGTCCTCTGTTGTTGCCGCCGGCGAGCTTCAGCGCGCCTACGGTCTCCGCGTCTATAACGTCCATTATCGCCTCGGCGGACGTCAGGCGCATTTTGCCGTTTACGAAAGCGCGCTTTGTGAATTCGCCGCCCTCGGCGTATGATGCGCCGGCGTCGACGAGCGCTTTCAGTATAACGGAGGAAACGAGCATACCGCCGTGACAGCACAGCTCCGCCATATCCTCTCCCGTGTACGAGAGGGGCGCGCGGTAGACGGTGATCATCCCGTCGTCGATCACGCCGCCGTCGTACAAAAATTCGCCGTACGACGCGTGATTTGACGATAGCTTTAAAACACTTTTGCCGCATTTCGGGCGGAAAACGGCGTCTGCGATCTTCAAAGCGTCACAGCCCGTCATCCTTATCATCGCTATCGCGCCTCTGCCGTAAGGCGTGGAGATCGCGGCGACAGTTTTATCAAACATATCATTTTGCCTTTCTGCCGTTGTATAACGTATCGTAAAGCCACGGCGATCTCATCGTGTAATCGTCCGCGTCTTTCAGCTCTTTTGCCATATCGCGGCGCAGATCTGATATAAGCTCCGCGCAGCCCTCATCATCAATACGGTTTATCAGCTCGTCTTTATCTTCGTCCAAAAAATATAATTCGTCCTTATCCGAGCAGTTCCAGACGTATTTTACGCGGCCGTCCGTTATCATCCTCTGCGTATACAGCCCGAACTGCTGGCCGTTGTACGTAACGAGCGCGTATTTCCTCACCTTTTCGGGCGCATCGCCCGTAACGTACGGCATAAGGCTGATACCCTCAAGTCCGTCGGGCTTCGGCAGGCCGCAAATATCGAGCAGCGTGGGCACAAGATCAAGCGCGTGTACGACGGGATCGGCGACCGTTTTCGGTTTCGTCCTCGGATATTTTATAATAAGCGGTACGCGGACGACCGAATCGTACATTATATAGTGCTTGTCCATCATGCGCCGCTCGCCGCACATATCGCCGTGGTCGGACGTGTAGATTATGACCGTATCGTCGTACAGACCGTTTTGTTTAAGATAATTTATCATTATCCCGACGGCGTCGTCCGTCTGCGATATTATGCCGTAATACATACGTATCATATGACGGAACTTTTCTTCGTTCGTTTCCGCGTTGTTCCAGTTCTGCACCATCTGCCGCTGCATGAACGGTTTGTTTTGCAGATCGTCGTTAAACGCACGCCACAGCGGTACGTCGGAATACATGGACGCAAAAGGCTCGGAAGGTCTGCACGGCAAATGCGGGGCTGAGAAGTTGACGCGGATCTGAAAAGGACGGCCGTCGTATTTTTTGATAAGCTCTATCGCTTCGTACGCCGCCCGGTGCGTTTCACTTTGTTTTAGCGGTAAGTCGCATTTATCACCGAACCAGCCGTTTTCGTATTTCGTCGTGTCGGGCGTGCTCAGAGCGGAGACGGGGATATAGTCGTCGTAACCGAACTCCGTCGCGGGCAGATCGGACACGTGCCACGCGCCGATGTATCCGCACTTATATCCCGCCGCCCGTAAATCTCGGCTCCACGAATAATTGCCGGGTGAAAACGGGATGGACGGTATGCCCTGGTCGTAATTCCAGAGCGTCCCGACGTGCTCCGGACGCCTGCCGCAGACAAGACTGCGCCGCGCCGGCACGCATATGGGATTCGGCGTATACGCGTTTGAAAAATCAACGCCGTCATATGCGAGCGAGTCGATATTCGGCGTTTTTACGGGGTATCCGTCCGTGTAGCCTAAGCAGTCGCGCCTTTGCTGGTCGGAGCAGATAAATAAAATATTCGGTTTCATAATACCTTGACTTTACAAATAAGCATATTGTGGTCGGAGATCATATCCGTCGTCGCGTCGAGCGTGTGAACGTCGTAAACCTCAAATTCTTTGGTGTACAGCACGTTGTCTATGCTCCTGTCGGCGTAGGTGTATAGGTCTTTGTTCGCGTACGATACCCACGTTATATTGCCTGATACGACCGCGGGCGAGGTGTTGAAATCGCCGCAGCATAAAAATCCGCCGCGTTCGTTATAATAAGCGCGCAGCTCGTCGTTAAGACAGCTCATAGTGTCGAGATTGCCCTCGTCGCTTTCACATGAAAGATGCGTGTTGAAAACGGTGACGAGATCGCCGTCAAAATCTATCACGGCGTAGCCGCAGGACGTGCCCTGCTTTGCGACCTTTACTTTATAATTTATCGTCTTTTTGTCAACGATCGGGTACCTCGATATTATCGCCGTACCGTAAAGCCCGTCCTGAAACGGCCTTATCGTTATAAAATGCGTATAGGGGTAACCGGCTTTTCCGGATATGTAAGAGACCATGTCGACGCCTTTTGATCTTTTGCAGCCGATATCGACCTCCTGCATCGAAACGACGTCCGCGCCGCATTTGCCGATAAAATCAGCTATTGCGGACAGGTCGCGCTCGTCGTAGCCGTTATACATTTTACCCGCCGCGCCTATGTTGAAGGACGCTAAAACAAATTCTTTCATTCTCTGCTTCTCTTTGCCTGTTTCTTTATGTCCTCTATCGCGCACTCCACCGTGTAATCGTACCTCGTCTGCGCGGAAAATCTTAACTCCTCGCCGCAGTAGACGTTGAACTCGTAAAATACGATAGTTACCTCTTTTTTGCCTACCGTGTACGTCCGCTCGCGCTTTTCAAGCTTTGCGTCCGTTATCTCTGAGTAGGGGATCATCTTATACACGTCGTCGCACCCCTCGTCAACGAGATGAACGGTGCGGGACGCCGTGCAGAGCGTGTCCTTTTTGAAATATATGAGCGTTTTGACGTAGTGGTCCGTTCTGTAAACGCCCTGACCGTCGCGCCTTACGTACGGCGTGTCGAAATAGTTGTAGCATTCCATCGAAACGCTCGATACGTAGGGAAGCTCGTTATCGTACATATCAAGGTCGAAATACGCCTTCTGCTCAAAGCCGTCAAGCATTTTATCGACGTCCTCGTCTATCTCGTGCTCGCTCGAGCGGCGCAGCATGGAGCCGAAAAACAGAACGCAGCCCACGATGAGCACCGGCACGACGGACATCGTAATTATTCTGTAATTGTCCTGATCGACGGGCCACACGAAAAACAGTATCAGCGCCGCGGCAATAAACCCGAGCCCCAGAAAATACGTCAGCCTTTTATTTTCAAAATACCGTCGGTTTTTATCGTAATACATAACACACCGTAAAATGAATAAATATTTATTTTATTATAACGCAAACACGAAAATACTGCAATTAAAATTCATTATGATAAATGTAAAAAATATAATAAGAATACATATTCAAAACGCGCCGAAAGGCTTTTACATATTGACAACGCCGATTTTCTGTGATAAAATAAAAAAGAAAAATGTAAAAAAAGCGTTAATTCTGCAAATATCTGAAACTTTTTCGCGGTTTTTTGATACTTATATAATAAAGGGGGGCGTGACGGTGAAAAAAATAAAAACAGTATTGATATTACTTGCACCGATCGTTCTCGGGATTATCCCCGCGATAGTTACGTGGATCATCGCAGCCAAAGCGTCTAATGATAATCTGATATTGAACGAACCGACTTTTGAGCACGTTTTAGCGTACGGCGAGGTGCCAAAGGAATTTGAAAAAACGGTATCGGAAAACCGCTTTTTCAATTCAAGAGCAAACAAGTACGGCATTGTCAGCGTGCGTGACGAGAATTACGGTCAGCGCGTAAGATTGTACGATAAATACGGCAATAAACTAACAGAGCTTTTTGAACAATGGCGCGAATATCATATGATAACTTTCGCTGAAGCGACGGACGACGGCGGTATAATACTCGTAAACGGCTTTGTCTGGTGGTATTACGACACACCGGGCGAGGAGAGCGACGTTGATATAGATAAGGAAATGACGACCTTCATTGTAAAATACGATAAAAACGGCGAAAAGGAATGGGAGGTACCGATAGAAAAACAGGAGGGTTATGAACTTGTTTCAATGTTTGAAAGAAACGGCTTCTACTATGCGATTTTTCACTGTACCGTTGATTTTGAAACCGGAGAATTTCGCCCTTATTTAAACGAAAACCGCACGACCGCATCATATATAAAGATAAGCAAAAGCGGCGAGCTTATAAAATACGAGGAATTTCTTAAATACAGGTTTTTGTGGATAG
Organism: uncultured Ruminococcus sp.; assembly: GCA_902797235.1. Lineage (GTDB taxonomy): Bacteria > Bacillota > Clostridia > Oscillospirales > CAG-272 > UBA1248. Next base: position 10,940 of record CADBSB010000041.1, on the reverse strand, counting down.
ATACCGTAAAGGTAACGGACGATTATATAATCATAAACGCGGATGCGATAGCAGAGGGAGCGTCGGATGAGATAAAGTATTCGTATAAAGACATATATTTAGATTTTGACATGAAAGTAAAAAAGATAGTCAAAACGGGTATATACGCGGGAACGCGGTATCTCGGCTGTCTTAACGGAGAAAACTTTTATTCAAAAGACTTTTTCATTAAAGAGTTTTCCGACGGTTACGTAACGTCCGTAATAGATTACGGCGACTTTTTCCTCGTCGTATCGGAAAACGCCGCGGGCTTGGCAAAAGGCATAGAAAACATTGAAGATACATCATGGTATTACCGTACGCCCGATTATCTTACTCCGAAGATAGATAGGGACAAATGTATAACGGAGACGGTTTACGGCGCGTACGATAAAAACGGAAAACTGTTATGGCGCGCCTCGGTCGATTCCTCTGATTTGCGGTACCATTATTACATAAAAAACTATAAATATTGAAATATAAAAATGACTGTTTATATGCAGTCATTACATAAGTAGCAAAAAAAGATAAACCGCCCAAACTTCTCACGGTTGACGGTTTATCTTAGATCAACTGAGGAAGCAACCGCCGTCAAGGGTTGATCTTGATACGGTATGCCTTCTTTTTACGTTATTGTTATAGCACGGTTTTGAGATTTTGTCAATACCTTGGGCTTAATTTATCATAAAATACGGTAGTCGCCGTCGCGGAGCAGGGACAGAAGATCCTGTTCCGTTTTTATCTGCCGCTCCGTCGTTATGCCCGTGACGCCGGCGTCTTCGGGCTGGTGGCAGTCGGAGCCGGCTATGGCGTGCATATTGAACTTTTCCGCCCAGATCGCCGCTATATCGTTTCTGCTGTCGTGGCGCGGGTTGCCGTTTTTTATCTCGATGCCGAAAAGGTACGCGGGATTGGTTATCCTCATACCGTTTCTGAACGGATGCGCCTGATAGAACAGAAAGCCCTCCTCGTTCGCTATCGCGGAAAAGTCCTTCGGCGACATTTTGAAAAGCTCCTTGTATCCCGCCGCTATCTCGTCGGGCATTCCGTATACGAGATAGTCGTTGTCGGAATTGTCAAACCGTATCTCGTAGCCGTTGAGCACGGTAAGGCCGCGTTTTTCCCCCTCCTCCTTTGCAAGATGATACGCGTCGTTATAGTAGCGGAAGAAATCCAGAACGCCTCTTTCGTTTGCGGATCTGTTTGCGGTATACGTGTTGAAATGATTTGTAATGACTATCAGGTCGTAGCCTTTTTCCTTATATGCGTCGGCGATCTCGGACGCGGACATATGGCCGCAGAACGAGACCTCGCTCGTATGGACGTGTAAGTCTATCTTCATCAGAGTACGGACACACCTTTCATAAGAAGCTTTACGGGACCTTTATAGTTGCGGCAAACGTCGGTCTTCTTTGACAGGCGGAGGGAAGAGAGCACGTCGGAAAGCTTTGCGCTCATTGAAACGCCGGTAACGGGCGTTGTTTTTTCGCCGTCGTAATAGTACGCGAGACGGATCTCGCCGCCGATATAATCGTTATACAGGTCTACCTGTATTCCCGACATCGAGACAACGTCTATATACGGCTCTTTCCCGATCTCCTCATCCGTAAGCGTGCCGGCGCCGAGCTCGATGCAACCGAGAGCGCCGCTCGGCTCCTTGACGCCGAGATACTGACCGAAGCGGTACGAGCCGTGGCTTCCGCAGACAACGCCGTCCTTTATTATCACGGTGTCCGTGAGCTTTGCGCCGTCTCCGTCAAAATACGCGGAGTTCTCGCTGCCCTCTATAACGCCCTTCATTGTCAGGTTGATTTTGTCGCAGTCGCCGGGCTGCAGATCGTCGCCGTCCTTATGGAGATTTGCGTGCATATAGATCGCCTGATAGTTGCAGTCGTATGAAAGCTCACCGCAAAGACTTGCTATCTCGTGCGGGCGGAGAACAACGTTCACGTTCAACTCCTTGCCCGGCTTTTCGGCTCTGTATCTGTCGGACACCTCTTTCATTTTCTCCGATATCTCCGCGGTTATCTTTTCGCGGTCGAATTTCGTAAAGCGGTGATCCTCGTAAAGCTCGACCGATTCATCCCTGTCCGTGAACGTAGGTATCGCTTCGATCATAACGCGGTTGACGGTCTGCTTCTTGTCGACGCCGCGGCTGTTTACGACGTGCTTTTCCTCGCGGTAAATGAATATTTCAAGCGCGTTTATCGAGCCGCCCGGGACGTTGTCCGCGTCGTACACGGCGTCGGCTATCATCCTGCCGAGTGTCTTCGGCTCGTATTTATCAAGATCGGTCGGGAGCTTTTCTTCAAGCTTTCCGCCGTCCGGCAGCTCGTACGGCTGGTTCGATACGAGCAGAGCGCGCGACGCGGCGGTCTTTATTTTATTCTTTATATCATCCTCGGTCATGGAGCGGTAAACGTGGAACGTGGAATCGCCCATCACGCCGTCGTGATCGACGTAAACGGTGACGTCCGTCGCCGTTGTGTCCGTGTCCCTCACCGTTTCAAGCGATCTGTGCACGAAAAACAGCTCGTACGACAAGACGTGCTTTTCAACTATCCTGTAACCGCTCATGCCCTCGTATTCATCAAGTAATTTATTTAAGTTTTTCATCCTAATTTGCACCTCGCTTTAAGATTCGGACCGCCGTCTGAGACGCGCACCCATTCTTTGTAGCCCTTGCCGCAGTAGCCGGAGCCGTGTACCTCAAATTCGTCCGAGATCATTGATATGGATTTCAATAGCTCGGGCACGGAGCCGGACATGACGACCGGGGAGACGTAGTTTTCCGTCAGCTTGCCGTCGACTATCTCTATGCCGTATTCCGCCGTGCACTGGATCTGCCAGTTCTTCGGGTCCTCCATGCCGTTGTTCGTCTCAAACAGCATATAGCCGTGCTTTACGGAGGCGATCATATCCTCCAACTTGTCGGTACCCTTTGAGAAGAACGTGTTTGTCATTCTGGAGTACGCTTTTCTTCTGTAATTGTCGCGGCGTCCGTTGCCCGTCGGCTCGGTCCCGAGCTGAGTGGCGGAGGCGAGGTCGGATAACCCCGCGACGAGTATGCCGTCCTTAATTATCTGCGTGTCGTGCGCCAAAACTCCGTCGTCGTCAAAGAAATACGAAGCCACGGAGACCGTCGCCGCCGCGCCGTCGTGCATATTCGTTATCGGGGAGGCGACGTACTGACCGACGCAGTGTTTGGCCATGGCTCTGTCCTTTACGAACTGGTCCATCTCAACGCCGTGGCCGAACGCCTCGTGCGCTATAAGACCGGTTATCGAGCTGTCCGTTATAACGTCGTATACGCCGGGCTTTATGGGCTGAGCCTTTGTAAGATGCTTTGCAAGGTCTATCAGCTTGTCGAGGTTTTTGTCAAGCTTTGCTATTATCTCGGCAAGACTGCCGGCGCCGTCGAAATCGCGCGCCTGCGCCATCTTTCCGTCGTTGTAAATGACCATTTTGCCGCCGTTCGCCCAGCCGTAATGCTGGGACAGCTCTCTGTTTTTCGTGATGAAAAGCTTTGACACGGTGTACGGCTGTATCACGACCATCGCGTTCAGTACCTTCTCGTCTTTTTCAAGCAGCTTTTTCGATACGTTTTTGCATAAGGACAAAAGATATTCGTCGGAATATTTGTCAAAATCCGTCTCGCGTACAAAATCCTTTTTCATGGGCGTGTCGGACACGGGCGCGGTCTTTACGCGCCTTTCGTACAGCTCGGGATCGGTCTTTGTTGAATTTACTATCTTTTCGGCAAGCGCCTTTTTGTCGCCTTTGATATCGTCGCACGAATATTCGTAAAACGAATCACCGTTGTGCATCTTTATGACGAAGCCGCATTCGCCTTCGCCGTCCTGCGCGGACGACATTTTTCTGTCAGCCCTGTAAGCTTCGGCGTGCACGTCCGTGCCGAGTATGCTGACGTATTCGAAGCTCTTTGAAAGCTGTGCTACAAGCTCTTTGCAGTCGTCTCTCATACTGTCTAAATATGTTGAAAAGGGCATGATCTTATCCTCCTTGTTTACTCAAAGAGCATTATAATATAAAAAAATGAATTTTTCAATATAAAAATAAAAAGTGTCGGCAGAGCCGACAGTAATTGTGCGCCGCAAAACGCCGCCCCATCATTCAAAGAATGACGGGAGCCGGGGTTCCCCACCGCGAAAAGCGGTGGGGTTTCCCGGGAGGGGACAGGGGGGTTTGGGGGGTGGCGAGACGGAACGTCGAGCCGTGAGGGGTGGGGACCCACCATAATTCGTCGCGAAGCGACACCTTATTTATTTTTCGTCACTATTTCATACGCCAGCTTATACGCTTCGGGCGTGAGCTCCTCGGAAAGCGGTACGGTGAGATATCCGTAGTCCGTATAATAACGTATCCGTGTATTGCCGCCCATCATACCGGCCCTCGTTATCAGCCGTTCCCATTTGTCGTTATCAACCCCGGGAAGCTCCTTTTTCAGCGCATCTATCACTTTATCAATGTCGTCCTGCGAATATGAGGTGTATTTAAAATCAGCGCCGTCAAAGAACACGCCTGCCGAATACTCGTTTTGCTTGTATTGTCTTTGCTGTTCGGGCAGGATCTTTAACAGTCTCTTGTATTCCTCACTTTCACGTATTTCATCCTTTACCATCGCTTTAAGGTCATAAAAAACGTTCATCGATCTTTTTCTTGTTATGATACCGCTTCTCACGTTGAAAATCAAAAACTCATCTTGTCCGCCTCTGTAATTTTCGTTTACGTATTTTATCTCGCGGCACATCGCATCGACCGTTTCATCATTTTTTATTTGATAACCTTTTTTAAGGATTTTTCTGTATGCCAATTCCGCCATGTCCAGATCATCGGAACTGCTCACGGTGTTCTTTGTTACCGTTACGGCGCTGACTTTATCGGGGTCGGTGCCGAAGTTGAATTCATACGTGTATATTCCGTACAGAGCGCCGAGGAACGTGAAATTAAGTACAACGACCGCGGCGAGCGTCGGCAGGGTTTTCCATAGATTCTTCTTGCCTTTTGATGATATAAGTTCAAATATGAAATACGATACCGTCGCCAAGGCGAAGAATATTATTATGGCGGGCAAAAGGCTTTTGATCTTGTTGCTTCCGTTAAAGCCGCTTGAAACCATAAGTATGCCGATAAACGAGAACGCGCACGTCACGATAACTCTGAAAACCGCCTGAAACGCGGCGGACGGCGCGGATCTCTCCGCCGTCTCGCTTTTTCTGTATCTGAACAGCAGATAAGCGGCGGCAAAATACAGCACGCAAATAACGGACGTATAGATATACGGCAAGGGCGCGTACGCTTCGTCTATCGTGTAGCCGCCCAAGAACGTGATTACAAGACGCAGCGGCAAGCCCAAAATATTCGGGTCGCCCGATGGATTAACCGCGCGGTAAACGTCCGTCATCACCGCCGTCGGAACGTTTGATATTACATAGTTACAGAAAGACGAGATAAGCACCTGCGGGAAGATTATCAGCACTATGCTCATTACCGTTTCCGTAAAAGGCGAGCCCGACGCGGACACGGTCATAACGACGACCGCCGAGACGTAAAGCGAGGCGATATAGCAGGCGAGCATCATCATGAAAAACAGCGAAGTCGCGCTCTCGGGACCGCCGGATACGCTGTACGCGACGGCGCCGATGGCGGTGATGAGCGCCGTTATCAGGGTTATCGCCGTTATCAAAGACGACAGGAATGATAAGAACAGACAAGTTCTCGTATACGGCAGCGCGTGGAAAAAGTCGGAGCCCTTACGCTTGTTCAGATATGAAAACGTACGGGATGCGAGCGCGGGCGCGCCGGCAAATACGAGCAGAAGACCGGGCAGCGCGTAAACGTATCCGTTGCCCGTTGACTGTACGCGCGTACCGGTAATTATATTTATCACTATGAGCAAAGCTGACGATACCGCGGACAGCGCGGCAAACGTTATTATAAGCCCGCGCAGACGGCGCAGCCCTTCAAAAAACAGATTTTTATTCAATATACTCTTTTTCATATCGTGTCTTTCTCGGACGATTTTTCGCCGTAGCCCAACGAGCCGAGCTCGTATATAAAGAATTCCTCAAGTGAAAGCGCGGATACATCAAGCAAAACCGGGGTTGTTTTCTTCAAAATCTCCGTTATATCGTCTTTATTGCCCTTTACCGTAAGCTCGTAAACCTTTCCATCTGTTTTTATATCGAGTATTTCAAGTCCGTCAAACGCTCTGTCGCGGATATCGCCGTACGCGGCCTGAACCTTGAAGACGGAAGATTTTATCTCGTCTGCCGCGTTTTCATACACGATTTTTCCCTTATGGATTATCGCAAGCCTGTCGCACACGTCCTCGAATTCCCTAAGCGAATGCGAGGTGAGGATCGCCGAGGCTCCGCGGCTTATAACGTTATCGATTATAAGGTTTTTGAAGCGGCGGCGCATAACGGGATCGAGCCCGTCGAACGTCTCGTCAAAGAAGCAGTAATCAGGCTGTCTGCAAAGCGCTGAAATCAGCGCGACCTGCCGTTTCATACCCTTTGAAAACGAGGAAACGGATTTTTTAATATCGAGCTCAAATTCCTTTGCATATGCCTCGCATTTTTCGGCGTCGAACGCGGGGTAGAGCAGCTTGTTCGTTTTTATCAGACTTTTTATATTTACGCCGGGCTCGAAAAACACCTCGTCCGGCACGTACGCGAAGCGGGCTTTCACCGTGGGATTTTCCCATACGGGCTCGCCGTCCGCGACGATCGTTCCGGCGTCCTGCTTATACACGCCGGTCATAAGACGTAAAAGAGTTGATTTACCGGCCCCGTTGCTGCCCGCTATACCGCATATACCGCCGGACATAACCGTCAGATCAAGGTCCTCTATAACGGGCTTTCCGTCAAAGCATTTTTTTACGCCGCACAGTTTTATCATATCAATTGACCCCCTTCGTTTCGTTATCGAGCGTTATATTATTTATTTCTCTTATTATCTCGTCGCGGCTGACACCCGCGGCGATCAGCTCTTGGCAAAGCTCTTTAACTTCGCCGAGCCTTTGACGCGCCTTATCCGACAGTACGTCCTTCGCGTCGGGTCTTATGAAACAGCCCTTGCCCTGAAACGTGATTATCAGTCCGCGCCGCTCAAGCTCCGTAAACGCCCGCTGCACCGTGTTCGGGTTAGCGTGAAGCGACAGGGAAAGACCACGCACGGACGGAAGCGCGTCGCCGGGCTTCAGAACGCCCGTGATAATGTATTTTTCCGTTTGGGATATGATCTGCTCGTATATCGGCACCCTTGACAATAAATCTATACGGTACATTTCCCGCTCCTAACTGTATGAATTGTATTAGTACAGTTACATCATACCACAAGATTTTTGATTTGTCAAGAGGAAAACGAAAAATTTAAAATTAAGAATTCAGAACTGAGGCGAACAGAATTATCGCAAACAAACGGACAACCCACCGTTCTCGTAGGAGAGCGGTCTCCGCTCCCGCATTACGATTCGTCGCGAAGCGACACCTTATAACGGGTCGTTGTGGGCGTCGACCCCTACGGATACGGTGGAGAACAACAGAAAAATCGACAAAATATTGTGAACTGACCTTTAAAATTATGAAATTTTATACATTTTGTTTTTGTGCTCCGTTTGTATAATATTTCCATACAGCTTAAATGTGCAAATTGGGTATTTTATGCACATTCACAACAACGAAAGCAAAAACGGCTCATAATTTACTGAATACTATACAAAAATTTACTAAAAATTCATAATTTGACTTTACATTTTATCTCAAAAAAATAAATATTATAGTGTTGAAAAAATGAGACAAGCGTGATATTCTTTTAAACTGTACTATTATGGGGAGTATGCCGTTTTTGCGGTTTCTTATAATAATACGATCTACGCAAAATAATTGTAAGTTTTATAAAATGGAGAGGTAAATATGTTCAAAACCCAAAAGCTTGGCAAGACCGAGAGAGTGAGTTTCTCAAAAATAGAGGAAGTTCTCCCTCTCCCCAATCTGCTCGAGATCCAGAAATCTTCTTACGAATGGTTTTTGAAGGAAGGCTTGAACGAGGTACTGCGCGACGTATCTCCGATAACCGACTACTCGAACAACCTTATCATCGAGTTTATAGACTACAAGCTTGATGAACACCCGAAGTATCCCGTTGAGGAGTGCAAGGAACGCGACGTAAACTACGCCGCCCCGATGCGCGTCACCGTCCGTCTGACTAACAAGGCGACCGGTGAAGTGCAGGAGGACCTTGTGTATATGACGGAATTCCCGCTTATGACGGACAACGGAACGTTCGTCATCAATGGTGCGGAGCGCGTCGTCGTTTCGCAGATCGTCAGATCTCCGGGCGTTTATTTCCACAGCGACCTTGACAAATCGGGCAAAACGCTGTTTTCATCGACGGTCATCCCGTACCGCGGCGCGTGGCTCGAATACGAATCCGATACGAACGACGTGTTCTACGTAAGGATAGACAAGAACAGAAAGATACTTATATCCATCCTGATACGCGCTCTCGGTATCGAATCCGACGCCGACATCCTCAATTTCTTCGGTAACGACGAAATGATGCGCAGCACGCTTGAAAAGGATATTCTGGTAGACGAGGCGCAGAACAACGGTACCTCGATCACCGAGGAGGCTCTGAAGGAGATATACAAGAGGCTCCGTCCGGGCGAGCCGCCCACACAGGAAAGCGCGCTGATCCTCATAAACAATATGTTCTTCGACCCGAAGAGATACGACCTTGCAAACGTCGGACGTTATAAATACAACAAAAAGCTCGCTATCGGTCAGCGCATCGTCGGCAGAACGCTCACGCGTCCCGTCGTAAACCCCGTAACCGGCGAGTTCATGTACGACGCCGGCACGGCTGTCACGAAAGAGATAGCCGAGAAGATAGATTTCGCGGGCGTCAACGAGGTATTCGTTGAGGTCGAGGACGGCGAGGAGATGAAGGTGCTGTCTAACAGCACGATCCGTCCCGAGGCGGCTCTGGGCTTCGATCTGTCCGACGCCGGCATCACGGAAAAGGTCAACCTCTCCGTTCTGCTCGATATAATGAACAAATGCGGCTCCGACCGCGACGCGATAATAGGCGAGGCAAGGCTCCGCGCCGCCGAGCTCGTTCCGAAGCATATCACAAAAGAAGATATTTTCGCCTCCATCAACTATATGCTCTGTTTGAGACACGGTATAGGCACGATGGACGATATAGACCATCTGGGCAACCGCCGTCTGCGCTGCGTGGGCGAGCTTTTGCAGAACAACTTCCGCATAGGCTTCTCCCGCATGGACAAGATTGTCAAGGAGAGGATGACCGTTCAGGATTCGGAAAAGATAAACCCGAAGGACCTGATGAACCCGCGTCCCATAGTCACGGCTATACGCGAATTCTTCGGCTCATCTCCTCTGTCCCAGTTCATGGATCAGTCTAACCCCTTGGCGGAACTCACTCACAAACGCCGTTTATCGGCTCTCGGACCCGGCGGTCTGTCGCGTGACCGCGCTTCGTTCGAAGTCCGTGACGTCCACTACACGCACTACGGAAGGATGTGCCCGATAGAGACGCCGGAAGGTCCTAACATAGGTCTTATTTCGTACCTCGCCTCCTACGCGAGAATAAACAAGTACGGATTTATAGAAACTCCCTTACGCCGCATCGACAAGGAGACCGGCGTGGTGACGAACGACGTTCAGTATATGACGGCGGACGTCGAGGACAATTATATAGTCGCTCAGTCGAACGAGCCGCTTGACGAGAACCACAGATTCTTGCACAAGAGAGTTATAGTCAGAGACAAGAACGAGGTGCGCGAGGCCGACCGTGAAGAGGTCGATTACATGGACGTATCGCCGAAGATGGTCATGTCCGTCGCGACTTCGATGATCCCGTTCCTTGAAAACGACGACAACTCCCGTGCTCTGATGGGCTCGAACATGCAGAAGCAGGCCGTTCCGCTCCTTACGACGGATGCTCCGATAGTCGGTACCGGTATGGAATACAAGGCCGCCGTCGACTCCGGTGTCTGCGTGCTCGCAAAATCCGCGGGTACCGTTGAAAGAGTTACTGCCGACGATATAACCGTGATCACCGACGACGGACGCAAGGAAGTCTACACGATGATCAAGTTCAAGCGTTCCAACCAGGGTACCTGCGTCAACCAGAGACCGATAGTCAACGTGGGCGACAGAGTGGAGAAGGGCGACGTTATAGCCGACGGTCCCGCGACCGCCAACGGCGAGATAGCGCTCGGCAAAAACGCTCTCATAGGCTTCATGACGTGGGAAGGCTACAACTACGAGGACGCCGTACTGCTTAACGAAAGACTTGTACGTGACGACGTTTATACGTCGCTTCATATAGAGGAATATTCTCACGAGGCGAGAGAGACGAAGCTCGGCGTTGAGGATATAACGAGAGAGATACCGAACGTGTCCGAGGACGCGATAAAGGATCTCGACGCCGACGGTATAGTCCGCAAGGGTACGGAAGTACGCGCGGGCGACATACTCGTAGGTAAGGTCACCCCGAAGGGCGAGACGGAGCTCACGCCCGAGGAAAGACTGCTCCGCGCCATATTCGGCGAAAAAGCGCGCGAGGTAAGAGACACGTCTCTGCGTCTGCCGCACGGCGAATCCGGTATAGTCGTTGACGTACGCGTATTCTCACGCGAAAACGGCGACGAGCTGCAGCCCGGCGTCACGAAGGTCGTAAGAGTTTATATAGCGCAGAAGCGTAAAATATCCGTCGGCGACAAGATGGCGGGCCGTCACGGAAACAAAGGCGTTGTTTCCCGCATACTGCCGCCCGAGGATATGCCGTTCTTAGCGGACGGCACACCGCTTGATATAGTCCTTAACCCTCTGGGCGTTCCGTCGCGTATGAACATCGGTCAGGTGCTT